>NZ_JAYWLC010000002.1:0-425934 GCF_040297545.1 Thioclava kandeliae
CAGTCGTTCGGCACTCTTCTCGCCATAGTCCGCGCCGGTCTTGGCGCCAACCTCGAGCTCCATTAGTCGCTCGGCGGCAAAGCCAATCATCTCACGCAGTAAATCTGCATCGCCGCTCTGTTCGACAAGCGCGCGAAGGTCCATCATAGGTTTGGTCATCGGGTGTCATCCTTGGATCAGATTGAGTCTAGCAACCCGACCTTACTAAGAAACCCGATGGCCACCTGAGCTACACCACCCCGTGGGACACGATCGCTTGAATATCTGGTGGTTACGACACTGGGGTGCGGTTAGGGTTTGGCTCGCCCAGGTGGGACCGCAAAGCGACGCATGAGGCGCCGAAGGGCAGGCATCCTAACTCCCCCGGGAACACCCACCCGCTCCGGATCAACGCTTCTGTGGACCTCCCCTCACTTTGCTGCGCCTCCACCAGTCCGATTGTTTGGGCGCAGCACAGCCCCCGCGCAGATGCAAGAGCGCCTGAGACCGGCGGGCCGTCGCGACATGGCTGGTCCCGGTTTCTGACAACCAATCAGGACTACGGTGCCGGCACCAACCAGGAATTCCATTGGGAACGTTGCCGCATATGGTCCTTGTTGATCCCGCTCGCTGCGAAAGTGATGCCAGACAGGTCTTTGTTAGACGGGACAAGATTGACCCGCCCGCCCGAGGTTTGGTGGAATACGAGATGGAAGAGACCTTACGTTCTGACATATCGGCCTTCGGTAGCTGTAAAAGGGTGGGGCATGTTAAAGGGCGCCTGCATCATCTTGATGGTATGCGTCCGGCATGGCGTGATGCGGTGCCAAGGGCAGGATTTCTCCTCTCCCTCGATCACTGCCTCGCGCCCAGGAACCGATTTATCCAGCAACTGGCGGAATGCCCCCGGAATCTCGAAATATGGGGAGCCATTGTGCGCAGCGCATCCGGTTGCGAGCCTGAACCTGAACCGGGAAAGCTACCAGAGGATCAAACCCGTGGTGGATCTTCGCGCTTGCCGACCGGAGTGGCGATGCGGATTTGTTGCGCGAGATGATCGGCTTTATCGCGGAGCACCTGATGGCTCGGAGGTAGGCGTGGACCAGGGAGACATCAGGGCTGAGCGGCTGGCTCCGCGCAATGGCCCCAGAGAGCGGGATCGGCAGATCCGCGTATCCCGACATATCCGGTCTGGGGAAGGGAAGCGGGGAGGCTGTTCTCAGCGACACCCAGTAACGATCTTCCAGAACGTCAAGCAGCGCTGCTTTTTCAGCGGGGGTTTGCGGAGAGCTGTCGATGTGTCTCTGGTGGTCGGCCGGTTTGGTGATCTCGGCGCATAGGGGCATGAAAAAAGGCCGGGAAGATGTCCCGGCCTTTCCATCGTTATCAGCCCAGCTCTGCCAATCGTTTGACGGCAGCGGCGATCTTGTCCGCCTCTTCCTGACGAAGTGCCAGATTGCCGCGAGTTTCCTCGATCACCTCGGCCTCGGCTTTTTCGAGGAATTTCGGGTTCTTCAGACGCCCCTCCATTCCGCCGATCTCCTTCTGGATCTTGGCCAGAGCTTTCTCCAACCGAGTCTTCTCGGCTTTGACGTCGATCACCCCTTCGAGCGGCAGGCCGAAGAGCGCGCCATGGGCAGGGATCGAGATCGCCCCTTTCGGGATCGGCCCTTCGGTGATGCTGTCCACGCGCGCCAGTTTCAGGATCAGCGCCTCGTTATTGGCAAGCGCCGCACGCGCCGCCGCATCGGCCTCGGCCAGGATCATCGGCAGTTTCAGTCCCACCGGCACGCCCATCTGCGCCCGCGAGGAGCGGATTTCCTCGATCAGCGCGATCACCCAGTTCATCTCGGCATCGGCTGCCGGGTCAACGAGTTCCGCTGCCGTGTAAACGGGCCAATCGCCATGGGCCAGAAGCTTCGTGCGCTCGCCGGTCAGCTCCCAGAGCTCTTCGGTGATGAAGGGCATGATCGGGTGCAGCATGGTATAGGCCTGATCCAGCACCCAGCGCATGGTCTCGCGGGTTTCCTGTGCATGCTCGCCGTCAAACAGAGGCTTGGCGAATTCGACATACCAGTCGCAGACCTTGCCCCAGACGAAGCCGTAAAGTGCGTTGGCGGCGTCATTGAAACGATAGGTGTCAAAGGCCGCATCGACCTCTTCGCGGACCTTGGCGACCTCGCCCACGATCCAGCGGTTTACCGTATGGGTGGGCGCGGGCATTGCGACAGGTGCGCCCTCGAACACCCCATTCATCTCTGCGAAGCGGGTCGCGTTCCAGATCTTGGTGCCGAAGTTGCGATAGCCCGCGATGCGGTCTTTCGAGAGTTTCAGCACGCCGCCAAGGGCCGCCATCGACGCATTGGTGAAGCGCAGCGCGTCGGCCCCGAACTCGTCGATGATTTCCAGCGGATCGATGACATTGCCGGTGGTCTTCGACATCTTCTTGCCCTTCTCGTCACGCACGAGCTGGTGCAGGTAGACGGTGTGGAACGGCACCTGATCGACAACGGCGAGCTGCATCATCATCATGCGCGCCACCCAGAAGAACAGGATGTCAAAGCCGGTGACCAGAACATCGGTCGGGAAGTATTTCTTGGTGCTCTCGTCCCAGTTCGGCCAGCCCAGCGTGCCGATCGGCCAGAGGCCCGAAGAGAACCAGGTATCGAGCACATCGCCGTCGCGCCAGACCGGATAGACCAGATGGGTCGGGTCCTGAGACAGGTTATACTCGGCCAGAGATGCCGCCAGCGTTTCCATTGCGGCCTTCCGGTCGGCCACCTCGACGATACGGGCCGCCGAGAGCGGCACGGGCAGAGCGGCATTCGCATCGCGGAACATCTCGGTCACCGAGTCGAAATCGGCGGCGCAATGGTGGATGTCACCACGGTGCAGCATGCCGCCTTCGTTCAAGAGACGGCCCAGTTCGACCTCGTCCAGATCGCCATTGTTCTCGTCATCGGTGAAACCCGTCACCGACAGGTCCAGGCCATACCATACAGGGATCTGATGCCCCCACCAGAGCTGGCGCGAGATGCACCACGGCTCGATGTTTTCGAGCCAGTGGAAATAGGTCTTCTCGCCCGATTCCGGCATGATCTTGGTGCGGCCATCGCGCACGGCATCCAGTGCCTTGCCCACGATCTTCTCGGCATCGACGAACCACTGGTCGGTCAGCATCGGCTCGATCACCACCTTCGAGCGGTCGCCGAAGGGCTGCATGATCGGCTTGTCCTCGACATAAGGCACCCAGATCGCGGCTTCGTTATCCTCGTCATCAGTGATGATCTTCTCGATCGTCACCGCAAGCCCGGCGGCATTGATATCCGCGATCACCGCCTTGCGGGCCTCGAACCGGTCCATGCCGCGATATTTCTCGGGCACGAGGTTGAGGCTGTCGATCTCCATCTCGCCCGCTTCGGCGCCTGCCGCGATCTCGCGGGCACGCGCCACGCAGTCCTCGTAAGGCAGGCCATCGGCGCGCATCGCGCCCTGCATGTCCATCAGGCGATACATCGGCAGGTTGCAGCGTTTGGCGACCTGATAATCGTTGAAATCATGCGCGCCGGTGATCTTCACGGCGCCCGAGCCGAAGGTCATGTCCGGATATTCGTCCGCCACGATCGGGATCAGACGGTCACAGAGCGGCAGATGCACCATCTTGCCGACGATGGGCGCATAACGCTCGTCTTTGGGGTTCACGGCCACCGCGCCATCGCCCAGCATGGTTTCGGGGCGGGTGGTCGCGATGGAGATATAGTCGCGCACCTCCTCGAAGGTGACGTTGCCGTCCTCGTCCTTCTCGCGGTAGGTATAGGTCTCGCCACCGGCCAGCTTGTATTTGAAGTGCCACATATGGCCCGCGACTTCGATATTCTCGACTTCGAGGTCCGAGATCGCGGTCTCGAAATGGGGGTCCCAGTTCACGAGACGCTTGCCGCGATAGATCATGCCCTTGTTATACATATCCACGAAGACCTTGATGACGGCATCGTGGAAATTCGGGCTATTTTCGTGGCCGGTGCGCGGATCGCCCGGTGCGCCCGCCATGGTGAAAGCATTGCGCGACCAGTCGCAGGACGAGCCAAGTCGCTGAAGCTGGCCCACGATGGTCGAGCCGTATTGGCCCTTCCAGTCCCAGACCTTCTCCAGGAATTTCTCGCGGCCCAGCTCGCGGCGGCCCGGCTGGCCGGTCTTGGCCAGTTCCTTTTCCACCATCAGCTGGGTGGCGATGCCGGCATGGTCCTGACCCGGCTGCCAGAGCGTGTCAAAGCCGCGCATCCGGTGCCAGCGGACCAGAATATCCTGAATGGTGTTGTTGAACGCATGGCCCACATGCAGCGCGCCGGTCACGTTCGGCGGCGGGATCATGATGGTGAAGGTTTCGGGGCGCGAGGCATTGGCGCCCGCTTTGAAGGCCCCTGCCTCTTCCCATTTGGCGGAGATGCGGGGTTCTGCCTCGGCGGCGTTGAAGGTCTTTTCCATCGGCATGCGTCTGATCCTTGTAAGGCTTGGCCCTCTTTAACGTGGGCCAAGCGCGAGGAAAAGCCTTTGGAGCAAGGCAAATGTGTCAGAGCGTGATCCGGTAGAGCGCGAATCCGTCTTGGGCTTCGCCCGCATCCGCGATCTGCACACCCTTCACGGCCTCCATGAAGTCCCGTCCAGCGGGGCCGGAGGCGAAGGTCACCGTGGTGCCTTCCATTGGCGCAAAGCTCCAGTTGCCATCCGCCGCGGGGTTGATCGTGCCTTGCTCCTGAATAAACCGCACGATGATATCGCGATTGGTATCAGGCCCTTCGAACACGATTTTCGAGGCATCCACGCCCGGGAAATGGCCACCGCCGCCAGCGCGGTAATTGTTCGACGCCACGATGAACTCCTGATCAGGGTCAATGGGTTTGCCCTCGAACATCAGATCCACGATCCGCCCGCCCTCGCTGACCTGTTTGCCCTCGCTGTCGAATTTGGCGGGTTTCGAGAGGTCGATGCGGTAGCTCACCCCGTCGATCACGTCGAAATTATAGCTCGGGAAATCGGGGTTGAGGAGGGGCGCATCCTTGGCCCCCACCTCGATCTGGTTGAACGCCCCCGCCGAACGCTCGAGCCAGTCGGCCACGGTGGCACCCGTCACCTTCAGCGCGCGGAAGGTGTTGGGATAGAGATAGAGATCGGCCACATTCTTGATGGCAACAGGGCCTTTGGCGACATTGGTGTAATAGTCCGGCCCGCCACGCCCGCCGCATTTGAAGGGTGCCGCCGCCGAGAGGATCGGCAGACCCTTATAGGCGGTTTCCTTCAGCATATCCTTGGCATACCAGCTCTGCGCCTGCGAGACGATCTGCACCGAAGGGTCATCGGCGACCAGTGCGAAATAGCTGTAGAGCGGGGCCGAGGTCTCGCCCACCGGTGAGCGGATATAGGCCAGCGTCGCCTGATGGTCCGGCTCGACGGCCTCGGTGATGGGTGCGAAGCTCTCGGTCAGGGCGATGGCCTTGCGGTCCTCGCGCTTGTAGATGGGGCGGGCCTCGGAAGTATGGCTCACAATCCCCCATTTGCCGTTCTGCTTCTCCAGCATCAGGTCGATCAGCCCCATATGCGAGCCCCAGAACCCTGCCATCACGGCGGGCTTGCCGGCGAGCGTGCCCTTCTCGGCATCCACGCCCTCGATGCCCTCATAATCGGGGCCGGGCAGGACACGGTGCTGGTGGCCGGTCAGCACGACATCGATACCCTCGACCTCGGCCACATAAAGAGCCGCGTTTTCCATGCCTTCGGTGTAACCGCCGCCCTCGATGCCGGTATGGGCCAGCGCGATCACCAGATCACAGGCCTCGTCGCCTTTCAGCTTGGGCACCCATGCCTTGGCCGCCGCCACGATATCGCGCGTCGAGACTCGGCCTTTCAGATTGGCCTCGTCCCATTGCATGATCTGTGGCGGGACGAAACCGATCACGCCGATCTTCACCAGATGCGCCTCGCCCGAGCCATCGGTCAGGGCGCGCTCCATCACATAATAGGGCGGGAAGAGTGTCTGGTCCTCCAGCGGATCGGCGCTTAGCTCGGGGCCCGAGACGACATTGGCGCAGACGAAGGGGAAGGCTGCCGCCTCGAGGGATGCCTGCAGGAATTCGAGCCCGTAATTGAACTCGTGATTGCCGAGCGTCGCGCAATCATAGCCAAGGATGTTCATCGCCTTGACCATCGGGTGCACGTCATCGCCTACACCTTTCTGATGCGCGATGTAATCACCCAGAGGATTGCCCTGCAGCAAGTCGCCATTATCCAGCAGAAGCGTGTTCTCGGCCTCGTCGCGCAAGCCCTCGATCAGGGTCGCGGTGCGGGCCAGCCCTTGGGTGTCGTCGGGCTTGTCGCCGTAATAGTCATAGGGGTCGAGCGCCACATGGATATCGGTCGTCTCGATGATGCGCAGATGGATCTGGCCCTCGGCGGCCTCGGCCTTGAACGGATGCACCAGATAGGCGCCGGTGGCGGCGGTAGCCGACAGAAAGAAGCGGCGAGAAATGCCCGACATGAAAATCCCCTTCATCAGTTTTTTCCAAATCTGGCGCAGATCCCCGACAGTTTCACGACAATTGCGCAGGGCACGTCGGGTCAATCCGCCGCAACCTGCCGAAATGCGCGAAAATTAGACCACACGATCAATTCCTATCAACGAGCGGAGGACGGCTTCGGGGTTGATTTGGGTGGTTCAGCTGGCACTTTGGGGACGTGACGCGGTAATTTGCCCTTTTCAGGGCAGGGCTTTGGCCCCATATCGCAGCTCTGGAAAGGCAGGAAGGGCGGACAGCCTCACCTGAGAACGAATTGCGTAAGCGCTTTCCCATCCGCAGGGCGGTTCCTGCATTGGGGCAAGAGGTGGCTGCCACTATGATGGGAGGAAAGCCGATGGGCGTTTCGAAGACGATCTGGATGAACCCGTCCGAGATTATCCGTGTGAACCGGCCCGATCATCCGGTGCTGGTCTTCTCTCCTGCGGTGCTACAGCAGACGGCGGTGCGCTATATCCGCGGCTTTCCGGGGCTTGTGACCTATGATGTCAAATCGAACCCCGCCGAAATGGTGATCGAGAATCTCGCCGCCGCCAGTATCCGCGGCTTCGATGTGGCCTCGCCCGACGAGATCGATCTGATCCGCCGCCTCGCGCCCAATTGCGCGCTCCATTACCATAATCCCGTGCGCGGGCGGGCCGAGATCGCCCATGCGGTCGAGGCCGGCGTGAAGGTCTGGTCGGTCGATAGCCGGAGCGAATTGTCGAAGCTGGTCGATCTGGTGCCCTATGAGGGCTGCGAGATCTCGGTGCGCTTCGAGCTGGCCGACGAGACGGGGGCCTATGACGCAAGCGCGAAGTTCGGCGCGACCGAGGATCTGGCGGTTGCTCTTCTGCGCGATGTGGATGAGGCGGGCTTCAAGCCCTCGCTCACCTTCCAGCCCGGATCGCAGGTGACCGACCCGATGGTCTGGGACCGCTACATCCGTGCCGCGGCGCGCATTGCGGAGCAGGCAGGTGTCAGGCTTCACCGGCTTAACGTGGGCGGGGGATTCCCCAATCACCGCAAGGCGGGTCCTGCGCCCAAGGTCGAGGAGATCTTCACCACCATTGACCGCGTGGCAGGCGAGGCCTTTGGCGAGGCGCGTCCCGCATTGGTCTGCGAGCCGGGGCGGGGGCTGGTGGGCGATGCCTTCACCCATATCACCCGCGTGAAATCGCTGCGCGATGGCGGTGACGTGTTCCTCAATGACGGGATCTATGGCGGGCTGGCCGATCTGCCGCTGGTGGGCAATATCGAGCGCCTGACCTGCTACGGACCTGATGGCCGCAAGCGCGAGGGCGCAACGCTCCCGCGCACGGTCTTCGGTCCGACCTGCGATCCGGTGGACCGCCTACCCAGCCAGCTGGCGCTCCCCGAGGATCTGGAGGAAGAGGATTACATCGTCTTCCACGGCATGGGGGCCTATAGCGCCGTGACCAACACCCGCTTCAGCGGTTTCGGCAAGATGGAGATCGTCACGGCGCTCAGTCTTGTGTGATCAGGGCTTCAGGCTGGTGGTGACGTAATTCACCGACAGATCGCGCGCCGAGGTGGACCAGCGCCATGTGATGGGGTTGAGCACCATGCCCTTGCGGTCGACCATATCCAGCTGGGCGTTCAGGACCATGTCCTCCAGCTCGTCGGGGGTGATGAACTTTGCCCAGTCATGGGTGCCGTTGGGGAGCCATTTCAGGATCCGTTCGGCCCCGATGATGGCGAACATATAGCTCTTGGCATTGCGATTGAGGGTGGAGACAAACATCATCCCCCCCGATTTCACCAGCGCCGCACAGGTCTCGATGAACTCTTGCGGCACGGCCACATGTTCGACGATCTCCATCGCCAGAACCACGTCGAATGTCTCGCCATCTGCGGCCAGCGCCTCGGCGGTGCCGTGGCGGTAATCGATCTCGAGCCCCGATTGCTCGGCATGCAGCCGCGCCACCGGCAGGTTGCCTTCAGCGGCATCCACACCGACCACGGTCGCGCCGAGCCGCGCCATCGGTTCCGACAGGAGCCCGCCGCCACAGCCGATATCCAGAATGCGCAGCCCTTCAAAAGGTCGTGCGTCGCGCAGGTTGCGGCCGAATTGCGCTGCGATCTGTGTGGTCAGATAGTCGAGGCGGCAAGGGTTCATCTGGTGCAGCGGGCGGAACTTGCCGTTCGGGTCCCACCATTCGGCGGCCATCGCCTCAAATTTGGCGACTTCATCGGGATTGATCGTCGATTTCGCGTCTGACATGCTTTGCCCTCGAAATATCTGCCTCTGCCCCGTGGTGGAGCACCGTTTTGCGCTATATAGTCTGATCATGGATAGAACTGCAGGTCAAAAACGTCAGCCGACATCATATCTTTACCCGCCGATCGAGCCTTTCGACCGGCGGATGCTCGATGTGGGCGATGGCCATCAGCTGTATGTCGAGCAATCGGGCAATCCGCATGGCGTGCCCGTGGTAGTGTTCCATGGCGGTCCGGGGGGCGGGTGCAGCCCCGCGATGCGCCGGTTCTTCGATCCGGCCCATTACCGGATCGTGCTCTTCGACCAGCGTGGTTGCGGGCTGTCCAAGCCGCAGGCCTCGGTGGAGCATAATACCACATGGCATCTGGTCGCCGATATCGAGCTGATTCGTCAAACCCTCGGGATCGAGCGCTGGATCGTTTTCGGCGGCAGCTGGGGGGCAACGCTGGCGCTGATCTATGCCGAGGCGCATCCGGACCATGTGCAGGCGCTGGTGCTGCGCGGTGTGTTTCTGGCGATGCAGCGCGAGATCGACTGGTTTTACGGGGGCGGCGCGGGGCAGTTCTTCCCCGATCTGTGGACGCGCTTTTGCGAGCAGATCCCCGAGGAGGAACGCGACGATCTCGTCGGGGCCTATCACAAACGCCTCTTCTGCGGCGATTATGTGACCGAGGCCCGCCATGCCCGCATCTGGACGATGTGGGAAAACGCTCTGGCATCGGTGGATACTGACGGCCATATGGGCGAGGCGCCGGCGGATTATGCCCGTGCGTTCGCGCGTCTGGAAAACCACTATTTTACCAACAGGGCCTTCCTTGACGAGGATGGCCAGATCCTGCGTGACCGTCACCGGATCGAGCATATCCCGACCATGATCGTGCAGGGGCGGATGGATATGATCTGCCCGCCGCTTTCGGCATGGCGTCTGGCGCGGGACTGGCCGCTGGCCGAACTGCAGATGGTGCCAGCCTCGGGGCACGCGCTGTCGGAGCCGCGTATCACGCAGGCGCTGGTGGGGATCATGGACAGGCTGCGTCGCTGAGGCTCCGAAAGCGGGGCCTGCGCGAAACGCTTGCAAACAGGCGTTCTGTAAGCTATAGACAAGGCCAACAGCGGCGTGTCGGGCTTGGCTCGGCATCCACCGAACCTATGTAACGGGCCGCTTGGCCCGTTTTTTGTTATACGGGTCAAGGCATTCAACGAAGGACGGACATGACCGACCTCATCGCAAAGACCGCCATCGACCGGCGTTTG
The DNA here is from genome assembly GCF_040297545.1 of Thioclava kandeliae. Taxonomy (NCBI): domain Bacteria; kingdom Pseudomonadati; phylum Pseudomonadota; class Alphaproteobacteria; order Rhodobacterales; family Paracoccaceae; genus Thioclava; species Thioclava kandeliae. The sequence goes on from NZ_JAYWLC010000002.1 coordinate 10,024, forward strand.
GCAGATATTGTTCAGCCCACCATTGAGGGGCTGGGTTTCGAGTTGATTCGTATCCGCCTGCAGGGCGGCAGGACGGCAACGCTCCAGATCATGGCTGATCGCCCCGAGGGCGGTATCATCGTGGATGATTGCGCCAAGATCTCGACCGCGGTGAGTGCCGTTCTGGATGTGGAAGACCCGATCGAGGAGAATTACCATCTCGAGGTCTCCTCGCCGGGTATCGACCGCCCGCTGACGCGTCTGAAGGATTTCGACGCATGGGAAGGCTACGAGGCGAAGATCGAGACCTCCGAGATGATCGACGGCCGCCGCCGCTTCAAAGGTTTTATCCGTGGCACGGAGGGCGAGGAGGTCCTTCTCGAGCTGGAAGAACAGGGCGAGACGGTGACCATCGGTCTGCAATTCGACTGGCTGTCGGATGCAAAGCTCGTGCTGACCGACGACCTGATTGACGAGATGCTGCGCCAGAAGAAAGCCTCTGGTGCGATTGATGAAACCCAATTCGACGAGATCGAAACGGATACGGATGCTTCCGACGAGGAGAAAGAGTGATGGCAATCACCTCTGCCAACCAGCTTGAACTGCTGCAGACCGCCGAGGCCGTGGCCCGCGAAAAGATGATCGACCCCGATCTGGTGATCGAGGCGATGGAGGATTCGCTGGCCCGTGCGGCAAAGTCCCGTTACGGCTCGGAAATGGACATCCGCGTCCATATCGACCGCAAGACCGGTCGTGCGACCTTCACGCGGGTGCGCACCGTCGTGGCCGACGAAGATCTGGAAAACTATCAGGCAGAGCTGACCGTCAAGCAGGCCAAGCAATACAAGGCAGAGCCGGAGATCGGTGACGAGATCATCGACGAGGTTCCCCCGGTCGATCTGGGCCGCATCGCCGCGCAATCCGCCAAGCAGGTGATCCTGCAGCGCGTGCGCGAAGCTGAGCGTGACCGCCAGTTCGACGAGTTCAAGGATCGCAAGGGCACCATCATCAATGGTGTGGTCAAGCGCGAGGAATACGGCAATATCATCGTCGATATCGGTCGTGGTGAGGGTATCCTGCGCCGCAACGAGAAGATCGGCCGCGAATCCTACCGCCCGAGCGACCGCATCCGCTGCTTCGTGAAAGACGTGCGCCGCGAGACCCGTGGCCCGCAGATCTTCCTGTCGCGCACCGATCCGCAATTCATGGCGGAACTGTTCAAGATGGAAGTGCCGGAGATTTATGACGGCATCATCGAGATCAAGGCCGTGGCCCGTGATCCGGGCTCGCGCGCGAAGATCGCCGTGATCTCGCATGACAATTCGATCGACCCCGTCGGCGCTTGCGTCGGTATGCGCGGTTCGCGTGTGCAGGCCGTCGTGGGCGAGCTGCAGGGCGAGAAGATCGACATTATTCCGTGGAACGAAGATACCGCGACCTTCCTCGTGAACGCGCTGCAGCCGGCAGAAGTGTCGAAAGTGGTCTTCGATGAAGAAGCGCAGAAGATTGAAGTGGTTGTGCCCGACGAGCAGCTGTCGCTGGCCATCGGCCGTCGCGGCCAGAACGTGCGTCTTGCCTCGCAGCTGACCGGTCTCGATATCGACATCATGACCGAGGCCGATGAATCGAGCCGCCGTCAGGCCGAATTCGCAGAGCGGACCAAACTGTTCGTGGATGCACTTGATATCGACGAGTTCTTTGCCCAACTTCTGGTTTCGGAAGGCTTCACCACTCTCGAGGAGGTGGCCTATGTCGAGAGCGACGAGCTGATGTCCATCGAAGGTATCGATGATGGCACCGCCGAGGAACTCCAGGCCCGCGCCCGCGATTATATCGAGGAGCTGAACCGCAAGGCCATCGAGAGCGCTCGCGCGCTCGGTGCCGAGGACAGCCTCTTCGAGGTCGAAGGTCTGACCGCACCGATGGTCGAGGCGCTGGCAAAAGACGGCGTGAAGACGCTGGAAGATTTCGCGACCTGCGCCGACTGGGAGCTGGCCGGTGGCTGGACCACCGTCGATGGCAAGCGCCAGAAAGACGACGGTCTTCTGGAGGCGTTCGACGTCTCGCTGGAAGATGCGCAGACAATGGTTATGACCGCACGCGTTCAGCTGGGTTGGGTTGACCCGACCGAGCTGGAAGCAGCGGCAGACGTAGAAGAGGCCGAGGGCGAAGAGCCCAAGGCCTGAAAGAGAAGGGGATCGGACCGATCATGAGCCGTGGTGGGCGAGACAAAACAAATGACGAGTCGGAACGGCGCTGCATCGTCACGCAAGACGTGCAGCCCAAGGCCGGGCTTGTGCGTTTCGTGCTGGGGCCGGACGGTCTGATCTATCCCGACGTGGCAGAAAAACTGCCGGGTCGGGGGATCTGGGTGACCTCGGATCGCGAGATCATCGAGAAGGCAGTTGCCAAGGGATTGTTCTCCCGTGGCGCAAAAACCAAGGCGGAGGCGCCGGATAATCTGGCGGATCTCGTCGATCAGGCTCTTGCACAACGCGTGGTCGAGCTTATCTCCTTGGTCAGGAAATCTGGCAAAGCCGTATGTGGCTTTGAAAAGGTCAAGGGCTGGCTCGCGGAAGGTCGGGCAAAGGTACTCTTCCAGGCGACCGATGGATCGGAACGCGGGAAGGGCAAGCTCTGGACCCCCGAAGGCAGCCGTTGGTTCGGTTGCCTGACCAGCGCGGAATTGGGTTTGGCTTTTGGGCGTGATCGTGCAATACACGGCGCGCTTGGTTCTGGTGGACTCACTCCGCGTGTCATAACAGAAGCGGCAAGGCTTGCGGGGATGCGCAAGCAGGACGGCGGCAAAGCGGCTGCCAGTAAGGATACGAAGACGGCATGAGCGATACGGACGGCAAAAAAACCCTCGGTCTTGGTGGCGCACGCCCCGGTTCGGTGAAGCAGAGCTTCAGCCACGGGCGCACCAAGAGCGTGGTGGTGGAAACCAAGACCAAGAAACGGGTCGTGAACAAGCCTGCGGCCGGTGCGGCCGGCAAGCCCTCCGGCTCGCGCCCGAATTTGGGTGACCCTAAAAAACGCCCTGCAGGCATCTCCGATGCCGAGATGGAGCGCCGTCTGAAGGCGCTCCAGGCTGCAAAAGCACGCGAAGTCGAGGAAGCTGCAACCCGTGAGGCCGAGGAAAAGGCCCGCGAGGAAGAGCGCGAGCGTCGTCGCGCCGAGCAGGAAGCAAAAGAGAAAGAAGAGCGTGAGCGCGAAGAAGCGCTGCGCCTGAAGGCAGAAGAGGACGAGCGCAAGGCGCGCGAGGCCGAACTGCGTGCGAAGAAGAAGGAAGAGGTCCGCAAGGCTCCCAAAGCCGACGCACCTGCCGCGCCGCAAGACCGCGCCGCTGCAGAGGCCGCTGCTTCGCGTGCCGAGACCAAAGGGGTTTCGGCCTCGGGTCCGCGCAAGACTGATCGTGAGCGTGATCGCAGTAGCGACCGCGATTCGCGTGGCAAAGCTGCCAAGGACGAGAGCCGCCGTTCGGGCAAGCTGTCGCTCAATGATGCGCTGACCGGCCGCGAAGGGCGCCAGCGCTCGCTCGCGTCGATGAAGCGCAAGCAGGAGCGTCAGCGTCAGAAGGGCATGGATAGCGGTCGCGCCGAGAAGCAGGTGCGCGATGTCCAGCTGCCGGAAACCATTCTGGTCGGCGAGCTTGCCAACCGTATGGCCGAACGGACTGCGGATGTGGTGAAATCGCTCATGAAAATGGGCATGATGGTGACCGCAAACCAGCCGCTTGATGTCGATACCGCAGAGCTGGTGATCGAGGAATTCGGCCACCGCGCGGTGCGCGTATCGGATGCGGATGTCGAGCAGGTGATCGACACGGTTCAGGACAAGGATGAAGATCTTCAGCCGCGTCCGCCGATCGTGACCATCATGGGCCACGTGGACCACGGCAAGACCTCGCTTCTGGATGCGATCCGTAAGGCGAATGTCGTTTCCGGTGAGGCCGGCGGCATCACCCAGCATATCGGCGCCTATCAGGTGACCACCGATAGCGGGGCGGTTCTGACTTTCCTCGACACCCCCGGCCACGCGGCGTTCACGTCGATGCGGGCACGCGGTGCCAATGTGACCGACGTTGTCATCCTGGTTGTGGCGGCAGACGATTCGGTCATGCCGCAGACGATCGAGGCGATCAACCACGCGAAAGCGGCGAATGTGCCGATGATCGTGGCGATCAACAAGATCGACAAGCACGAGGCAAACGCACAGCGCGTGCGCACCGAGCTTCTGCAGCATAACGTGGTTGTCGAAGAGATGGGCGGCGACGTCCAGACCGTTGAAGTGTCGGCCAAATCGGGCAAGGGGCTTGATACCCTGCTGGACGCCATCGCGCTTCAGGCAGAGATCCTCGAGCTGAAAGCCAACCCGAACCGTCAGGCGCAGGGTGCGGTGATCGAAGCCAAGCTCGATGTGGGTCGTGGCCCGGTTGCCACCGTTCTGGTGCAGCACGGCACGCTCAAGCGCGGCGATATCTTCGTCGTGGGCGAGCAGTGGGGTAAGGTCCGCGCGCTGATCAACGATCGCGGTGACCGCGTCGATGAAGCCGGTCCGTCGGTTCCGGTCGAGGTGCTCGGCCTCAACGGTACGCCCGAAGCAGGCGACGTGTTGAACGTGGTTGAAACCGAGGCACAGGCCCGCGAGATCGCGGATTACCGTATCTCGGCCGCCAAGGACAAACGTGCGGCTGCCGGTGCGGCGACGACGCTGGAGCAGCTGATGGCGAAAGCCAAGGCCGACAAGAGCGTTTCGGAACTGGCCGTTGTGGTCAAGGCCGACGTGCAGGGGTCGACCGAGGCGATTGTTCAGGCGCTCGAGAAGATCGGCAACGAGGAAGTGCGCGTGCGCGTCATCCATTCGGGTGTGGGTGCGATCACCGAATCCGATATCGGTCTGGCCGAAGCAAGCCAGGCGCCGGTCATCGGCTTCAACGTCCGTGCCAACGCTCCGGCGCGCAGCTCGGCCAACCAGAAAGGTGTCGAGATCCGCTATTACTCGATCATCTATGATCTGGTGGATGACATCAAAGCGGCCGCATCGGGCCTGCTGTCGGCCGAGATCCGCGAGAACTTCATCGGCTATGCCGAGATTCGCGAAGTCTTCAAGGTTACCGGCGTCGGCAAGGTTGCAGGCTGCTTGGTCACCGAGGGCGTTGCCCGCCGTTCGGCAGGCGTGCGTCTGCTGCGCGAGGATGTGGTGATCCACGAAGGCACCTTGAAGACGCTCAAGCGCTTCAAGGACGAGGTCAAGGAAGTCATCTCCGGTCAGGAATGCGGTATGGCCTTCGAGCGTTACGAGGATATCCGCCCCGGCGATGTCATCGAGATCTTCGAGCGCGAAGAGATCGAACGCTCGCTCTGATCACACACAAGAAAAGGCGGCCCGCGAGGCCGCCTTTTTTATTGCGCGAAAGGGCGGGGCTCAGAGCCCCAGCACATCCATCATATCATATTGCCCGGGGTCCTTGTCCTGACCCCAGAGCGCCGCTTTCACAGCTCCGCGGGCGAAGATGCCGCGATCGGTCGCCATATGGCGCAGGATGATCCGCTCGCCCATGCCCGCAAACAGCACATCATGTTCGCCCACGATATCGCCACCACGGATGGCGGAGAAGCCGATGGCGCCTTTCTCGCGCGCGCCGGTGATGCCGTCGCGACCGGCTTCGCGGTGATCGGCAAGCCGGATGCCACGGCCCTCGGCTGCGGCCTCGCCCAGCATCAGTGCGGTGCCCGAAGGCGCATCGACCTTGCGGTTGTGATGGGCCTCGATCACCTCGATATCCCAATCCTCATCCAGCGCTTGGGCGACTTTTTTCGTCAGCTGGGTCAGCAGGTTCACGCCAAGGCTCATATTGCCCGCGCGCACCTGCACCGCATGGAAGGCCGCGGGTTTCAGCGCCTCGAGCTGCTCATCGGTGAACCCTGTCGTGCCGATCACATGGGTGGCGCGTGCCTGCGCGGCGAGTTCGGCAAATTCCAGCGTGGCTTCGGGGGTGGTGAAGTCGATCACCGCCTGGGCCTTGGCAAAGGCCTCGAGCGGGTCATCGGTGACCACGACGCCATGGCCCAGCCCCATCAGCTCGCCCAGATCGCGGCCGGCCCAACCGTTGCCCTGCCGCACGACCGCGCCGGCCAGCTGCACTTTGTCGGAGGCCACGACGCTGCGGATCAGCATCTGCCCCATACGGCCCGAGGCCCCTGTGATGACGATTCCGGGAAGTTCACCCATGGTTCTCTCTTTCGTTATTGGCCTTTCAGTTGCGACCCTGCTTATCCTGAGTGCCAAGTGTTGGCAAAGCCTCATGCGCCCCTGTCTATCAGGGGCATTGCGTGACGGGCTGCAAATGTCTATGTGCGGAAGTATGGCAAAGAACCGCTTCAATTCGGCCGAAGGGCCCTCTCAACGGCAGCTCCGCGTAGGCGAGCTGATCCGTCGTGCATTGTCTGACATCCTGCTGCGCGGCGATGTGCATGATCCCGATCTGTCCGGCGTGTCCGTGACGGTGGGCGAGGTGCGCTGTTCGCCCGACCTGAAGGTCGCCACCGCCTATGTCACCCCTCTGGGCGGCAGGGGCGAGGAGGGGCTGATCAAGGCTCTGGCCCGCAACAAGGGCGAGATCCGCCATATGGTGGGCAAGAGCCTGACCCTGAAATTCACTCCCGATCTGCGGTTCCGCCTGGACGAGACCTATGACCGTATGGATGAAACCCGCCGTCTGTTCTCGGACGAGACGGTGCAGCGTGATGTGGCCCGTCATGATGACGATGATGACGAAGATCTGGACTAATTTCCTGATCCTTGGCCTTCTGGCTCTGGTCTCGCGCCCACTCTGGGCGCAGACCGCTGATGACCCTTGCCATCGGGTCGATTTCGATGGCGCGGCCTTTACCGTATGCGAGGCCGATGCAGGCGATGATCTGCGGCTATGGTGGAACGATCCGTCCGGACAGCTGATCGGCACCCCCGAGCGCCTGGAAGGTCAGCTGGGCTCCGACGAAGTTCTGGGCTTTGCGATGAATGCGGGGATGTATCACTCGGATCGTCGCCCCGTGGGGCTCTATGTCGAGAAGGGACAGCAAGAGCGCCCGATTGTCACCTCCGAAGGGCCGGGGAATTTCGGGCTGCTGCCCAATGGCGTGTTCTGTATTGCACCCGACCGTCTGACGGTGATGGAATCGCGCAGCTTCAACGCCGATCCGCCCACCTGCACCTATGCGACGCAATCCGGCCCGATGCTGGTGATTGACGGAACGCTTCATCCGAAATTCCTGCCCGATAGCGACAGCCTGAACATCCGTAACGGAGTGGGCGTGTCGGCGGATGGCAAACACGCATGGTTCGCGATTTCCGAGACACCGGTGAATTTCCACCTCTTCGCGCGGCTCTTCCGTGACGAGCTGGGTGCACGCAATGCGCTCTATTTCGATGGCAAGATCTCGCGGTTGGTCGATCCGTCCGAGAACCGCGCCGATTTCGGCCTGCCGATGGGGCCGATTGTCGGGCTTGTGCGCCCCAAGCCCGCGCCTGCCGAGTGACCCTGTCGATACTCGCGACGGCAGGTTGACCGGATGACGCCCTTGAGCTAGCAGGGCGCCTTGCAGATCTGGTCAAGCGAAGGACGGGCAATGGCACGCAAAAAAGGTCGGGATGTTTCGGGCTGGCTGATTATCGATAAGCCCGCCGGCATTACCTCGACATCCGTTGTCAACAAAGTGCGTTGGGCGCTTGGCGCCAAGAAGGCTGGCCATGCGGGCACGCTGGATCCGGCAGCAACCGGCGTGCTGGCCGTGGCCTTGGGCGAGGCCACGAAGACCGTTCCCTATATCACCGATGCCGACAAGTGCTACCGTTTCCAGGTGCGCCTGGGGGCTGCCACCAATACTGATGATGCCGAGGGCGAAGTCATCGAGACTTCGGACAAGCGTCCGAGCGATGACGATATCCGCGCAGCACTTCCGCAATTTGTGGGCGATATCATGCAGGTGCCGCCGCAGTTTTCTGCCGTGAAGGTGGATGGCGAGCGCGCCTATGCCCTGGCCCGCAAGGGCGAGGAAATGGAGCTGGCCGCACGCCCCCTCGGGGTCGAGAGCCTGACGCTGGTCTCGCGGGTCGATGTCGATACGGTCGAGCTGGAAATGGTCTGCGGCAAGGGCGGTTATGTGCGCTCGATCGCCCGTGATCTGGGGCAGGTGCTGGGGTGCTTGGGCCATGTCCTGTGGCTGCGCCGCGAATGGTCCGGCCCGTTCGAGGCCTCACAGGGGATCAGCCTCGAGACGCTGGATGAGCTGGCCAAGACGCCCGAGCTGGATGCCCGCGTGCAGCCGCTGGAGATCGGTCTGGCGGATCTGCCCGAGCTGAAATGCACCCCCGAGGGCGCGGTGCGCCTGCGCAATGGCAACCCGGGAATGGTGCTGGCCTCGGCCTGCGAGTATGGCGATGAGGCATGGGTGTCCTATGAGGGGGTGCCGCTGGCTGTAGGCACCTACAAGGCGGGCGAGTTGCATCCGAGCCGCGTCTTCAATCTGTAATCCTTGACGGGCCGGTGGATTTCCTCCGGCCTTTGCCTTGGCGAAAGGACGGCCTCATGGTCACGCGCGAGTTTCTCAAGGGCGATGCGGCTTCCATCGCGGTCTATTCCGATGACGAGCAGTTCCGGTATCTGCTGACCCGTGTATGGGACCCGAAAGGCCCGCGCGCGCTGTTCATCATGCTCAACCCCTCGACCGCGACCGAGGTGCAGAACGACCCGACCGTGGAGCGCTGCGAGCGCCGTGCACGGGTGTTGGGATTCGGGGCGTTCCGCGTGACCAATATCTTCGCCTATCGCGCCACCGACCCCAAGGTGATGCGGGCCCAGCCAGATCCGGTCGGCCCCGAGAACGACCGCGCCATCCTCGAGAGCCTCGATTGGGTGTCCGGCCCCGAGGATCGGGTGATCTGCGCATGGGGCGCACATGGGGCACATCTGGGCCGTGGCGCGGTTGTCGAGGCGCTTTTGCGCGGGGCCGATCGCCCGCTCTACCATCTGGGCCTGACACAGGCCGGCGCGCCCAAACATCCTCTTTATATCAGCTACGCGCAGCAGCCGGTGCTCTGGGGGTGAGTTTACCATAGCACCAGAAAGCCTTCCCATTTCGCGATTGCCCTTAGGGAATCTTGTGATGTTGCTGTAATGTTCTTCCTCGCTGGGGGGCGCGAGGAGAGTGGAATGTTGTTTCTGACGGGATTGGTCGGGCTGCTGGTGGCGGGGGCGGGTGCGGCCTTTGCGGGCGGTTTCCGCACCGATGAGGCCGATGACGAAGAGGATGCACAGGAGATAAGCCCCGATATGGAGGACAGTCCCCTGACGGAAGCGGGGGACCGGATTATCGGTGGTGGTCCTACGGATGAGGTGATCACGGGCGGCGCAGGCGATGACCAGATCAACGGCTACGGGGGCGATGACAGCCTGACGGGGCGCGCGGGCGATGACCAGCTCTGGGGCGCGGAGGGCGATGATACGCTTCTGGGCGGGACGGGCGATGATACGCTGAGCGGCGAATGGGGCGAGGACTTCCTTGTCGGAGCGGAGGGCGATGATCTTCTGCGGGGCGGAAGTGGCGATGACAGCCTGACGGGCGGGGCGGGCGATGATAGCCTGCAGGGCGGCGAGGGCGCAGACACCCTGTCGGGCGGCGCAGGAGATGATGCGGTGCAGGGCGGGGCGGGCGATGACAGACTGTCTGGCGGTCCGGGCTCGGACGAGCTGGATGGCAATGGCGGCGATGACCTCCTATGGGGCACCAGCGATTTGGAAGAGGATCAGGATACGGGCGATTACCTCAACGGGGGCACGGGAGCCGATACGCTGATTGCAGGACATGGCGATTATCTTTCGGGCGGCGAGGATGGCGATGCCTTCGTGCTGGGGGCATGGCAAGGGGATGCGCCTGCCGTGATTGCCGATTTCAATCCTGCCGAGGACCGCATCGTTGTCGTCTATGACACCGTGCTGGTTGCCGACCCGGAACTCGGATTGGAAGAGGATGACACGGGCGCATGGATCACGCTTGACGGGCAGCGGCTGGCGCAGGTGCACTCCGAAGAGGGCGTGACGCTGGAGGATCTGCAACTGGTCGCGCGCGCGGCGTTCGAGGCGCAGATGACGGCCCAGTAACCGGGTCCGGTGATTGGGGCTTTATTTTTGGTGCGATTCGGTGTAACTGCGCCCATCGCTTCCCTGAGGGAGGCGTGTTCTATGGACCCTGCTGGACGACATCCCGGCTTGTGCCCCAACCCTTAACCAAGGAGATTCCGATGTCGATCACCGTCGAAGACAAGAACGCCCTGATCAAAGAATTCGCAACCAAAGAAGGCGACACCGGTTCGCCCGAAGTGCAAGTTGCGATCCTGACCAAGCGCATCTCGAACCTGACCGAGCACTTCAAAACCCACAAGAAGGACAACCACTCGCGTCGTGGCCTTCTGATGCTGGTTGCTCAGCGCCGTAAGCTGCTGGACTATCTGCGTGGCAAGGAAGAAGCACGTTACCAAGCGCTCATCGCGCGTCTGGGTATCCGTCGCTAAGCGCATCCGCGCATCGTCAGAATAGATCGGGACGCCCGCTGATTTCAGCGGGCGTTTTGTTTTTTCGTCCTATGTAGAATCAATATGTGACAATTTGCCGCTTTTTCGGGCATAATTTTAAAAACACAAATCGTCTAAATCGCGGGTATTTCTGTTCGTTTAGGCTGTTTTTTTCTGTCCATTTGGTCGGTTTGACTTATTTCGAGATAAGCACAATGTGATCCGTCTTTTTTCTTCGTTTTCGGGGCGGTCCGTGCCACAGACCGCACAAACAAAACAGAGGGGGAAATGATGAGTATCGGTATCTGGATCAGTCTCATCGCCTATTTCATCTTGATGCTGGGCATCGGTGTTTACGCCTGGCGCAAGTCCACATCGAATTCCGAGGAATACATGCTGGGTGGCCGCAGCCTGCCGCCCTCGGTCGCCGCCCTTTCGGCGGGCGCCTCGGATATGAGCGGCTGGCTGCTGCTGGGCCTGCCGGGCGCGCTTTATGCCTCGGGTCTCGTCAGCGCATGGATCGGGATCGGTCTGTTCATCGGCGCGCTGTTCAACTGGATCATCGTGGCGCCGCGCCTGCGCGAGCAGACCGAGCGCTATTCCAACAGCCTGACCATTCCGGCCTTCCTGGCTAACCGCTTCCCGTCCTATGCCACCGCGTTGCGGATGGTGTCGGCGGTGATCATCGTGGTGTTCTTCGCGGTCTATACCGCCTCGGGCCTTGTGGGGGGCGGCAAGCTCTATGCCAGCGCCTTTGGCGGTGATTATATGGTGGGCGTCTGCCTGACCTTGGGCATCGTGCTGGTCTACACGGTCATCGGCGGCTTCCTCGCCGTGTCGCTGACCGATTTCGTGCAGGGTTTCATCATGATGCTCGCGCTGATCATCATGCCTGCCGTGATCCTGTACATGGGGCAGGGCAATGGCGTGGATCAGGCAACCGCTCGCCTGTCCGACATGCAGGAAGGCTATCTGTCGCTGACCCATGGCCTGACCGCGATCGGCTGGATTTCGGCGATGGCGTGGGGGCTTGGCTATTTCGGCCAGCCGCATATCATCGTGCGCTTCATGGCGGTGCGCTCGGTCGCCGATGTGCCAAAGGCGCGTAATATCGGCATGGGCTGGATGGCGATCTCGCTTCTTGGCGCGATCGGTGTGGGCATCTTCGGCCGCGCCTATGTCGAGCGTAACGGTATCTCCGTGGAAGATCCCGAGACCATTTTCATCCTCTTGGCGAACCTGCTGTTCCACCCGCTGGTGACCGGCTTCCTCTATGCAGCCCTTCTGGCGGCGATCATGTCGACGGTCTCCTCGCAGCTTCTGGTGGCGGCCTCCTCGATCTCGGAAGATTTCTACCGCATCGTGCTGAACCGCAAGGCGTCCGATCGGGCGCTGGTGAATGTGGGCCGTATCGCGATCGTGCTGGTCGGCGTTGTGGCGATCTGGATCGCGGCGGACCCGAATTCCGAGGTGCTGGGGCTTGTGTCCAACGCATGGGCCGGTTTCGGTGCCGCCTTCGGCCCGCTGGTGATCCTCGCGCTGACCTGGCCGCGGATGAACGGCGCAGGCGCGCTGGCAGGTCTGATCGTGGGGGCGGGCACGGTGATCTTCTGGATCTATTCTGGGCTTGCCGCCTCTACCGGCCTCTACGAGATCATCCCGGGTTTCGTCGCGGCCTTCATCGCCATCATCGTGGTGACGCTGATCACCCGCGATTCCGGCGAGTTCCGCGCGAAATAAGCGCCACATCTCCAACACAGAAAGGCCGCAGCCCCCGCTGCGGCCTTTCTTGTTGCGGGCAATGATTCACGGGAAACGCTAACGGGGCCGTTAACCAAAGAGGTGACGCGATGTCGCACAGTTTGCTTTCCCTGAGCCGCATTTTCCTGTATGAGCCGATGCATCTGAGACGTGACGCCCGAGCCCCCGGGGCACATGCACAGGATAGAGGGGCGGCGGCAATGGGGCCGCCATGCAAACGGGAGCCCACGGGATACGCCTGTGAGGTTTCCAGACAGGATACGCTGAATGTTCAACGTTACTAAAAAATCCATCCAGTGGGGCGAAGAGACCCTGACGCTGGAAACCGGCAAGGTGGCACGTCAGGCCGATGGGACCGTGATCGCCACGCTGGGCGAGACCTCGGTCATGGCCAACGTGACCTTCGCCAAAGCACCGAAGCCGGGTCAAGATTTCTTCCCGCTCACGGTTCACTACCAAGAGAAATACTACGCAGCCGGTAAGATCCCGGGTGGCTTCTTCAAACGCGAAGCACGCCCGACGGAAAAAGAGACGCTGACCGCGCGTCTGATCGACCGTCCCTGCCGCCCGCTCTTCGTTCCGGGCTTCAAGCATGAAGTTCTGGTCATGTGCACCGTGCTCAGCCACGATCTGGTCAACGAGCCCGATATCGTCGCGATGATCGCGGCTTCGGCAGCCCTGACCATCTCGGGCGTGCCCTTCATGGGTCCGATCGCGGCTGCCCGCGTTGGCTTCGTGGATGGGGAATATATCCTCAACCCCGAATGCGAGGACATGACCCAACTGCGCAACAACCCCGAGCAGCGCCTCGATCTGGTTGTCGCCGGCACCAAAGACGCCGTTATGATGGTGGAATCCGAAGCCTACGAGCTGTCGGAAGAAGAAATGCTCGGCGCGGTCAAATTTGGCCATGACGCGATGCAGCCAGTTCTGGACATGATCATCGATCTGGCCGAAGCCTGCGCGAAAGAGCCCTTCGATTTCGTTCCGCCGAACTATGACGAGCTGTATGGCAAGGTCAAAGCTGCTGGCGAGACCCAGATGCGCGCCGCTTTCGCGATCAAGGACAAGCAGGAGCGCACCAATGCGATCTCCGCTGCCGTGACCGCGATCAAGGAAGCGCTGTCGGAAGAAGATCTGGCAGATGCCAATCTCGGCTCGGCCATCAAGAAGCTGGAATCGGGCATTCTGCGCGGTGACATCATCAATGGTGGCGCCCGTATCGACGGCCGCGACAACACCACCGTGCGTCCGATCACCTCGGAAGTGGGCATCCTGCCGCGCACCCATGGTTCGGCGCTGTTCACCCGTGGCGAGACCCAAGGTCTTGTTGTGACCACGCTGGGCACCGGCGATGACGAACAGATCATCGACGCGCTCGAAGGCAACTACCGCTCGAACTTCCTGCTGCATTACAACTTCCCCCCCTATTCGGTGGGCGAGGTTGGCCGCGTGGGCTCGCCCGGCCGTCGTGAAATCGGTCACGGCAAGCTGGCATGGCGCGCGCTGCAAGCGGTGCTGCCGGCTGCGACCGACTTCCCCTACACCATCCGCGTTGTCTCCGAGATCACCGAATCGAACGGGTCTTCCTCGATGGCTTCGGTCTGCGGCGGTTCGCTGTCGATGATGGATGCGGGCGTTCCGCTGAAAGCTCCGGTGGCAGGTGTGGCCATGGGTCTGATCCTCGAAGACGACGGTCGCTATGCGGTCCTCACCGACATCCTCGGTGACGAAGACCACCTGGGCGATATGGACTTCAAAGTGGCGGGCACCGAGAACGGCATCACCTCGCTGCAGATGGACATCAAGGTTGCAGGCATCACGCCCGCGATCATGGAGCAGGCTCTGGCACAGGCCAAAGACGGCCGGATGACCATTCTGGGCGAGATGAACAAGGCGCTGTCCACCGGCCGCACCGAGTTCTCCGAGCACGCACCGCGCATCGAGACCATGCAGATCCCGACCGACAAGATCCGTGAAGTGATCGGCTCGGGCGGTAAGGTCATCCGCGAGATCGTGGAAACCTCGGGCGCGAAAGTCGACATCAATGACGACGGCATCATCAAGATCGCCTCGGCCAATGGTGAAGCCATCAAGAAGGCCTATGACATGATCTATTCGATTGTGGCAGAGCCGGAAGAAGGCAAGGTCTACACCGGTAAGGTTGTGAAGCTCGTCGATTTCGGCGCCTTCGTGAACTTCTTCGGCAAGCGTGACGGCCTTGTTCACGTGTCGCAGATTGCCAACAAGCGCCTGAACCACCCGTCGGACATCCTCAAAGAGGGTCAAGAGGTGAAGGTCAAGCTGCTGGGCTTCGACGATCGCGGCAAGGTGCGCCTTGGCATGAAGATGGTCGACCAAGAAACCGGCGAAGAAGTCGCACCGGAGAAGAAAGAAGAAAAAGCAGACTGATCCCAGCGATCTATGCTAAAAACTTTAGTCAGGCGGCCTCCTTGCTGGGGCCGCCTGATTTTTTGAGATGGATGCTGAATGCTGGAAGCCTCAATGCCTGAATTGGACGCTGTTATTTCTTGGGTTGATGGAAATGACCCGAAGCACCTGCGAAAGCGGGCGCAGTTTAGCGAGGATGCTGCAAAAGCACATCCTAAAGGCCTTTTGCCGACACGCTTCCAACAAGTTGGCGAGATCTATTTCTGTATAGCCTCGATCCTGAAATTCTGTCCGGATGTGCGGACGATCTGGCTTGTTACGGATGATCAGACGCCAGAGTTTTTGGGCGATTTTGTCAAAGAGGGCCTCTGTCCACCGGGCAAGATCCGTATCATCGATCACAAGGATATTTTTGCAGGGCATGAGAATTGTCTTCCAACGTTCAATTCGCGCTCCATCGAAGTCATGTTGCACCGCATTTCGGGATTGGCTGAGAAATATATATTTCTCAACGACGATTTCTTCCTGACGCGCGAGGTGACGGTTGAGGATTTCTTCAAGGATGGAAAACCCGTTATCCACGCCGATTACGTCTTGCAGCACCGGAAGAGTTTCAAGGTGCGCTGGCGCCGGTTCTTGCGTAAGATCACATTCCGGAAACAACGTGAGAAGACCAATACGCATATCTGCGCGTCTATCTCGGCGCAGCTGGTCGGCGAAAAGACATATACTGTCAATCCGCGTCACCAACCGCATCCCTTGCGCGTGTCCACGCAGCGAAACTTCTATGAGCGGCATCCCGAGATCCTCCGTGCCCAAATGAAATTCCGCTTCCGCAACCATACCCAGTTCCAAGTTGCAGCTTTGGCTTATCTTCTTGAGTTACGGGCAGATCCGGCGCTTACGATCCACAATGAGCGTGTCCATTACGAGGTAGATTGTGGCTGCGGCGAAGGGGCTGACAAGATCAGGGCCAATATGGAGCCGGCGGTTAAATTCCTCTGTGTCCAGAGCTTAGACTGTGCGGCGGAAGATGATCGGGCAGCGGTGATCGACTGGCTCGTCGAGCGCGTCGGCTCGCACTGTCCCGCGGCTGTTTTGCGGCAGAATGGCAGGGCGCCAGATGATATCCGAACCGCAGCACTGCACCGGGAGAGCGCCTGAACCCGCAGACCATGGCGCGATGCGCACCCATTGCGTCCGGAGGTGGAGTATGGGAAGTCGGAACTGTCCCGTTTTTCGATGAAAGCAGAACAAGATGACGAAAATGGCGACCCTTTGGGTTGGTGAATTAGGTCCTATGGAGCGGGCAAGTCTGGCGTCTTTTGCGCGGTTCGATCAGACCGTGACGGTCTTCAGTTACACTCCTCTGGCCGATATGCCCAAAGGGTTCGAGAACCGCGACGCCAACGAGATCCTGCCGACCGAGACGATTTCCTATTACGCCAAGGAAAACAGCCCCTCGCTGCATTCCAACTTCTTCCGCTATCACATGATGGGACGATCCGAGTTCATGTGGGTGGATCTCGATGTGATCGCGCTGCGTCCTTTCGTCTTTGACAGTGAATGGGTCTACGGGCTTCAGCAGCCGGATTCGGTGAATTGTGCCGTAATGCGGGTGCCTTCCGACAGCGCCGTCACGCGCGAGCTGATGCAATACAAGGCGGGGTTCAGAGGAATCCCTCCGCAGGTGACGGGCCTGCGACGCCTGAAATACCAGATCAGAACACTGGGGCGGGGCCTGCCCATCGAGGAATGGATCTGGGGATCGACCGGTCCGCGTGCCTTTACCGCCGCTCTGCGTAACCATGGCGCATTCGAGCGCGCCTTGCCGATCGACGCATTCTATCCCGTCGCGGTGCGGGATGTGCGCCAGTTCATCGAGCCGGGACGTCTGGATGACAGCAGTTTCGGCCCCGATACCTATGGTGTGCATCTGTCGAAAAGTGTGGTCGAGCGCCATGCCAAACGCGATTTCGAGGGAAAGATCCCGTCCGGTAGCTATCTCGATCTGCAGATCGCGAAAGCTCGGGCGCAGGGCTTCCTATAGGGCCGAAAGGGGGCTGTCATGACCAAACCGGTTCTTATCCTCACCATGAAATGGGGCACGCTTTACGGGCCCGAATATGTGAACCGTCTGGCGGCAGGGGTGCGCAAACACCTTGGCCGGCCGCATCGCTTCATCTGTTTTACCGATGACGCCACGGGGCTGGACGCATCCGTCGAGGCGCTGCCGCTGCCCGAGCTGGGGCTGGCCAAGGGCAAGACCGACACCCGCTGGCGCAAGCTGGCTTTGTTCCGCGAGGATCTGGCGGGGCTGTCGGGGACGGCGCTGTTTCTCGATCTCGATCAGGTGGTTGTCGGTGCGCTGGAGCCGTTTTTCGAGGTGGAGGGCCCGTTCCGTATTATCCGCGATGACGATCTCTTCCGTCACAAGCCCCTGCGCAAGGTGAATAGCGCACGGGATGCTTTCCTGCATTCGGTCGGCAACAGTTCGGTCTTCCGCTACGAGATCGGGGCGCATAGCTATATCCTCGATGCCTATCTGGCCGATCCCGTGGCCGCGACCCGCGATTACGAGATCAGCCAGCAGTTCCAGTCGGCGCAGCTGGCCAAGCACGGGCATCTGGCCTATTGGCCCAAGGGCTGGTGCGTAAGTTTCAAGAATGACTGTGTGCCGCGGGGGCTGAAGAGCTATCTGGCCGATCCCTCGCTCCCCGCAGGTGCGAAGATCGTCTGTTTTGCCGGTAATCCCAAGATGACCGATGCGCTGAACGGGCAGGGGGGGAAATGGTATCGCCGGATCGGTGATGTCTCGTGGCTGAAGCGGGCATGGGAGCAGCCCGATGGCTGAGCCGAACTGGTTCCGCTATCTGAAATGGCGCAGGCGCGTGGCAAAAGCACGGCGCGAGATCGCGTCGCGCACAGGGCAGGGGACACCGCATGGCCTGCCGCACCGGCTTGTCGTGTCGCTTACCAGCTTCCCGCCGCGCTATCCGGCGCTGGTGCTGGTGCTGCGCTCGCTTCTGACCCAGAGCATTACGCCCGATGAGGTGGTGCTCTGGCTGGCCGAGGGCGACGAGACAGCCTTGCCCGACGAGATCCGTGCGCTCGAGGCGAAGGGGCTGACAATCCGCACCTGCGCGGACTGGCGGTCCTATAAAAAGCATATCCCCGCTCTGCTGGCCTATCCGGAGGCGGCCGTCGTTACCTTCGATGACGATGTCTATTATCCGCGCGACTGGCTCGAACGGCTGGTGCGCGCGTCTATCGCCCATCCGGGAGAGGTGATCGCCCATCGGGCGCATCGCTTCACGCTATGCGGCGGGCGGCCCGCACCCTATCTCGACTGGCCTAAAAATATAGGCGAGGCCGGATGCGGGGCGGATATCTTCCTGACCGGTGTGCATGGTGTGCTCTATCCGCCCCGTAGCCTGCATGAGGATGTGACCCGCGAGGATCTGTTTTTGCGGTTGGCGCCGACGGCGGATGATGTCTGGATGTATTGGATGGCGCGGATGCAGGGCACGTTGATCCGCCATGCGGGCGGGCGCACCCGTGTGATCGAATGGCCCGGCACGCAGGAGGTCAGCCTCAAATCGATCAATCGCAGCGATCATTCGCAGGGCAATGACGAGGCGATTGCCGCTATGATGGCCCATTACGGATTGCCCGAGCCGAAATGAAAAAGCCCGCGACAGGCGCGGGCTTTCCGGGGATTACTTCGGCTGTTTGGCGAAGCGCAGATAGGGTAGCTTGATGTCCAGATCGCCGTATTTGGCTTTGGCATCCTCATCCGACACCGACAGAGCCACGATCACGTCCTGACCGGGCACCCAGTTGGCGGGGGTGGCGAAGGGCACGCCATCGGTCGCCTGCACGGCATCGAGCGCGCGCAGGATCTCGGCGAAGTTGCGGCCCACCGACATCGGATAGGTCATGGTCAGGCGGACCTTCTTGTCCGGCCCGATGATATAGACGGTGCGCACGGTCGCCGTGTTGGCGGGGGTGCGGTTGGCCTCGGGCAGGTAGAAATCGGCCGGCAGCATGTCATAGGCTTTCGACACGGTCAGCGAGGTGTCGTCGATGATCGGGAAGCCGGCCTTGGTGCCTGCGAAGCTCTCGATATCATTCTTCCATTTGGTGTGTTCCTCGACCGTATCGACCGAAACACCCAGAACCTTGGTATTGCGCTTGGCCCATTCCTCGGCCAGTTGCGCGACGGCGCCAAATTCGGTCGTGCAGACCGGTGTGAAATCGCGCGGATGCGAGAAGAGAACGACATAGCCGTCGCCGATGAAATCGTGGAATTTGATCTCGCCATCGGTCGAGGGTGCGGTAAAATCGGGGGCGATATCGTTGATGCGCAGTCCCATAAGATCCTCCATCTGAAAATGCTGCCAAAGATATAAGCCTGCCGGAAGGGTTTGCCCAGTGGAGGGCAGGAAAATGCCCCGATTTGTGCGGGTACATTATATTCCGTTTCGGCATACCGGTATGTCATTGTGACGCCTTGCGTCCTCGGGATCTTTGCGACAGGCTGCGCCCCAAACAGGAGTCTGCTTATGATCGAAAAACGTCAGTTTTACATCAATGGCGAATGGGTTGCGCCGCTGGCCCCGCGCGACCACGATGTCATTGACCCGTCCACCGAAGAGGCCTGCGCCGTGATCAGCCTCGGCACGTCCGAGGATGTCGATATCGCGGTGAAGGCCGCCAAGGACGCGCTGCCCGCATGGCGCGCGACCCCGCCTGCCGAGCGCATCGCCTATGTCGAGCGCCTGCTCGAGGTCTATAAATCCCGCCAGCAGGAGATGGCCGAGGCGATCAGCCTCGAGATGGGCGCGCCCATCGATCTGGCCTTCGCCTCGCAGGCCGGTGCCGGGATCAGCCATATCACCAACTGTCTGACGGCCGCCAAATCCTTCGAATGGCTGCATCCGCTGGGCGATGGCACGCCGGGCGCGATGATCGGCTACCAGCCGATCGGTGTCGTGGGGCTGATCACGCCGTGGAACTGGCCGATGAATCAGGTCACGCTGAAGGTGGCCCCCGCGCTTGTGGCCGGCTGCACGATGGTGCTCAAACCCTCCGAAGAGGCGCCGCTCAGTTCGATGCTCTTTGCCGAGTTTATCCACGAGGCCGGTATTCCGGCGGGCGTGTTCAACCTCGTGAATGGCGACGGTATGGGCGTGGGCTCCGCGCTGTCGGGCCATGTCGATATCGAGATGATCTCCTTTACCGGCTCGACCCGCGCAGGCCGTGCGATCTCCAAGAATGCCGCTGAGACGCTCAAGCGCGTGGCGCTTGAGCTGGGTGGCAAGGGCGCGAACCTTGTGTTTGCCGATGCCGATGACAAGGCCGTGGAACGTGGCGTGAAGCACATGTTCAACAATTCGGGCCAAAGCTGCAACGCGCCCTCGCGGATGCTGGTCGAGCGTTCGATCTATCCGCAGGCGCTCGAGATCGCCAAGAAGGTTGCGGACGAGACCAAGGTCGGTAGCCCGCGTGAGCATGGCAAGCATATCGGTCCGGTGATCAACAAGTCGCAATATGACAAGATCCAGGGGCTGATCGAGAAGGGCATTGCCGAGGGCGCGACCCTTCTGGCCGGTGGTCCGGGTCTGCCCGAGGGCGTGAACCGTGGCTATTTCGTCCGCCCGACGATCTTTGCCGATTGCACGCCGGATATGACCATCATGCGCGAGGAAATCTTCGGGCCGGTGCTGTCGATCATGCCCTTCGATACGGAAGAAGAGGCTGTGCAAGTGGCCAATGACACCGAATACGGTCTGACCAACTATGCCCAGACCCAGGATCCTGCGCGTCTGCGCCGGATGGCCACGCAGCTTCAGGCCGGTATGGTCGAGCTGAACGGCCAGTCGCGTGGCGCGGGCTCGCCCTTTGGGGGCGTGAAAGCATCGGGCCGCGCGCGTGAAGGTGGTCGTTGGGGCATTGAAGAGTTCTGCGATGTGATCGCGATCTCGGGTTATGCTGCCGAATAACCGGGCCGGATAAAGACTTAAGTAACAAAGCCGGAGCGTGAGGCTCCGGCTTTTTTCGTCAGGCGGGTTTGACTTGCGCCACGGCCTCGAGCAGCGCATCCGCGATGAACTCGAGATCGGGTTGCGTCAGCCTTGCGGGCAGGCGGATGTCGCAGGCGCGCATCAGCATGGCGCGGGTCTTGGGCAGATCGGGTAGGTCGGTCAGAAACTGCCAGTTCCAGAAGGCGCGCGCATTATCGGTGGACAGTCCGAAGACCGAGACCGACACGCCCTGCGCCTTGGCCTCGGCCTGGAAGGCGCGGGCCTCCTCGTCGCTCCAGTCGCCAGATAACAGAAATTGCAGCGAATCCGGCGCGCGGGTTTCGGGCGGCAGGGCAGGCGGCACCGAGAGCCAGCGGCTCTCGCCCAGACGCTCTGCCACATGGTCATGGTTGCGCAGACCGTCCGCCGCACGGCGGCTGATCTCGCCCAGCTGCGGCAGCAGGATCGCCGCTGAAAGGTTCTGCATCCGGCAGTTATAAAGCGGCAGCCGGTTCTGCCATGCCTCGCAGCGCGCGGTCAGGCCCGGGTGCTTTTTCCAGTTATGCTCGTAGGCGCCCGACATGATGATGGCACGCGCCGCCAGTTCGGGATCATCGGTGATCATCACCCCGCCTTCGCCCGCATTCAGCAGCTTGTAGCTCTGGAAGGAGAAACAGCCGATACGACCGATGGTGCCGATCTTGCGGCCATGCCATGTGGTGCCAAGACTATGGGCGGCATCCTCGATCACCGGCAGGCCACGGGCCTCGGCCTCGTCCATGATCATATCCATGTCGGAGGTATGGCCGCGCATATGGCTGATCAGCACGGCATCGGCCCCCTCCAGCTTAGCGCGGAAATCCAGAGGGTCGATCCGCAGGCTGTCATCGACCTCCACCAGAACCGGCACACAGCCCGCATGGACAATCGCGGAAGGTACGGCGGCAAAGGTGAAGGCCGGCACCAGAACCCGCGCACCTGCCGGCAGGTCCAGCGCCTTCATCGCCAGAAACAGCGCCTGCGAGCAGCTGGAGACGGCGATGGCGTAGCTGACCCCCATATGGGCGGCAAACTCCGCCTCCAGCCGCGCAACGGGCGCGTCCTCGGAGGTATAGCGGAAGAGATCGCCGGTGCTCAGCAGGCGCTCTATTTCGGCGCGGGCCGCCTCGGGGATCGGCTCGGCATCGTAGCAGTTTGGGGCGATCCGTGCATCGCGTGGCATGAGACTCTCCTGACACAATTTGCAGCTTCATTGCCCCGGCAGTATGCTAAGGGCGCGTGAAACTAATGTGTCAACAGATAGGCCTGCTTACAACCCTAAGCGGTCGCGCATCGCATACCACGTCATGGCCGCCGCCAGAAGCGGGCTGCGCAGCAGCGCGCCGCCGGGGAATTTGGGCACATCGAGCGAGGCGAAAAGATCGAACTTCTCGGCCTGACCGCTGATGGCTTCGGCCATGATCCGCCCCGCCAGAACGCCCATCGCTACCCCGTGCCCGGAAAACCCCGAGGCCGAGAGGATATTGTCTCCCGCCGGCCGGATGAAGGCTGGCATGCGGTTCATGGTGATGGCCAGCGTGCCGCCCCAAGCGTAATCGATCCTCACATCCTTGAGCGAGGGATAGATCTCCAGCATCGGTTTGCGCACGGTCTTCACGATATCGGGGAAGCGGTAGCCGTAGCTCTCGCCCCCGCCGAACAGCAGCCGGTTGTCTTCCGACAGTCGCCAGTAATTGACCACGAATTTGGTGTCGGCCACGGCCACGTTCTCGCGCAGCACCTCGGCGGTACGGGTGCCCAGCGGCTCGGTCGCGACGATGAAATTGTTGATCGGCATGACGCGGGCCGCGACCTTGGGCTTGAGATCGCCCAGATAGCCGTTGCAGGCCAGCACCAGATAGCTTGCCTTCAGCACGCCATTATCGGTGGTGATGGTGACCTCGGGGCCGGTCTCGACCTTCTGCACATGGCTTTTCTCGTAAAGCACCGCCCCCGCCTTCTCGGCGGCCAGCGCCAGCCCCTGCGCGAAGTTCAGGGGATGTAGATGCCCCGCGCCACGGTCGATATCGCCGCCCTTGTAGCGGTCTGAGGGAAGGATCTCGTGCAGCTCTTCCCTGGAAAGCGGCTCGACCAGATTATAGCCGTAGTCGCGGGCCAGTTTCTCGGCCATGTGATGCGAGTGCCGGACCTCGTGCTTGTTCAGGCAGGCATGCACGATCCCCTCATGGAAGGTGACCGGAATGTCATGCGAGGCGATCAGGCATTTGATCAGCCCCTTGGCCTCCTGCCCGAACTCCCAGAGCCTGTGGGCCATCTCGCGCCCGTAGCGCAATTCCAGCTCGTCCTGCTCGAGCCGCTGGCCGGAGCCGACCTGCCCGCCATTGCGCCCTGAGGCGCCAAAGCCTATCCGATGTGCCTCGAGAAGCCTGACCGAATAGCCGCGCTGCGCCAGATGCAGCGCGGTCGAAAGCCCCGTGAACCCGCCCCCGATGATCGCCACATCCGCGCGCGCCTCGCCCGTAAGGCTGGGGCGGCGTTTGTCGGAATAGGCGGTGGCGGCATAGTAGCTAGGCGCATGCTCGCCGGTGGTATCATTGGCAAAGAGCAGGTTCATCGGGTCTCCGTCTTACACGTTCAGCAGCAGGTGCTCGCGCTCCCACGGGCTGATGACCTGTAGGAACTCTTTGTATTCGTTTCGCTTGACCGCTTCATAGACCACGCAGAACTGTTCGCCCAGCACATCGCGGATCGGATCGTGACCGGCCAGAAGATCCAGTGCATCGCCCAGGTTGGCGGGCAGCTCGTCCGTGCCGGAATAGGCGTCGCCCAGATATTCGGGGCGCGGCATCTGCTTTTCCTTCATGCCCAGATAGGCGCAGGCAAGCGTTGCCGCAAGCCCCAGATAGGGGTTGCAATCCATTCCCGCCAGCCGGTTTTCGATCCGCCGCGCCGCGGGGCTCGAGATCGGCACGCGCAGGCCCGTGGTGCGGTTGTCGCGGCCCCATTCGAGGTTGATGGGGGCGGCAAAATCCGGAATGTAGCGGCGGTAGCTGTTCACATAGGGCGCAAGCAGCCCGATCACCGCAGGCAGGTGGCGCTGGAGCCCGCCGATACAATGCAGGAAGGTCTCGGTTTCGGCGCCATTGGCATCCGAGAAAATATTGTCGCCGTTCTCGTCGATCACCGACTGGTGGATATGCATCGCCGATCCCGGCTCGCCCTCGATGGGCTTGGCCATGAAGGTGGCGAAACAGTCATGGCGCAGCGCGGCCTCGCGGATCATCCGTTTGAAGAAGAAGATCTGGTCGGCCAGCTGGATCGGGTCGCCATGGGCGAGGTTGATCTCGATCTGGCCCGCGCCGCCTTCCTGCAGGATACCGTCGATCTCGAAGCCCTGCATCTCGGCGAAATCGTAGATATCGTCGATCACCTTGCCGTATTCATCCACAGCCGACATCGAATAGGCCTGTTTGGCGGCCGCGCGCCGCCCCGTGCGGCCCATCGGCGGGATGATCGGCTGGTTGGGGTCGGTATTGCGGGCCACGAGGAAGAATTCCATCTCGGGCGCGACGATCGGCGTCCAGCCCTCGGCCTTATAGAGGTCCACCACGCGTTTGAGCACGTTGCGCGGTGCGATCGGCACCAGATTACCCGCCTGATCCTTCACGTCATGGATGACCTGCATCGTCCAGTCCGCAGTCCAGGGGGCGGCGGTGGCGGTCGAGAAATCGGGTTCGAGGATCATATCCGGCTCGGTGAAGGCCCCCGCGGGGTTATCGGTCCATTCGCCGGTGATGGTCTGCAGGAAGATCGAGTTCGGCAGGTAGAAATGCGATTGATGCGCGAATTTCGACGCGGGCATGGCTTTGCCGCGCGCCACGCCTGCGATATCGGGCACGATACATTCGACCTCGTCGAGCCGCCGGTCGACGAGGTAATCCTGCGCCGCCTGCGGGCATTTCTTGATCCAGTCGCTCATGCGGTTTTCCTTTCAGCGGCAAGGAACATCCGCGCGATACGCTCGCCGATCACGTTTGATGTCTTGCGTTCAGTCAGTTTTGTCTCGGCGGCATCGATCAGCGCATTCGGGATCGGGCCGTCTCGGCGGGTGGCCAGCATGTCGCCGATCAGGGCGTCGTCGAATTCGGGATGTGGCTGGATGGTGAAGATGTGATTGCCTTTCACCATCGCGCCATAGCGGCAGAAATCATTGCCGCCCACACAGTCGAAGCCCTCGGGCATCTGCGTGACCTGATCCTGATGCCAGGCGTTCAGCACCATGGGCTGGCCGTCGATAGTGTAGTTCTGCGCGCCCACGGCCCAACCGCCCTTGAATTTCTCGACATGGCCGCCGAGCGCCTGTGCGATAATCTGGTGGCCGAAGCAGATGCCGGCCATCGGCACCTCCGCCTTGGCCACTGCGCGGATAAAGGCCTCGAGCGGCGGGATGAAGGCGTGGTCTTCATAGGCGCCATGTTTGGACCCGCTCAGGATCCAGCCTTCGCATTCATCGGGCGTGGCAGGTATTTCGCCTTTTTCGTCAACGTCATAGATGCGGTAGGTGAAGCCGTGTCCGGAGAGAAGTCGCTGGAACATGTCCGAATACTGGCCATGTTTTTCGCGGAGCGGCTCGGCCATGGGGCCAAGCTTGAGGATGCCGATCAGCATATAGAAACCATTCTTTGAGGCGAGATCGCCGATGACAGGAGCCTAGTGCTGCATGCCCCGCGCGACAAGGGGGTCCGGGCGGGGGAGACCGGAGGCACGAGAAGACCCTTTCTATTACCGTCAGGCGCGTTACTTTCCGCCCATGCTGAGAATCACCGACACCATCTCGATCGCCGATTGGGAGATCACCGAAAGCTTCACCCGCTCGCAGGGGCCGGGGGGGCAGAATGTGAACAAGGTCTCGACCGCGGTCGAGTTGCGGTTCGAGGCCGAGCGCTCCCCGCATCTGCCCGCGCCGGTGAAGACGCGGCTGCGTCAGCTTGCCGGACGACGCTGGACGCAGGACGGCGCGCTGCTGATCCGCTGCGAGGAAACCCGCTCGCAGGCGCGCAACCGCGAACTGGCACGCGAGCGGTTGGCCGAGCTGATCGTGGCGGCGACCCATCGCCCCAAACGCCGGATCGCCACCAAGCCCACCAAGGGCAGCCAGCGGCGCCGGCTGAAGGCCAAGACGATCAGGGGCGAGGTGAAATCATTACGTGGAAAGGTGGATGGCGATGACTGAGGCAGTTGTTCTCGAGCGGCGGGACGGCCCTTGGGGCTGGGACGCGGCTGGCGCGCGCTATCTTTGTGCCGATGGCGGCGAGGCGGGCGCGCCCGATCCCGAGATGATGGCGTTCCTTCAGTCGCGGCTTGCGGCACTTTCCGCGCCACAGGTGGCCGTCCATGACGACCGGATCGTGCTGGTCTTCGACACCTCCGACACCGCGGGGCGCGCGCGTGACGCGCTTGCGGGGCATCTGATCCTGCTGGCGGAGTGTGAGGAGAACCGGTTGCCGGTCCGTCCGGGTGCGGGGTTCTCGCGGCAGAATGCGGCGCTTCTGGTCGAGATGCTGTCGGAGGTGATGTTGGATCTCTCGCCCTCCGCCCCCATGTGGTAGGGGACCGCTCTGTGCCCCCGACAAAGGATCAAGGATGATACGCCGACTGCTGGATGTGATGCAGAGCCTGCTGGGCCGCCGTCCACCTGCGCTGCAGGTGGCCGCGCTATGCACCCGCAAGACGGGCGAGGCTACGGAGGTGCTCTTGATCACCTCGCGCGGCACGGGGCGCTGGGTCACGCCCAAGGGCTGGCCGATGCGCGGGCGCTCGCTCTCGGGGGCGGCGGCGCAGGAAGCCTGGGAGGAGGCGGGGGCGACGGGCCGGATCTCCGAACGGCCCGTCGGGTATTTCAACTATGACAAGGCGCTCGAGAGCGGGCTGGCCATCTCGGTGGATGTGGCGGTCTTTCATATGGGCAAGGCAGAGCTTTCGGAGGACTATCCCGAAAAGGGCCAGCGCCGGCGCCGCTGGTTCAGCCCCGAAGACGCTGCAAAAGCCGTTGCAGAAGAGGGTCTGGCAGACATAATTCTGTCATTGCAGCCCATCAAACGTTGATCTTTAAACGCGTCCCGCTTATGGCCGCCACCGGATGTAACAGTTTTGTGGCGGATTCATGTCGACGGAAGATCAGAACGGCAAGCCGGTGAACCAGTGGAAAACGCTCGACCGCGACCTGAAGCGGATCGGGCGGCTGGAATATGGCGCGCAGCACCTTTCCCGTAGTCTTGTGGCGCCCGGCATCGCGCTGGCCTTCATTGGTCTGGCGGGGCTCATGGCCGCCCTTCTGATGGGGGCAGGTCCGGGGCAGGGCGTTGTGGTCATCGGGGCGGCGATCGGTGCCTATATGGCGCTCAATATCGGCGCCAATGACGTGGCCAACAATATGGGCCCTGCGGTGGGCTCCAAGGCGCTGCCGATGCTGGGTGCATTGGTGATCGCGGCCGTCTGCGAGACCGCGGGTGCTCTGCTGGCGGGGGGCGATGTGGTCAAGACCGTGGCCACCGGCATCGTGGACCCCTTCGCGCTGCAGGACCCCGCAAAATATATCTGGGTGATGATGGCTGCCGCGCTGGCTGCGGCCCTCTGGCTGAACCTTGCCACATGGATCGGTGCGCCGGTATCGACCACCCATTCCATTGTGGGCGGCGTGTTCGGGGCGGGCGCGCTTGCGGCGGGCTTCCATGCGATCGAATGGTCGATGCTGGGCCGGATCGCGGCCAGTTGGGTGATCGCGCCTGTGCTGGGCGGGGCGATTGCGGCGAGTTTCCTTGCGGTGATCCGTCGCCAGATGCTGGATGTGGAGGACCGTATCGGCGCCGCGCGGCGCTGGGTGCCGGTCTGGAACGGGATCATGGGTGGCACGTTCGGCGCCTATATCCTGTTCAAGGGGCTCAAGCATGTATTCCCGATCCCGCTCGGCGCGGCCTGTCTGATCGGCCTGTGCTTCGGTATCCTGTGCTGGCTGGTCAGCGTGCCGCTGATCAAGCGCAAATCGCAGGGGCTGGAAAACCGTAAGAAGTCGGTGAAGACGCTGTTCTCGCTGCCGCTGATCGTGGCTGCCGCCCTTTTGTCCTTTGCCCATGGTGCCAATGACGTTGCCAATGCGGTCGGTCCGCTGGCGGCCATCGTGCATGTGGCCGAGGTGGGCTCGATCACGGATTCCGTGGGCCTGCCGCTCTGGGTGCTCTTGGTGGGCGCGATGGGGATCTCCTTCGGTCTGTTGCTGTTCGGGCCGCGCCTGATCAAGCTGGTGGGCTCCGAGATCACCAAGCTCAACACCGTGCGCGCCTTCTGCGTGGCGCTCTCGGCGGCGATTACGGTGATCGTGGCCAGCTGGCTGGGGCTGCCGGTCAGCTCGACCCATATCGCCGTGGGCGGTATCTTCGGCGTGGGCTTCTACCGCGAATTCCACGCCCAACGCCGCGCGTCCCGTCCGGGCGCCATCCAGAAAGGCAAGCCCGTGCCGCCCGAGGAGCGCAAGCGCCGCCTGCTGGTGCGCCGGTCGCATATCCTTCAGGTGGCGGCAGCATGGGTCATCACCGTGCCCTTCTCGGCCTTCCTCGCGATGGCGATTTACTATCTCCTGACGCTGGTGGCCTGAGCTTCGAGGCTGCGGACAACAAAAAAGACGCAAGCGGGTTGCTTGCGTCTTTTTCATGTGCGGGACCTGTTATTCAGGCGACCTGACAGGGGTCAGGCCAGCATCGCATGCAGCGCCGTCACGCCAAGCGCGGCCTGGGCGGCCTCGCGGCCCTTCTGCACGAAATGCTCCTTGTAGATCCGGTTATGGTGATCGGTTTCCTGATAGTGATGCGGCGTCAGCGACACCGACAGCACCGGAACGCCGGTGTCCAATCCTGCTTTCATAAGGCCATCGACCACGGCCTGCGCCACGAAATCATGGCGATAGATGCCGCCATCGACGACAAAGGCCGAGCAGGCAATCGCCGCATAGCGGCCGGTCGCGGCAAGCTTCTTGGCCACCAGCGGCAGCTCGAAGGCGCCGGGGACGTCAAAGACATCGACCTGATCCGCGGGGATCAGCTCGCAGAAGCCTTTATAGGCCTGATCAACGATATCGGCATGCCACTGGGCTTTGACGAAGGCGTAACGGGTGGGTGTCATCTGGATCTCCTTTCGCAACAACACGTCACCCAAGGCGATCACATGCCATACCGCCCGCAGGCGGGAGTTGGCACATTCTCTTCCATCCGGACTATGACCGTCGGCCCGGGAGTTTCACCCGATCTGCTGACCCCTCATGTGGAGGGCGCTCGCGGGCTTGCAGTCATCCTGCTTACCGCCGGTGGGGAATTCCGCCCCGCCCTGAGAACCGCGCGAAACTGGCGCGTTTTCAGGGCAGGTGCAAGAGGCGGGGATAGGGCAATTTTGCACAGCTCCCATGCAGTTCGGGCCCTTAGACGATTACCTCGCGCGCAACCTGTCCGGTGGCCCCGAAGACGCGGCGGTAGCGCTCGATCTCGGATTGCGGGCCCATTGCCTTGTTGGGGTTATCCGACAGCTTGACCGTAGGGTGACCATTGGCCGAGATCGCCTTGCAAACAAGGCTGAAAGGCTCGAGCCGGCCATCGGGTTCGAAGCCGCGGAAATCATTGGTCAAGAGCGTGCCCCAGCCGAAGCTGCATTTGACCCGCCCATGGAACTGCGCATGCAGCGCCTTGATCTCTTCGACATCCAGCCCGTCGGAGAAGATCACCAGTTTCTCGCGCGGATCCTCGCCACGCGCTTCCCACCATTTGATCGCTTTCTCCGCCAGGGGCGCTGGATCGCCGCTATCGATACGGATACCGGTCCAGCCGGCGAGCCAGTCGGGCGCGTCATTGAGGAATCCTTCGGTGCCATAGGTGTCGGGCAGGATGATGCGCAGATTGCCTTCATGCTCCTCGTGCCAGTCGGCCAACACCTTGTAGGGCGCTTGCTTGAGCGCCTCGTCATTCTCGGCCAGCGCGGCATAGACCATCGGCAATTCATGCGCATTGGTGCCCACGGCCTCGATATCGCGGCGCATGGCGATCAGGCAGTTGGAGGTGCCGGTAAAGGCCCCGCCATTGGCGCTATCACCCAAGCCCTCCAGCATTGCCTGCACGCACCAGTCCTGCCAGAGGTGGCTATGGCGGCGGCGGGTGCCGAAATCGGCGATCTTGAGGCCCTCGAGCTCTTTGAGGACGTTGATCTTTTCCCAGATGCGGGTCATCGCGCGGGCATAGAGCACCTGCAGCTCGAAGCGGCGCATCTGGTTAACTACCGCGCGCGAGCGCAGCTCCATCAGGATGGCAAGGGCAGGGATCTCCCAAAGCATGACCTCATGCCATTTGCCTTCGAAGGTCAGCTCGTATTGACCATCCTTCACCTGCAAATCGTATTCGGGCAGCTGGTAGTTATCGAACCACTCCATGAAATCGGAGCGGAACATCTGGCGTTTGCCATAGAAGGTATTGCCGCGCAGCCATGTGCTTTCCCCGCGCGAGAGCTTCAGCGAGCGGGCATAATCGAGCTGCATCCGCAGGACATTCTCGTCGATCATCTCGGCCAGACGGATATCCTTGGAGCGGTTGATCAGCGAGAACTGCACCACCGTATCGGGGCTGTTGCGGAAGATCGACTGGCACATCAGGAGTTTATAGAAATCGGTATCGATCAGCGAGCGGATGATCGGATCGATCTTCCACTTGTGGTTATAGACGCGTGTCGCGATGTCGACCATGGCTGGCCCCTCCCTCTCGTTGCGGGGACTAAACCTATAAATCAGGCACTTGGCAAGGGCAGAGCCCTTGTCTTCTCCGCTCAGATAAGGCGGATGCCGGCCGCGTCCATCTTGGTCAGTGCCGCCTCGAGCGACCCGTCCAGATCGATGCCACGGCAGGCAGAGCGTTTGACAGCAACCTTATAGCCCAGCTTCACCGCATCGAGTGCGGACCACGCCACACAGAAATCGAGCGCGAGACCGCAGAAGGTGAGATCCGTCACACCGCGCTCGCGCAGATAGCCATGCAGCCCCGTGGGCGTGGTCTGGTCATTCTCGAAGAAGGCCGAATAGCTGTCGATTGCGGGGCGGAATCCCTTGCGCAGCACCAGATCGGCGGGATCTGTCGCCAGTTCGGGGTGGAAGGCCGCTCCGTCTGTCCCCTGCACACAGTGGTCCGGCCAGAGCACCTGCGGACCGTAGGGCATCTGGGTGAGGGAATAGGGATCGGCCCCGTGGTTCGAGGCAAAGGATTGATGGTCGGCCGGATGCCAGTCCTGCGTCAGCACTGTCACCTCATGGCGGCCCATCAGCGCATTGATCTCGCCCACGATCAGGTTGCCCTCGGCCACAGCGAGCTTTCCGCCCGGACAGAAATCGTTCTGCATGTCGATGACGATAAGGGCGGTGGTCATGGGCAGCTCCTGTTGTAACGGGCTCACGCTAGGCGGGCAACGAGGAAGGGTCAACCGACGACGCAAAGCTGTGGCGGGAATGCCGATTATATCGGACTTGCCTGACGGGCACCCGAAGCAGTAAACGCAGGCCCATGTATATCGTAGCCGCACTCTACCACTTCACCCGATTCGATGATCTGGCCGCTATCCGCGGCCCGCTCCTGGCGCTTGCGCAGGAGGCTGGCGTCAAGGGCACGCTTTTGCTGGCGCATGAGGGGATCAATGGCACCATTGCAGGCCCGCGTGAAGGGATCGATGCAGTGCTGGCCCATGTGCGCGCCTTGCCCGGTTGTGCCGGCCTCGATTGGAAGGAAAGCACGGCCGAGGACGAGCCCTTCCTGCGCATGAAGGTGAAGCTGAAGAAAGAGATCGTGACGATGGGCCAGCCGGATGTGGATCCGACGGCCTCTGTGGGCAATTATTGCACGCCCGAGGAGTGGAACGAGCTTATTCAGGCCCCCGATGTGGTAGTGATCGATACGCGTAACGATTACGAGGTCGATATCGGCACGTTCAAGGGGGCCGTGGACCCCAAGACCAAGACCTTCCGCGATTTCCCGAAATGGTGGGAAGAGAACCGTGAGCGCTTCCACAACAAGCGCGTGGCGATGTTTTGCACCGGCGGTATCCGCTGCGAGAAATCCACCAACTACCTGATCGGGCAGGGTGTGGAGGATGTCTATCACCTCAAGGGCGGCATCCTGAAATATCTCGAGGAGATGCCCAAGGAAGAGAGCCTCTGGGAAGGGGATTGTTTTGTCTTTGACGGGCGTGTGGCGCTGACCCACGGGCTCGAGCAGGGCAAGCACCGCGAGGTCTGCCATGCCTGCCGCCGTCCGCTGGCCCCCGAGGACAGGCAGCGCCCTGAATTCGAGCAGGGTGTGCAGTGCCATCATTGCGTGGGCGAATATTCCGAGGAAGACCGCGCCCGTTTCCGCGAGCGCGAGCATCAGATCCAGCTGGCGAAAGCCCGTGGCGAGCGTCATATCGGGCGTGATGAGACGGGTGTGATGTAACCTCGCGTTTAGGATGCGTTTGCAGGGTTGCAAATCGGCGTGGCTCGGGTAGTTTAGAATTATTCTAAACTTGAGGGCCGCGCCTATGTTTTCCTTCCTTGGCAACCGCCGCCGTTTTTCCGATCTCAACGAACAGGAAATCCTCGCATTGGCGATTTCGTCCGAGGAGGATGATGCGCGGATCTACCGCCAGTTCGCCGAGCATCTGCGTGCCGAATTTCCGTCCTCCGCCAAGGTCTTCGACGGTATGGCGCTGGAGGAGGACGAGCATCGCCGCCGCCTGATCGAGGCACATCAGGCCCGCTTCGGCGATGTCATTCCCTTGGTGCGGCGCGAGTTTGTGGCGGGGTTCTATGCCCGCAAGCCGGTCTGGATGGCCGAGACCATGTCGCTCGAGGCTATGCGGGGGGAAGCCGCCGCGATGGAACGTCAGGCCGAACGGTTCTATGTGGCGGCGGCCGCACGCGCGACCGATGCCGCGACCCGCAAGCTTCTGGGTGATCTGGCCGCGGCCGAGGCGGGCCATGAGGCGACTGCCGAACATCTGATGGAAGAGCACCTCACGCCGGATGCCCGCGAGGAAGAGGACCGCGCGGCGCATCGTCAATTCGTGCTGACATGGGTGCAGCCCGGTCTTGCGGGGCTGATGGATGGCTCGGTCTCGACGCTGGCGCCGATCTTTGCCACGGCCTTTGCCACCCAGGACCCCAAGACCACGCTGCTGGTGGGGCTTGCTGCCTCGGTAGGCGCGGGGATCTCGATGGGCTTCACGGAGGCCGCCCATGATGACGGGGTGATCTCGGGCCGTGGTTCGCCGCTGAAACGTGGTCTCGCCTCGGGGGTGATGACCGCGCTGGGCGGGCTCGGCCATGCGCTGCCCTATCTCATCCCCGATTTCTGGACGGCGACGATCATCGCGATGGTGGTGGTGTTCGTCGAACTCTGGGCCATCGCATGGATCCAGAACCGCTATATGGAAACCCCCTTCCTGCGTGCGGTCTTCCAGGTCGTGCTGGGCGGGGCGCTGGTCTTTGCCGCGGGCGTGTTGATCGGCGGCGGTTGAGAGCGCTGCAAAAACGAGCAGTGCGGGGCTATTTGAGCACGCTCACGGAGCCCGCGCTGGCCCTTTCGAAAAAGCCGTGCTAGCGGATTTTCCATGTTCGATATCTTCCTGCAATTGCTTCCGTTTTTTGCCCTGATCGCGCTTGGCTGGTTTGCCGGTAAGGTCGGGTTCTTCCCGCCTGCCGCCACGGCCTATCTCACGAAGTTTATCTTCTTCTTCCCGCTCTCCGCGATGCTGTTCGATTTCACCTCCGGTCTGGAGATCAGCCATGTGTTTCAGGGCCGTTTCATGGCGGCCTATTTCACCGGCTCGCTCTGTATCTGGCTGATGGCTTTTGCGGTGGCCAAGTTCCGTGGCGAGGCCACGGATATGTCGGCGATGGAAGCCCAGACGGCAATGATCGGCAATACCGGCTTTCTGGGTGTGCCGATGCTGGCCGCTGTGCTCGGCCCGCAGGCGGTGGCGCCGATCATCATGGTGCTTTGCGTCGATCTTATCGTGTTCTCGGTGCTGTTCACGGTGGTCCTGAGCGCCGCCCGCACAGGACGGGTGGCAGTCGCGCCGATTGCCTTGGGGATCGTGAAGAATCCGATGATCGGCTCAATGGCGCTGGGGCTCCTGTGGTCGGCTTGCGGCATTCCCATGCCGGCATGGCTGTCGGAGACGGTCAAGATGCTGGCCGCTGCCGCCACGCCCGGCGCGCTTTTTGCTATCGGCGCGAGCCTTGCGGCGCTGACGCTCAACCGGCTGGGGCCGGCTTCGTGGCTTTCGGTCTGCAAACTGTCACTCCATCCGGGCATCGTCGCGCTTTCGGCGTTTTTCGTCTATGGTGTCGACCGGTTCGATGCGGGGGTGATGGTGGCCACCGCGTCCTTGCCTGTCGCGGGAAATGTCTACATGCTGGCGCAGAACTACAATGTCGGCGCGCCACGGGTCTCTGCGGCGATCTTCGTGTCGACTGCCGCCAGTATTCTAACGCTGCCAGTCATCCTGCACTGGATCCAATAACGAGAGGGCATCATGCGCATTATTTCCGAAAACCGCTGCTTCGAGGGCGTTCAGGGCGTCTATGCGCATGATGCCAAGTCCACCGGCACCGAGATGACCTTTGGTCTGTTCCTGCCCGAAGAGGCCGAGGATGGCCCCGTGCCGCTTCTGTGGTATCTCTCGGGGCTGACCTGCACCCATGAGAACGCGATGACCAAAGCGGGCGCGCAGGCATGGGCGGCGGAGCATGGTGTGGGGCTTGTCTTCCCCGATACCTCGCCGCGCGGCGAGGGCGTGGCCAATGACGAGGCCTATGATCTGGGGCAGGGCGCGGGCTTCTATGTGAACGCGACGCAAGACCCTTGGGCCAAGCATTTCCGCATGTGGGATTATGTCGCCGAGGAGCTTCCCGCGCTGCTGATGTCGGAATTTGCCATCGACCCCGATCGCCAGTCGGTCACCGGCCATTCGATGGGCGGGCATGGGGCGCTGACCATGGCGATGCGCCTGCCGGGCCGCTTCCGCTCGGTTTCGGCCTTTGCGCCCATCGCGCAGCCCACCCAGAGCGACTGGGGCCGCAAGCAGCTGGGCGCCTATCTCGGCGCGGATGAGGGCGCGTGGCTCGAGCATGACAGTACCCATCTGATGACGGAGCTGGGCTTTGACGGCCCTGTTCTGGTGGATCAGGGCGCCTCCGACCAGTTCCTCGATCTGCTGCGCCCCGAGGCGCTGGCGGGTGCCATGATGGGGCGCCGTCAGGAAGGCACCTTCCGTATGCAGAAGGGCTATGACCACAGCTATTTCTTCGTCCAGAGTCTCATGGCCGATCATCTGGCCTTCCATGCCGAGGCACTGTGGAAATGATCGAAGCCGTTGTTTTCGACATCGGGAACGTGCTTCTCGAATGGCAGCCCGAGCGGCATTTCGACACGTTCATGGACGCCCAAGACCGCAAGCGTCTGTTTGCGGAGGTCGATCTGCATGCGATGAATGATGCAGTCGACAAGGGCGGCAACCTTCCCGATCTCTGCGCGGCGCTGGCGGAGGCGCATCCCGAATGGCGCGAGCAGATCCTGCGCTGGAATGCCGACTGGCTACAGATGGCCTCGCCCGCAATCCCGCATTCTGTACGGCTCCTGCGGGCGCTCAGGGCCAAGGGCATTCCGGTCTTCGCGCTGTCGAATTTCGGAATCGGAACCTTCGCGATGGCCGAGGGCAAATACGATTTCCTGCAGGAGTTCGATCGCCGCTATATTTCCGGCCACATGGGCGTGATCAAGCCCGATCCCGAGATCTACCGGATGCTCGAGGCGGATTGTGGCGTGGCCCCCGAGGCGCTTCTCTTTGCCGATGACCGCGCCGATAATATCAAGGCTGCTGAAGCGCGCGGGTGGAAGGGGCATCTCTTCACTACGCCAGAGGCTTGGGCCGACAGGCTGGTGGCCGAAGGGCTTTTGACACCCGAAGAGGCGATCTAACGCGAAACGGCACCCGAAAGGGTGCCGCCCGTCATTTGCAGCACTGCTCTGGCTCAGGCGCGTTTGGCCACCGAGATGTTCAGCATCTCCAAGACCTTCGCCTCGATCTGCACGGCATTCATCCCCGCCACCTCATACATCTTCTCGGGCGAGGCGTGGTTGATGAAATCATCGGGCAGCACCATCGAGCGCAGCTTGAAGCCACGGTCGAACACGCCCTCTTCCATCAGGAAATTCTGCACATGGCTGGCAAAGCCGCCAATCGCACCTTCCTCGATGGTCAGGATCGCCTCATGCTCGGCCACAAGGCGCAGGATAAGATCCTTGTCCAAGGGTTTGCAGAAGCGGGCATCAGCCACGGTCGGTTGGATGCCGCGCGCGCGCAGTGCCTCGGTGGCCTTCAGCACCTCCGAAAGGCGCGCGCCATAGCTGAGGATGGCGACCTGCGCGCCCTCTTGGAGGATGCGGCCTTTCCCGATCTCCAGCGGCACGCCCTGCTGCGGCATATCCACGCCCATACCCTCGCCACGCGGGTAGCGGAAGGCCGAGGGGCGGTCGTTGATGGCCGCAGCGGTCGCCACCATATGCACCAGCTCCGCCTCGTCACCCGCCGCCATCACCACGAAGTCGGGGAGGTTGGCGAGGAAGGCTGTATCAAAGGCGCCCGCATGGGTCGCGCCATCGGCGCCCACGAGCCCCGCACGGTCGATGGCAAAGCGCACCGGTAGTTTCTGGATTGCCACATCATGCACGATCTGGTCATAGCCGCGCTGCAGGAAGGTCGAATAGATCGCGCAGAACGGCTTCATCCCCGAGGCGGCAAGCCCCGCCGAGAAGGTCACGGCATGCTGTTCGGCAATGCCCACATCGAACATCCGGCGCGGGTGATGCGCCCCGAATTCCTTCAGCCCCGTGCCATCGGGCATCGCCGCTGTCACGCCCACGATCGTGCCGTCGCGATTGGCCTCGGAGATCAGCGCCTCGGCGAAAACCTTGGTGTAGGAAGGAGCGTTCGAGGGCGCCTTCTTCTGTTCGCCCGTGGCGAGGTTGAACTTGGCCGTCGCATGGCCGCCATCGGGGCGGCTCTCGGCGGGGGCATAGCCCTTGCCCTTCTTGGTCAGCGCATGGATCAGCACCGGTCCGCGGGCGCGCGCCTTCAGCGTGCGCAGAAGCGGCAGCAGGCTCTCCAGATCATGCCCGTCCACGGGGCCGACATAGGTGAATCCCAGTTCCTCGAACAGGGTGCCGCCCATGGCCATGCCCTTGAGCATTTCCTTGGCGCGTTTCGCCCCTTCCTTGAACGGTTCGGGCAGGAAGGTTCGGGCCGCGCCCTTGGCGACCTCCTTGAGATCCTGGAACGGGCTCTCGGAATAGAGCCGCGTCAGATAGGTCGAGAGCGCACCCACGGGCGGCGCGATCGACATCTCGTTATCATTGAGCACCACAAACACGCGGTTCTTCAGGTGGCCGCCGTGGTTGAGCGCCTCGAAGGCCATACCGCCGGTCAGGGCACCATCACCGATCACTGCGATCGCGTCGCCGGTTTCGGCCCCCAGCTCGCGTGCCGCCGAGAACCCCACCGCCGCCGAGATCGAGGTCGAGCTGTGGCCCGCCCCGAACGGGTCATAGGCGCTTTCCGAGCGTTTGGTAAAGCCCGACAGCCCGTCCTCCATCCGCAGGGTGCGGATACGGTCGCGGCGTCCGGTCAGGATCTTGTGCGGGTAGCACTGGTGGCCCACGTCCCAGACGATCTTGTCGCGCGGGGCGTCAAACACGGCATGTAACGCCACGGTCAGCTCCACCACGCCTAGACCCGCGCCCAGATGGCCGCCGGTTTCGGACACGGCGGCAATGGTTTCACGGCGCAACTCGCCCGCCAGCTGGATCAGTTCGCGGTCGCTCAGGCCCTTCATATCGGCGGGCAGGCGTACACGGTCCAGAATCGGCGTGCTCGAAGTTTGGGTCTGCGGGAGGTCGCTCATCTTTGGCTATCCGCTTTCGTCAGTGTTTGCGCGCAATGGTGAAGCGCGCGAGGTCTCGCAATATGTCGGCACGTTCGCCATAGGGCTCGAGGGCCGCAATCGCCTGCTCGCACAACTCGCCGGCGCGGGCTTTCGCGCCTTCGAGCCCCAGAAGCGAGACGAATGTGGCCTTTCCGGCCTCGGCATCCTTATGCAGACGCTTGCCGGTCAGATCCTCGTTGCCTTCCACATCCAAGATGTCATCGGCAATCTGGAAAGCAAGGCCCAAAGCCTCTGCATAGGCGGCAAGTGGCGCAGGATCTTGGTCCGCAATCACGGCCCCCGCACGCGCGGCAAAGCCGATCAGCGCGCCGGTTTTGCCTTCCTGCAGCTTGGTGATCTGTTCAAGCGTCAGTGGGGTGGCGGCGGTTTCCGCGGCGATGTCGAGCGCCTGACCATAGACCATACCTTCCGCACCCGAGGCGCGGGCCAGATCGGCCACCAGCGCCAGACGGGCAGGGGCCTCGCCAAGGGCCGCATCGGTCAGCAACTCGAAGGCCATCGTCTGCAGCGCGTCTCCGGCCAGGGCAGCGGTCGCCTCGTCCCATTGCACATGGACGGTGGGCATGCCGCGGCGCAGGTCGTCATTATCCATGCAGGGCATGTCGTCATGCACGAGGCTATAGGCATGCAGCGCCTCGACGGCACAGGCCGCAGGCATCGCCTGCTCGGCCGGAATGTCGAAAATCGCGGCGCCTTCCAGCACCAGGAAGGCGCGCAGCCGCTTGCCGCCCTGTAACGCGTAATGCATGGCGTCACGCAACTGGCCCGCGGGATATTGCGCCACACGCGCATCAAGCGCGGTCTGCACCGACGCCTGGGCTTCACTCAAACGGGTCTTGAACATTTACAGCCCTTCGGTCGGCACCGTGCCGGTGGGGGTGCCGTCGGCGGCCAGCGTGATCTTCTCGACGCGCTCCTCGGCGGCTTTCAGGAGGGTCGCACAACGCTCTTTCAGCGCCGCCCCGCGTTCGTAAAGCGCAATCGACTGGTCCAGAGGCACATCGCCCCGGTCGAGCTGGTTCACGACCTGCTCGAATTCCTTCATCGCTTCCTCGAAGCTCATCGTCGAAACGTCGCGCATCTGATCCGTCATCGCCCACTCCTTCGTTGAGGCTTGGGATGCCACCAAATGCGGCTTTGGTCCAGCCCTGTTCACGAGAAAGACATGAGGACGGGGCCGTAAAACGCAAAACCCCGCCTGTGGCAAGCCATGGCGGGGAAGCAACTTGAAGGGCCGTCTTAAGAAAGACGACCCTCGAGTTCTAAGGAGATGGTCCGGTTAGGGGTCTGAAGACGATCCAAATCGGAGCCCACCCAGGGTTCAAATTGCCTTAGGGATTGCCCTCAGGCCTCGGCCCCCCTGAATGTCCCGATACCTCTCTCCAATATCACTCTAGACACTGGATCACCTCCTTTCATTGCGTTACCGATACCTCAAAGGTGGCATAGATTTGGTTTATGACAAGTTAATTCTTGCGGATTGAGGTGATAGTTTCGTGACGGCTGCCCGAAACGGCAGCAGTGCGATTAAAGATAAGGCAAACTTTAGCGAACTATCTGCAATTGCAAGCGAAACCCAGAGCGGTGCCAGCGGTCCAAAGCCCAGAACGGGCACGGCGTCATTGGCCCAGGACACGTCATCGGCAGGCCAGATGAAGCTGAGCTGGGTCGCAAAGGCGATCGAGAAGAAGATCGTGGTATCGAGCACGGATCCGACCAGCGAGGAGACCAGCGGCGCACGCCACCAGCGGCCCTCGCGGAGGCGGTCGAAGATGGCGACATCCATCATCTGCGCCACAAGGAAGGCGGTGCCCGAGCCAATGGCCACGCGCACCGAGACGAGCGGGCCGAACTGGCCTTCGATCTGGCTGCCGACCAGCGAGCAGATAACGCCCGTCACGAAACCGGCCAGCACGACGCGGCGCGCCATGGCGGGGCCATAGAACCGGTTCATCAGGTCGGTGACGAGGAAGGCGAAGGGATAGGTGATCGCGCCCCAGGTGAGCCAATCACCCAGGAGGAATTGCACGAGAATATTGGAGGCCACCACGATGATGGCCATGGCGATGACGCCGGGCAGGAAGTGTTTCATAGGTTCTGGCCGTTTTTACATGGTAGCGGAGACATGGTCCGATGCATCGGACGACAGGCGCGGATAACGCCGCGCCGCCCCTCCGGTCAAGTAAAAAAGGCGAAAACGCTATTTCGGCAGCCGGTATTCGACGATCTCGGTCCGTTGCAGGATCTTGCGGAAATTGTCATCCGAGATCATCGTCAACCGGATAAATCCCGCTGCGTCGCGCCAGACCGAAAGCCCTTCGAGATTGTCGTGGTGGCCGGCGGTCGTCTGGAGAAGCACCTCGCCACCGCTGAGTTTGCCGTTTTTCACGTCAAATACCTGCACACGGGTCAGGAAGCCCAACAGCCCCCAGAAATCGCGCTCGAGCAGATAAAGCCGGCCATCCGGCCCGAAATCGGCACCGACGGCTTGCCATTCACCCTCGCGCGGGATGGAAAACGGGCGGCTCCAGCGGTTGTTTTTCAGCTCGAAGACCGGAAAGGCCAGACCCGAGCGGCCCGAGCGTTCGGGCAGGGTGTAGAGCGCTCCGCTCTGGTCTACGGCCAGCGCCTCGAGCGAGGCATTGGCCTGCATATTCTTGAATTCGACTGCGCGGGGCAGCTTGCCTGCCCGACTGGAGCCCTTGGCATAATGATCGACCCGCGGCAGGTCGCCCTCGAAGGACACATAGACCCCGCCATCGGGCGCCAGTGCCAGCCCCTCGGAATCACCGCGCGATACGGTCATCTCGCGGTCGCGGTAATCATGCAGGGTGATCGGGTTCTCTGTCGGGGCGACGGCCGTGATCCGGCCTTGCGCATCGCGGGTGATATGGGCGCGCCACAGGCTCGTGCGGTCCGACAACGTGACCAGATCATTGCCATCATCGCTCAGTTCCAGCCCCGAGAAGCCGCCGAATTGCGGGTGGTCCACATGCCATAGATAGCTTTGCAGAAACTCGGCAGGGCCGGTCGCCTGCGCCATGGCCTGTAAGCCGAAGCACAGTGCAATCATCGTGAATACTAAGGTTCTCATTGGGCGTTCAGCACGTTCCGGCATTGGGCGGGAAGATCCGCCATCACATAGGTTTTGGCCGTGCGCTTGGGCGGGCCCGAGGGCTCTTGCGGTGCGGCGGGTTTGGTCGGGTTCAGTGCTTCGGTGACCCACCAGTTGAGCGTCTCGTCACAGCCGTCACCGCCCTTGGACAGCTCGGCCACGCTGGGCGTCTGTTTCTCGCAGGCGCCGGCACCGGGCGGACATTTCAGCCGCACATGGAAATGCGTGTTATGGCCCCAATAGGGGCGGATCTTCTGGAGCCATGCGCGGTCACCGCGCGGCGCGGCATTGCACATCGCGATCTTGGCAGCCGCCGCCACGAAGATGCGATCCACACGCGGATCCTTGGCTGTCATCTCCATCAGCGCCATATGGGCGGGCGTCCAGTTGGCGTTGATGCGGGTCTGGTCGGCCGTGCGGATGGAGACCGAGGAGATCTTCTCGCGTTCGCTCCGGCTCAGGTCCAGCCGCTTGGGTGGCAGCATCCAGATATCGGCATCCAGCCCTGTCTGGTGGCTGGCATGACCGCCGGTCATCGGGCCGCCACGCGGCTGGGCGATATCGCCGATATAGAGCCCCGCCCAACCGGGGAGGGTGGCGGCCTGACGTGACAGGTCCTGCAGGAAGGCCAGCGTTTCGGGCTGGCCATAATTGCGATTGCGCGAGAGCCGCATCACCTGCCATGTCGGGCCGCTTTCGGGCATGGCCACCATGCCGGCCGCACAGCCTTTGGAATAGAAGCCTACCGCTGATGGGGCTTGCGCGGAGGGCGCCCTTTCCGCCCCGAAAAGCTGGCGTGCCAGTGGCTCTGCCTCGGCCAGAGACGACAAGGCCAGACAGGCGCTCAGAGTGGCGATCACGATACGGGGTAGGGCCAAGGGCGGGTTCCTCTTGTCACATGCGGGGGGCGCAGGATTGCGGGGATCTGACCCAGCCTAGCAGGAGAAGCCCCGCCACGAAAAGCACTAAGACGGGGGTGATGCCCCATGACTGGCTGTCTGTCGCCGATGTCACCAGCCCGATGGAGAGCGGCGCGAGGAAGGCGGTGGCCTTGCCCGAAAGTGCGTAGATGCCGAAATATTCGGTGATCCGGTCGGGGGGAGACTGGTGGACCATCATCACGCGGCTGGCCGATTGCAGCGCTCCGCCCGCGCCACCGATGACGCAGCCCAGCACGAAGAAGGCGATGTCGGGTGCGGAGCTGCCTTCGGTTACAGCCATGCCGAAGACGGATGTGGGCGTGATGGTGATGATGCCGATCACCGCAGCGATCAGGGCCAGCAGGCAGACGGTGATAACCGTTTTCGAGCCGAACCCGTCATCGGCCCGACCGCCCGCCCATGCAAACACCGCCCCCGCGATGATCGACAGGAGGCCGAAGATGCCAATCTGGGTGATTGACCAGCCGAGCACCCCTGCCGCATAGAGCCCGCCAAAGACGTAGACACCGTTGAGCGCATCGCGATAGAGCATCGA
Organism: Thioclava kandeliae; assembly: GCF_040297545.1. Lineage (NCBI taxonomy): Bacteria > Pseudomonadati > Pseudomonadota > Alphaproteobacteria > Rhodobacterales > Paracoccaceae > Thioclava > Thioclava kandeliae. The sequence continues at coordinate 52,403 of NZ_JAYWLC010000002.1, forward strand.
GGAGACCAGCCATGCCGCGAGGCTCGGGCGTGCGGGCAGCGACACCAGCGTGGCGCGCAGCGCAGGCCAGCCCTGCGCCATGGCCGCGCGGATCGGCAGCGCATCGGGTTTGGGGCGGTCCTTGACCCAGAGGAAAAACGGGATCATGAAGACCGCATACCAGAGCGCGGTCAAGGGCCCCACGATGCGGGTATCGGCACGGGTGGCGACATCCAGCCCGAGCAGCGGAGCGATCCCGATCATGGTCCGTCCCGTCGCGGGATTGGCCTGGAACAGCGTCAGCATGAGGATCAGCGCGATCAGCCCCCCCACATAGCCGAAGGCCCAGCCCGAGCCCGAGATCCGGCCCAGACAGCTGCGGGGACCAAGCTCGGGCAGATAGGCATTGGTAAAGGTGGTGGCAAATTCCATCCCGATCAGCCCGATCGCAAAGCTCGCCAGCACGAAGATCAGGCTGTAATCGCCCGGAATGGCCCACCACAGGCCCGCAGCCCCCAGCACATACATTGCCGAGAACAGCCACAGGAAGCGCCGCTTGGCGCCGCTGCGGTCGGCGATCGCGCCGAGGAAAGGCGAGGCCAGCGCGATGATCACGCCTGCCGCGCCGATCCCGTAGCCCCAGACCGCCTGCGCCGCACTCCCGTCGCCCATCAGCGTCTTCATATAGGGGCCGAAGATGAAGGTCAGCAGGAGCGTGTTATAGGGCTGGCTCGCCCAGTCGAAGAAATACCATCCCCAAAGGGTCTTGCGATCGCTCATCAGGGACTCTCCTTCTGTTGACCGAAGGATAAGCCCGAAAGCCCACGCCCGTGCAAGCACTTCAAGCCCCGAAATTAACGCTAAAATCGCGATCACTTGCATGCGTTGCAAGGTTGCAAGATGAAAGCGGCTCGCTTAGGTAGGAAGTCACCCAGCCGGAGGTCTTTTACATATGGTCACGCTGTTTCAGGCGCTCAATCTCATACTGGATATTGTCTGGTTCATCATGATCGTCCACATCATCATGAGCTGGTTGATCAATTTCAACGTCCTGAACCTGCGTCAGCCGATTATCGGCCAGATCTGGTATGGTCTCAATTCGCTGCTGGAGCCGATCTATTCGCCGATCCGCCGCATCCTGCCCAATACGCCCGGGCTCGATCTGGCGCCGCTGGTGGCCTTCGTGATCCTGATGATCCTGCAGCGCGCGCTGATCAACAACGCGGGCTTCTTCTACGGGTATTGATCCGGTGGTCGAGGCGACATTGCCCGACTGTCATGCAGTCCTGACCGATATCTTCGGGTTCCGCGAATTCCGGCCCGGACAGGAAGAGATCGTGCGCTCCGTGATGGCGGGGCGCAACACGCTTGCCATCATGCCGACGGGCGGCGGCAAATCCCTGTGTTTCCAGATCCCTGCTTTGTGCCGCGAGGGGTTGACGGTGGTGATCTCGCCGCTGATTGCGCTGATGCGCGATCAGGTGCGCGCGCTGCGCGAGGCGGGGGTCGAGGCCGGCGCGCTGACCTCGGGCAATACCGAGGAGGAGACCGAGGAGGTCTTCCGCGCCATCGACGAGAGCCGGCTCAAGATCCTCTATATGGCGCCCGAACGGCTGGCCTCTGGCGGGGCGGTGCATCTGTTGCGCCGCGCGCGGGTAGGGTTGATCGCCGTGGACGAGGCGCATTGCGTCAGTCAGTGGGGCCATGATTTCCGCCCCGATTACCTGCGGATCGGCGAGTTGCGCCGTGACCTCGATGTGCCGTTGGCGGCCTTTACCGCCACTGCCGACGAGGAAACCCGCGCCGAAATGGTCACTCGGCTGTTTGCTGGCGTGGCGCCCGAGACATTCCTGCGCGGCTTCGACCGGCCAAATATCCATCTGGCTTTTGACCCCAAGAACCAGCCTCGTAACCAGATCCTGACCTTTGCTGCCGCGCGCAAAGGGCAGTCGGGCATCGTCTATTGCGCGACCCGCAAGAAAACAGAGAGCCTTGCGCAGGCGCTCAACGAGGCGGGGCATAGCGCCTGCTACTATCATGGGGGCATGGACCCCGATGACCGGCGTCAGGTCGAGACGCGGTTCCAGCAGGAAGACGGGCTGATTGTGGTGGCGACGGTGGCTTTCGGGATGGGGATCGACAAACCCGATATCCGCTGGGTCGCCCATGCCGATCTGTCGAAATCCATCGAGGCCTATTATCAGGAGATCGGTCGCGCGGGCCGCGATGGCGCGCCTGCCGAGACCCTGACGCTTTATGGTCCCGACGATATCCGCATCCGTCGCGCGCAGGTAGATGAGGGGCTTGCGCCGCCCGAACGCAAGGATGCCGATCACGGGCGGCTCAACGCGCTTCTGGGGCTGGCCGAGGCGACGGCCTGCCGCCGTCAGCGCCTGCTGGCCTATTTCGGCGAGGAATCCGAGCCTTGCGGCAATTGCGATATCTGCGATACGCCGCCCGATCTGTTTGACGCGACCGAGCCGGTGCGGATGGCGCTCTCGGCCTGCCTGCGCTGCGACCAGAGTTACGGGAGCCAGTATCTGATCGAGATCCTGCTGGGGCAGTCGAACGAGCGGATCTCCTCGCGGGGCCATGACCGGTTGCCGACCTTTGGGGTTGGCAAGGCATGGTCACGCCCGCAATGGCAGGCGATCTTCCGGCAGATGATGGGCCATGACCTGATCCGCCCCGATGCCGAGCGTCATGGCGCGCTGTTTGTAACGCAGGCCGCGCATCCGATCCTGCGGGGCGAGCGAGAGATCACCTTCCGTCGTGACCCCGTGCGCAGTTCCAGACAGCAGACGGTGGTCAAGGCGCTGGTGTCCGACGAGGATGCCCCACTGCTTTCGGCGCTCAAGGCCAAGCGTCGGGCACTCTCCGAGGCGGCGGGCCTTCCGGCCTATATGATCTTCCCCGACCGGACCCTGATCGAGATGGTCGAGGCCCGTCCGCAGAGCCTTGATGACATGGCGCGGATCAACGGTGTCGGAGCCAAGAAGCTCGAGAGCTATGGCCGCGCGTTTCTGGATGTGATGGCCGAGGACGGCGTGCAGAAGATGCATCCCGCACGGCGCGCGCTGGCGGGAAAACAGTCCGGGCTGCTATTCGATGCGCTCTGGGCCGAACAGTTACGGCTGCGTAGGGGCGAGACTGGAACAGACCGTATCCTCAGCCTGTCGAGCGGGCTTGTCCGCAAGATCGCCGAACAGGGCCCGACCGATCTCAATGCGCTGGCGCGGCTCGGTCTGGATCAGGCCAAGCTGGAACGGTTCGGCCAGCCCTTCTTGAAGATCATCGCCGAGACCTGAACCGCAATCCTGAACTTCAGGCAGCGCCATCCGTCACCGGCAGCGCCATTTTGGGGCAGTTTGCCGCGATATGTTCCACGATCGCAGCCTTGCGCAGCGGCTTGGTCAGGTAATGGTCGATTCCCGAGGCAAGAATACCCTGACTATCGCCCTCCATTGCATGTGCGGTGAGCGCACAGATCGGCACATGGGTGCCATTCTCGCGGGCACGGATCTGGCGCGTGGCTTCCTTGCCATCCATCTGTGGCATGGAAATATCCATGAAGATCAGATCGGGCTGGAAGCTCTGCCATTTTTCGATCGCCTCGAGACCGTTATTGGCAAAGACCAGCTCGATCGGCAGATCCTTTACCATCTTGCCGAAGACCAACTGGTTGGTGCGGTTATCCTCGGCGGCCAATATCCTCATCTTGCGTTTTGCGGCAGGAGGCGGCGGAGAGGCTTTAAGGGGTTTCGGCGCGGGATGCGAGAGGGTTTGTAGCAAGCTGAACAGATGCGAGCGCAGAACCGGCTTCTCGAGGCAATCGAGCCGTGCCGCACGCGCCAGGTCGGGGGAGACCGCATCCGGGTCCGAACTGAGCAAAACGAGGGGGATATCCACCCCGCGTTTGCGCAAGGCCTGGCATAGATGGAGCCCGTCCATATCCGGCATCCGGAAATCGCTGAGCATGAGATCGAACTTGCCCCCCCGCTCGAAGGCTGCAAGTGCCTCCTGCGCGTTGCGGCATAGCGTGACCTCGAGACCATAGGTCTGGAGCTGGCGTTCGAGGATGACGCGGTTGACCATCAGATCATCAACCACTAGGGCGGCCCGCAGGGTAATCGGCGGGCCGGGATTGGTAATATGCGGGGCGGGTTCAGCCGCTGGCACAAGGATCTTGAAGCCGAAGCACGACCCGCGGCCCAGCTCGCTATCGACCCAGATCTCGCCGCCCATCATCTCGATCAGCTGTTTGGTGATGGCAAGGCCGAGCCCCGTGCCCTCGAATTTGCGGTTGGTCTCGCTCTCGACCTGATTGAACTCGCCGAACACATGGTCGACGAGGTCGGGACCGATACCGATACCGGTATCCTCGACGGTGATATGCAGCTCATAATTGCCCTGCACCCGCTCGATGCCCACGATGCGGGTCAGCACATGGCCTTCCATGGTGAATTTGACAGCATTGCCCACGAGGTTGGTCAGAATCTGGCGGATACGCCCCGGATCGGCCACGAAACGGGTGGGCAGGAACATATCGTAATCGACGAGAAGCCGCAGGTTCCTGTCGCGCGCGGAAGGCTGCAGCAGCATGGTTACCTCATGCACACAACGTTCCAGATCGAAGACCTCGGGATAGAGTTTCAGCCGCTCGGCCTCGATCTTGGAATAATCGAGCACATCGTTGATGATGGTCAGCAGGGCCTCGCCCGACGAGCGGATCGTCTCCGCGTAAAGACGCTGATCCTCGGTCAGCTCGGTCTCCGCCAGAAGTTCGGCCATGCCGACCACGCCGTTCATCGGGGTGCGGATCTCGTGGCTCATATTGGCAAGGAAGGCCGATTTCGCGCGATTGGCGGATTCGGCCTTTTCGCGCGCCTCCTCCAGCTCGGCTTCGCGGGCGACATGCGCGGAGATATCCTGCGCGATGCAGACCAGATCGCCACCTTCGCCCCAGCGGTCGATCAGCCGGATATGGGCGCCCGAATGGGTGATGATCGTCATCGGCTCGATCGGATTGCGCCGGATGCGGGCGACCATCTCGTGATGCCAGTCGGCAGGGTCACGCCCGTCCAGATCGACCATCTTGTGTCGGGCCACGATCCGTAGGACCGAATCATAGGTATTGCCTGCGGTGATGGCGACCTCGCCCTCGAAGAAATCGAGATAGGTCTTGTTGGCGGCCACCAGACGCAGATCGGCGTCATAAACGGCAAACCCGTCCGGGATCGTCTCCAGCGCATCCCAGAGGCGGCGCTGCGCGATCAGCGCGACCGAATTCGCGCGTTCGAGATCGCCCATGACGCGGTGATTCTCGCCCTTGAGCGATTCTGCCTCCGTCAGGGCGCGGGTCAGGCCATGACGCTGCTCGACGATCTGGTCCGAGAGGGAACGGGCGTGTTGGGCCAGTTTCTGGTTTGCCGCAAAGAGTTCACGCTTCTTCTGGTCAAGCAGACGCTCGGCCGCGAGACGGGCGCGACGCTCTTGTGCCAGCTTGTCAGCGATGGTGTTCTTCGTGCCGGTCGGCATACTGGATCAGCCCCTATAACATACGCTTCGCATCTTCGTGACGTTCGGTAAATTTTGGCTTAAGCGGGACTCGCCACCGCAGCACAAGCTGTAGAAAAAGCTTCGTGTTTTTCTACTCAAGGGTGTAAATCTCCCGTATTTACAGCTTGGGTCCTACAGGCGGAAATGCAGAACCCGCCGCCACCGGAGGGGTGGGGCGGGTCGCGCGGGCGCAGACCGGCGTAAGAACAGGAGGACAGGCCTGTCAGGCGGCAGTGACCGACATCGGCACGAGGGGCTGACGCCCGTTCTCGGTCAGGAGCCACGCATCGCGGCCCTCGATCACCACGGCAGAGACCGGCCCGCCATAGCCTGCGCTGCTGTCCAGATTGAGGCGGTTGCCATAATGGGTCACCTGATCGAGCGCGGTATGGCCATGCACCACCAGACAGCCGTGATCGGTGGTATCCTCGAGCCAGCCCTTACGGATCCAGCACAGATCATCCTCGGTCTGGTTGCCGATACTGACGCCCGGACGGATGCCCGCATGGACGAACAGCAGATCGCCATAGATGAAATGGTTCGGCCGGCTGCCCAGCCAGAGGATATGCGATTCGGGTACTTTCTGAAGCGCTTCGGCATGAACGATATCAGCGGGGCGCTCGTCGGCATTCAGCACCCCGTAAGAGGCCAGCGTCGTATCGCCGCCAAGCCGCGGGTTGAGCCATGTCAGATCCTTGCGCAGCATCGGATCGGCATCGAAGGGATCATTCATGAAGATCGAGAACATCCGGTCGTGATTGCCCTTCAGCACCACCCAGTTCTTGCCCGCGCGCATGGAGGCGATGAGGTAATCAATCACTCCGGCGCTATCGGGGCCGCGGTCCGCCACATCGCCCACATGGATGACGGGGGCGGAGGTGTCACCACAGGCCGCGCGGTCCTGCTCGATCAGATCGTGCGCAATCTTCAGCTTGTCGAGATGTCCGTGAATGTCTCCGATGGCGTAGGCGCGCATATGTGATGTTCCTTGTAAATGGAAAAGGCCCCCGCGGGTCGCAGGGGCCTAAGCGTTCATTTACCTATTATGGCTTAGCCGAGAATGAATTCCAGCGGTTTTACCTGCTTGAAGATGCCCGAGGCTTTCATGGCCTCGACCGTCTCCGGCTTCAGGGCCTCGTCGAGATAGGCGATCGCGATGGCTTCGCCACCGGCTTTCGAGCGGCCGAGGGTGAAGTTCGCGAGGTTTGCGCCATGCTCGCCCAGCAGCGTGCCGAGCTTGCCGATCACGCCGGGAACGTCGTCATTGGTGGTGTAGAGCATGTGCTCGCCCACTTCGGCGTCGATATTGATACCTTTGATCTGGATGAAGCGCGGCTTGTCATCCGAGAACACGGTGCCCGCGATCGAACGCTCTTTCGATTCGGAGACGACGGTGACCTTGATGTAGCCCTCGTAGACGCCCGATTTGGTCTGCGAGGTGGTCGAGATCTTGATCCCGCGCTCTTTGGCCAGAGCAGGCGCCGAAACCATGTTCACGTCGGGCTGGCTGGCCTTCATGATACCGGCTACAACGGCGGCATCCAGCGCCTTGAGGTTCAGATCGGCTGCGGCGCCATCATAGGTGATGTTGATCGCTTTGATCGCATCCTCGGTCATCTGGCCGATGAAACCACCCAGATGCTGGCCCAGCTTGACCCACGGGCCCATGACCTTGGCTTCTTCCGCGGTCATCGACGGCATGTTCAGCGCGTTTTCGACAGCACCGTCCAGCAGGTAGTTGGACATCTGCTCGGCGACTTGCAGCGCCACGTTTTCCTGCGCTTCGGTCGTGGACGCACCGAGGTGGGGCGTGCAGACGACATTGGGCAGATTGAACAGCACGTTATTGGTGGCGGGCTCTTCGGCGAACACGTCGAGGGCCGCACCGGCCACATGGCCCGATTTCAGCAGATCCGCGAGTGCTTCCTCGTCAACCAGACCACCACGGGCGCAGTTGATGACGCGAACGCCTTTCTTGGTTTTCTCGAGGTTCTCGCGCGAGAGGATGTTCTTGGTCTGCTCGGTCAGCGGAACGTGCAGGGTGATGAAATCGGCGCGCTTCAGGAGGTCTTCGAGTTCGACCTTCTCGACGCCCATTTTCTCGGCCTTTTCCTCACCGAGGAAGGGGTCATAGGCGACCACTTTCATCTTCAGGCCGCGTGCACGGTCGCAGACGATACCACCGATATTGCCGGCACCGATCACACCGAGGGTCTTGCCCGAAAGCTCGACACCCATGAATTTCGACTTTTCCCACTTGCCCGCATGGGTCGAGGCCGAGGCTTCGGGGATCTGGCGGGCCACGGCGAACATCATCGCGATGGCGTGCTCGGCGGTGGTGATCATGTTGCCGAAGGGCGTGTTCATGACGATCACGCCTTTTTTCGACGCCGCTTCCTTGTCGACGTTATCGGTGCCGATACCGGCGCGGCCCACGACCTTCAGATTGGTCGCGTGCTCCAGAAGTTTCGCGGTCACTTTGGTGGCCGAGCGGATAGCGAGGCCGTCATATTTGCCGATTACCTCGGCGAGCTTGTCTTTGTCCTTGCCGAGTTTGGGCTCGAAATCGACTTCGATGCCACGGTCACGGAAGATCTGGACGGCGGTTTCGGACAGGCTGTCAGAGACGAGAACTTTGGGGGCCATGTGCGGGCTCCTTGAATATGGGGGTATCTGGGGAAACGGACGGGCAGGGGCTGCCCGTCACGACATCACAGAAGAGATCACTCTTGCGCGGCGATCTCGGCTTCGAACGCGTATTCGATCCAGGGCATCAGCGCCTCGACATCGGCTTTCTCAACCGTCGAGCCACACCAGATGCGCAGGCCAGCCGGTGCATCGCGATACGCGCCTGCATCCAGCGCCACACCTTCGGCTTCCAGCCGTTTTGCAACGGCTTTGGCGAAGGTCGCGCCATCCTTGATACGGTCATCGGTGAATTTCACGCAGACCGAGGTGGTGGAAGCGTTTGCCGCGTTATTGGCGAGGTTGGCGATCCACGGTTTGGCCGCGCAGAAGTCCCAGACCACTTGGGCATTGGCATCGGCGCGGGCGATCAGCCCTTCGAGGCCACCGATGGTCTTGGCCCAGTTCAGCGCAACGATATAGTCCTCGACGCAGAGCATGGAGGGCGTGTTGATGGTCTCGCCCTTGAAGATACCCTCGATCAGCTTCCCGCCTTTGGTCATGCGGAAGATCTTCGGCATCGGCCATGCGGGGGTATAGCTCTCGAGGCGGGCAACCGCGCGGGGCGACAGGATCAGGACGCCATGGCCGCCTTCACCGCCCAGCACTTTCTGCCAGGAGAAGGTGGTGACATCGAGCTTGTCCCAGGGCAGGTCCATCGCGAAAGCGGCCGAGGTCGCGTCGCAGATGGTCAGGCCCTCGCGGTCGGCGGGGATCGCATCGCCATTGGCCACGCGCACGCCGGAGGTGGTGCCGTTCCAGGTGAAGACGACATCGGTGTTGAAATCGACGGTCGCGAAATCGACGATGTCACCGTAATCGGCGGTCTTCGTCTCTGCGTCGAGCTTCAGCTGTTTCACGACATCGGTGACCCAGCCTGCGCCGAAGCTTTCCCATGCGCACATGGTAACCTTGCGCTCGCCCAGAAGCGACCACAGCGCCATTTCCACAGCGCCGGTATCCGATGCCGGAACGATGCCGATCTTGTAATCGGCAGGCACGCCCAGAATTTCACGAGTGGTTTCGATCGCCTCTTTCAGCTTGGCCTTGCCAACAGCTGCGCGGTGCGAACGGCCCAGAGGCGCGTCGGCAAGCATGTCGAGGGAGAAACCGGGGATCTTCGTGCAGGGGCCCGAAGAAAAACGCGGATTAGCCGGCCGCGTGGCCGGAGCTTCAATAGCCATATCTGGTATCCTCTCAGATAAACGCCCCTCGTTGGGGAGGGGTGTCCCGCTGTCGCCTCTACGCCTGTGCACTCGCCCTTGCAACAGGAATTTTGTCTCAATGCGAAGGATTAGAGTGGTTTTGCGACATCTGCATGGCAGGGGTGCGCGGGGTGCAGGGATGTTAGCGCCTACAGCCCCGCAGCCTGTCTATCCGGTGGGGGCAGGAGGGGGCGACCGGAGCCGCCGGCCCTGCCTTGCACGATGGTGGAACTCGGCGCAGCCTGAGGCCGGACCACAGAGGGAGAAGTGGATGCGGGAACTGGTGATTCGGCCATTCGAGGCCAGAGACGAGGAGGCGTGGCGCGTGCTCTGGCGCGGCTATCTGGACTTCTATCAGGCGCAGTGCGCCGACGAGGTCTACAAGGCGTCCTTCGCGCGGATGCTTGATCCGGAGCGGCCGCAGCAGGTGGGGTTTTTGGCCGAGTCCGAGGGGGCGCTTCTCGGCCTCGCCCATGTGATTTTCCATGCCCATAACTGGCATCTGGAGGAGGTCTGCTATCTACAGGATCTCTATGTCGCGCCGGAGGCGCGCGGGTCGGGTGCGGGCCGTGCCCTGATCGAGGCGGTCTACCGGCTGGCCGACACGCGTGGCGCGCCTGCTGTCTACTGGACGACGCAGGAGGACAACAGGACCGCACGACAGCTCTATGATCGGATCGGCGAGAAGACGGCCTTCATCAAATACCAGCGTCCGGCCTGACACCGAAGCGCTGCGGGGTCTTCGGCCATCAGGGGCGGCGGGGCTGGCCGCAAACGGGTGGGCCGCAAACGGGCGGGCTGGAAACGGGCGGGGCTTTCGCGCTATATCGCGGGCAACCTCATGATCCGGAGATCTTGCGCATGTATGTAGCCCTTCTGCTGGCCAGCCCGACCACCCCGAAACTCGATGACACCACCGTTGTGGCGCTGCGCAATGCTTGGGGTGGCGGCGAGATCACATGGCTTGCCGAGGGAATCGCGGCAGAATTCCCGATCGAGACGATCCCAGATAACCGCTGGACGGTCTGGGAGGACCTGCAGGCGCTGCAGATCGATCTGGTGGTCGTGCCTTCCGAAGGCCGCAGGAAGAAGATGCTGCTGGCCGATATGGACAGCACCATGATCCAGCAGGAATGTATTGACGAGCTGGCCGATGTGGCGGGCGTGGGCAGCCGCGTGAAAGAGATCACCGCCAAGGCGATGAATGGCGAGCTGGATTTCGAGGGCGCGCTGACCGAGCGCGTGGGCCTACTGGCCGGCCTTCCCGAGACGGTGATCAGGGAGGTTATCGACACCCGGATCACCCTGATGCCGGGTGGTCCGGAACTCTTGGCCACCATGAAACGCGATGGCGCCTATTGCGCGTTGGTTTCGGGGGGCTTCACGGCCTTCACCCGCCATATCGCGGCGACCCTTGGCTTTGACGAGAACCGCGCCAATACCCTGCTGGTCGAGAATGGCAAACTGACCGGCAAGCCGGGCCTGCCTATTCTGGGGCGTGAGGCCAAGGTGCAGGCCTTCCACGAGATCTCCGAGCGTTTGGGCCTGTCTGCCGATCAGGTGATGGCCGTGGGCGACGGGGCCAATGATCTGGGGATGCTGACCATTGCCGGTGCCGGTGTGGCGCTGCACGCCAAGCCCTCTGTGGCCGCGCAATGCGATATCCGTATCAACCATGGTGATCTGACGGCGCTTCTCTATGTGCAGGGCTATAGCCTCGCGGACTTCGCCTGATCGGCAGGAACTGGCGGATAGGCTGCCGCTTTGACCGCGGGAACGATCACAGAATTGCGGGGTCGCTTGCCCTTTAAGGTGCGACCTCCTAAGCCTTGAGGCAACTTGACGCGCTGAGGAAAGGGTGACCGGAATGTCGATCTTGCAGGTAAAACTGGGCGTGGCCGTTCTGGTATCGGCGCTCGCACTGGCCGGTTGCCAGACCACGACGGGCGGGCGGGCCACGGGCACCGTGATCGCGGGCGATACGGTCCTGAGTGCGCCTGCAGGCTATTGCGTGGCGGGGGAGGGCAATCCCGGCCAGACCGAGAATAACGTGATACTCTTTGGGGACTGTGCGGCGGTCACCGACGATGCGACGCGGCAGGGCGCTCCGCATCCGGCGATGCTGTCGGCCACGGTCGGGCCCAAGATGACCGGAACGCTCAAGAGCCGTTTTCCGATGATCGAGGCCTTCTTCCGTTCGGCGGCAGGGCAGGCGGCCATTGCTCGCTCGGGGCGCAGCGATGATGTCGATATCCTGAAATCGCAGAGCTCGGGAGATATCCTTCTGCTGAAGGTGCGTGACCGTTCGCTGGCCGAGGAATTTCCCGTTTCGGCGGAATACTGGCGCGGGGTGACCTCGCTGGAGGGGCATCTGACCGCGCTGTCGGTCATGCCGCTGAACACCCAGCCGATGAGCGATGCGCAGCAGCTGAAGCTGCTCAAGGATTTCGTAGGGCGGTCCGCTGCGGCAACGAAGGCGCATCTGGCCCGACAGGCTCAGCCCGCGCAATAACGGCTGCGCGCTAACCGGTCCCTGCCGTAACCGGTCTGGATCAGGCCGCAGCTCGCGGAATAACTCGCCTCCGGCGGTTCTGGTCAGGAAGCCGTGCCGCCATATCTTACGGCAGATGAAATACGAAATAACCTCAGGGGCTTCTGATCGCGCAGTCTTGACGTAACGCAACTTGTCTGCTTGGTCTGATAGTGACGGGGCGCAAGTCGGGGAAGCGGGGCGGAAAATGGCGCAAAGACAGAGCGGTCTGATGGACCGGCTGGCATTCAGGCGGATGCAGCGGCGCTGGGAGAGGGCGCAGAAAGCAGCACGGTTGCGGGGTGCGGGCGATCTGTCTGAGCTCTGGCGCGAGGTCACCGAGCTGACGCGCACGGGGGAGGCCCTGTGTCATACGATTTCCTGCGAGCGGGCGGCGCGTTTCGCGCGCAGCGAGACGATCGAACGGCCCTTGGGGTGTGACTGGGCATGGCGGCCACCGGTTATGACCCTGCCGGTCGCGCCGGACCAGCTGGCGGGGGCCGCCTCGGGCAGTCTGCTCGGCGAGGGGATAAAGCTGTTCCATGACTGCCCGTCGCAGGAGATAAGCCTGCGCCAGATCCGCAATACCGGCGCAAGCGCCACGCCTTTCGGCATCGAGCTGGAGGTGTTCGGCTTCCATGGCAGTTTCCTCTCGCTGGTGCTCGATCTACCCCAGGATGCGGTTTCCGGCTTCCGGCTGCATCATCTGGTCGAGCTCGATCTCGATATGGAGATGGAAGAGCCCCGTCCTGTCTATTGCCGTTTCAACATCCAGCACGGGCCCAATCATGACCAGCTTCTGGGCCAGATGCCCGAGGGCGGCGGGGTCGTCCAGTTCGATCTGGCCTATACCAAACTCAACGAGAAGCGGCTCGAGAAAGCGTGGATCGATCTGCTCTTCGAGGCGCCCGCAATGAACAAGATCACGCTGCGTGATATGACGCTTCTACGCCATCCGCGTGCCGATCTCTGACCCGAACTCTTCTCCGAAGGAGCCCCGCCTATGACTGTCGAATTCTCACGCCTGCGCGCCGGTGAATGGATCGTCGAGCTGTCTGCCCCGGGACAGCCCGTTCTGGAGGTCAGTTGCCACGGAACGGTGCTCGAGGACGGGATATGGGAGGATCTCGGAGAAGGACGCTGGCGCCTGCGCCAGCCACTGCCGGTGCAGATGCTGGAGGAGGGGGCCCAGACCCTCCTGCTGGCGGAACACTCGGGCGAAGTGGTCGCGCGGTTGCCCCTTCTGGCGGGCGCGCCGGTCGCACAGGAACTGGTTGCGCAGGTCGACCGGTTGCAGGCAGAGCTGGATCTGCTCAAGCGCGCCTTCCGCGCGCATTGCCGCGACACACGGTAGCCATCGCGCGGTTCAGCCCAGTGTGCCGCTGCGGCGGACCTCTTCGAAAAGCTGTTTGCACAGAGTGACGGTTCCGTCCTCGCAATGCTCCTCGACCGAAAGCCCGAACCTGCCCATCTGGGCGGTATAGGCCAGCGCGCCGGCGCCGGTGATAAGGCGGGCGTAGGTATCGGGCTGATCCCTGAACTGCCAGATCGGCTCGGGCTGGGGATGCACGGTTTCCCAACGGCGCGCGGCCTCGATCAGCATGTCGCGGGAGGCGACATCCGGCCCCAGATCGATCCGCAGCGCCTCAAGCCCCGTAAACTGACCCGCGAAGGCAGAGCGGTAGTTATTGGTCGCCACGACGAATTTCTGGGTATCCTCGACGGGTCGCCCCTGATGGCGCATATCGCGGATACGCCCGTGCCCCTCGCCTGTCGCTGCCCCTTGCAGATCAAAGGCAGGCGGGGCCGAGATGTCGATCTCGTAGGTCAGGCCCAGCATGACGTCGAAATTATAGGCGGGGACGCTGGGGCGGATCAGTGTCTGGCCCTGCGAGCCAGCGGGGATTGTCTCGAAAACGATGGCGGCCCGCTCGAGCCAGCTCTTCAGCCCGGCACCGTCGATGATGACGGCAGTGACGATATTGGGGAATAGATAGATCTCGCTGAGATTGCGGATACTGAGCGGGCCGGGTTTCAGATCGAGATAATATTCCGTCCCTGATCTCCCGCCCGATTTGCAAGGGGCTACAGCCGAAAGCAGGGGTAATTCCCCTTCGATCCGGCCTTCCAGCAGGGTTCGCACATGCTCGCGCTGGGCATGGGCCACGAAGGTCAGGGCGGCATCGGGCGCGGCCAGCGAGAAATAGCTGTGCAGCGGTACATCGAGCCGCGCGATACGCTGCCGGCTATGGCGCTGCACCTCGTCATGGGCCTGTGCCGTGCAGGCCACGATTCTCGGCGCCTCGGGCACGCTGGGCGTCTGGCGGACAGGGATGGCCTGCACCTGCGCGCGGGCCACCTGCCACCCCTGAGCATCGTGATGTAATGTCAGGTCGATCTGCCCCAGATGGCTGCCGAAATGGCCGGGCGTGACGGTTGGCACGCCATGCAGGACGCCGTGCTCGGGGTCGATCCAGTCCCGCGCGGGCACGTCAGGGCCGGGGAAAGTGATGTGGTCATGGCCGGCAACAAGCGCATCCAGCCCCTCGAGGCGGGCCAGAAGGGTCGCGACATGCTCGGCATGGGGATCGTCCTCGCGCGCATCGGGGTCGATGCCGGTATGGGCAAGCGCGACGACCAGATCGCAGCCCTGCGCCTTAAGTGTCGCGATCTCGTCTCTGGCGGTATCGACAATGGCACGGCTTTGCAGTCGGCCGGCCAGAAACGCACTGTCCCACAGGATGAATTGCGGCGGTAACACGCCAAAGACCCCGATCCGAAGCATATGGACCGTGCCCGCCTCATCGGTCAGCGCCCGCTCGATGATCGTATGGGATTGGGTCAGCGGCGCCCCCTGCGCGGTCAGGGCATTGGCCGCAAGGCAGGGGAAACGCGCGTCCGACAGGCTTTCGAGAAGGAATTCCAGACCGTAATTGAATTCGTGATTTCCCAGCGCTACCGCATCATAGCCCAACGCATTCATCGCCTCGATCACCGGATGGGGCGCGGCGGGACGCCCGGTGCGGTTGCGCGCCCAGTATTCGGTCAGCGGCGTTCCTTGCAGGAAGTCTCCATTGTCGAACAACAAAGTGTTCGGACAGTCGGCGCGGGCGGCGTCGATCAGGGTTGCCACCCGCGCGAGCCCGCAGCTGGTATCCTCACGGTCGGAAAACAGGTCATAGCCCCGCACATGCCCGTGCAGATCCGTCGTTGCCAGAAGGCGCAGACGCAGGGGTGTCACTTGGCCGTTATGCGGCTGCTGCGTGGGCACGGGCATCGCATTCCTCTCGAACGGGCGATCCAAGATCGCCTTTTGTCACTCATACCATATTAACCGCGCTCAACCCTAAGGTGTATTTGTGACATCAGGTCACGGAGGGAAAAGCTATACTCTTTTGACGATTAAGGCCTAAATTCGTAACACTAAGCAAGCGTATTGCGTAACCAGACTTAAAATCGGGGTCTCCCTTCATGTCATCTGCTGCTTCTGGCCGAATCCTTCCATCGCAAGGACCGTTTTTCCACGACCGTCGGACAGGGCTGGCCTTTGCGGGGGGCGGGCTGGACCGTGCCGGGCTTTCGCGTGAGATGCCCGATCTGGCGGATGCGTGGGTTCTGGCGGTGGCGCAGGGGCAAATCCTGTGCTGCGGCGATCACGAGGCAACGCCCGTTCTGGGGCTTCTGCCGGCTTCCGCGCCGCTTTTTTCGGGGCAGGCGGGCACGCAGGTGCTCTTGGGGCAGGTCGAGGGAAAGATGATCGTCGCGCGGGATCTTCCGCCCGAC
Source organism: Thioclava kandeliae (assembly GCF_040297545.1). Taxonomy (NCBI): domain Bacteria; kingdom Pseudomonadati; phylum Pseudomonadota; class Alphaproteobacteria; order Rhodobacterales; family Paracoccaceae; genus Thioclava; species Thioclava kandeliae. The sequence goes on from NZ_JAYWLC010000002.1 coordinate 68,144, forward strand.
ATCTCCGCCCCCGAGGGTCTTGGTTTCCGCGATCTGCGCGAGGTGATGACGGATCTGACCCCGCTCGAGGCCGAGCTGTCGGCCACGGCGCGCGGGGTGCTCGGCTGGCACCGCAGCCACGGGTTCTGCGCCAGCTGCGGCCAGAGATCCGAACCGGTGCAATCGGGCTGGCAGCGGCAATGTCCGTCCTGCGGGGCCGCGCATTTCCCGCGCACAGATCCCTGTGTCATCATGCTGGTGACCCACGGCAACGACCTGCTGCTGGGGCGTAACCCCAATTGGCCGGAGGGGATGTATTCCTGTCTCGCGGGCTTCATGGAACCCGGCGAGACGGTCGAGGCCGCCGTGCGTCGCGAAGTCTTCGAGGAAACCTCGGTAAGCGTTGGCCCCGTCCGGCCCGTGGCCTCGCAGCCTTGGCCCTTTCCGGCCTCGCTGATGATGGGGTGCCATGCCGAGGCGCTCAGCCGCGAGATCGTGACGGACCCGATCGAGATCGAGGATGCACTCTGGATCAGTCGCGAGCGGCTGTTGCAGGTGATGGCGGGGCGCGATAGCGTGATACGCGCGCCACGTCGCGGTGCCATTGCAGGTTGGTTAATGCGGGAATGGCTTGCAGACCGTCTGTGAATGGCGTCTAGATCAGACCTAACGTCATGATCGCCGTGATCTTTTCAGTTGGCATGTGCCAAGGAGTGCCGGATGAAATTCTCGACCAGAGAAGATATGCCTGTCCCTGTTGAGTTTGTCTTCGACGAGCTCAGCCGCTTCGATGCTATTGAAGAGGTTGCCCGCGAGCGTGGTGTGAAACTTCACCGCACCGACCAGCTGGAAGGCGCGGGCAAAGGCGCAAGCTGGGAGATCGCTTTCCGCCTGCGGGGCAAGATGCGCAAGCTGACTGCGGAGGTCACGCGGTTCGAGCGTCCGGAGGCGGTGGGGCTTTCAGGCGAATCGTCGAGCTTCCTGATCGAGACGGTGATCCTGCTGACCGCGCTGTCGCGCACCCGCACGCGGTTGCAGGTCGGGCTGGATATACGTCCGCGCACGCTGGGCGCGCGGCTCATGCTGCAATCGGCAAAGCTTGGCCGCTCTAGTCTCGACCGCAAATTCGCCGACCGCATATCGAAGCAGGCCAAGGAGATCTCGGCCCGCTACGAGGCATCGGGTCAGGCGTGATCTACGGGCCCTAGCTGCCCGCATTGGGCTCCGTGCGGCCGCTTAGCCGCAGATTTCCTGACGGATCGGATCTGCCGGATAGACGCCGAGGATTTCCATCATATCGGTGAAATAGGACAGCTCCTCGAGCGCCAGTTTCAGGTTGGGGTCCTCGGGGTGGCCTTCGACATCGGCATAGAACTGGGTTGCGGTGAAATTGCCGCGCACCATGTAGCTCTCGAGCTTGGTCATGTTCACGCCATTGGTCGCAAAGCCGCCAAGCGCCTTGTAGAGGGCGGCCGGAATATTGCGCACGCGGAAGATGAAGCTGGTCATCATCCGCTCGGAACGGCGCGAGAAATCGGGCTGGCGCGACATAACAAGGAAGCGGGTCGTATTGTTCGAGGCATCCTCGATATGGCGGGCCAGAACCTCGAGCCCGTAGATATCGCCTGCCAGCTCCGAGGCCAGTGCCGCAACCGAGCGGTCGCCTTTTTCGGCCACGATCTTGGCGGAGCCTGCGGTATCGGCCCCCACGATGCGGTGCAGGTTATGGGCGCTCAGGAAGTTGCGGACCTGCCCCAGAAGGACGGTATGCGACATCGCCGATTTCACCTCGGACAGCTCTGTGCCGGGCAGGGCCAGCAGGTTGATATGCACCCGCACGAACGCCTCGCCGATCACCTTCAGCCCCGAGGATGGCAGCAGCTGGTGGATATCGGCCACGCGGCCATAGGTGGAGTTCTCGACCGGCAGCATGCCCAGATCGGCCTCGCCCGAGCGGACGGCCTCGATCGCATCCTCGAAGGTCCGGCAGGGAAGGGCCTCCATATCGGGGAGCGCATCATGGCAGGCCTGATGGGAATAGGCCCCCAATTCACCTTGAAAAGCGATTTTTCCGGTCGTGGTCATCGGGTTCTTCCTGTCTGTTTGCCAAGCTGCCTACCGCCAGATTGCCTGCAAGAAAAGGAAAATATCGTCGGGAGCTGTGCGGCAGGTAGGGGATTTACCGTCTGGAGCCGCGCGACTAAGATGCGCGTCATGACCATGCATAACCTCCCGCCCTCCGATCTGAGCTATGATGCCGCCCTCGCGGCGCTCGAATGGCTATGCGAGCTGGGCGCGGACGAGGCGCAGGGCGACGGGGCGGTGGATTGCTACGCGCTGCCCGACCGGCTGGCCAAGCCGGAGGTCGTGCAGGCCGCACCTGTTATGGCCGAAAAACCGGCGGCGCCTGTGCGCGTTCAGGCCGTGCCACAGGTCGATCATGTCGGGCTGGCCGCGCAGGCGGCAGGGCAGGCGCGCAGTCTGGCCGATCTGCACGAGGCGCTCGATGCGTTCGAGACCTGCGAGCTACGCAAGGGCGCGCGCTGCACGCTGCGTGCCGAAGGGCCCGAGAATGCGCGTGTTCTGGTCATCGGCGACGCGCCCGATCGCGAGGACGAGCGCGCAGGCCGTCCGTTCACGGGGGCGCAGGGGCGGATGCTCGACCGGATGTTTGGCGCCATCGGGCTGGGGCGCGAGGCCCCCGACCGCAATGCGGCGCTCTTTGTCGCGCCGGTTCTGCCGTGGCGCCCACCGGGCCAGCGCGAGCCCGAAGCCGCCGAGATCGCGATGATGCGCCCGTTCCTGATGCGGATGGTCGAGCTGGTGGACCCCGATATTGTGGTCCTGATGGGAAATGCCGCCTGCTCGGCAGGGATCGGCAAACGCGGGATTATCCGTCTGCGCGGGCAATGGGCCGAGGCTTTTGGCAAGCCCGCGATCGCCATGTATTCGCCCGCCCAGCTTCTGCGCCAGCCCGAGGCCAAGCGCGATACATGGGCCGATCTCCTGTCGCTGCGGGCGCGGCTCGACGGCTAGACCTGCCGCAGGCGGCCAAGTTTTTCTATGCGGCACCGGCAAAGACTGGCACAATGCTCCAACCTCGCCCGATAGTTCCGGATACGCGCATAGATGCATTTTCTTTCACGCAGCCTTGGCGGAATTTTCCTGTTTGCCCTGACGCTTGGCCTGCTTGCCACGGCGGTGGCCGTGATGCGGATGGGCCCGTCCGGAACGGAGCACGGGCACGCAAGAGCACCCTCGGAACGTATTTATGCCGCCGATGTGGTGGCGCTTGAGTATCAGGATCTTCACCCCGAACTGACCGCCTATGGCGAGATCCGCTCGACACGGCGGCTGGAGTTGCGTGCCTCGAGCGGGGGAACAGTTGTGGAGCTGTCCCCTGTCTTCGAGGATGGGGCAATGGTGCGGCAGGGCGATGTGCTGGTGCGGCTCGATCCGGCGCAGGCGCAGGCCGCGCGCGACAGTGCGGCTGCCAGCCTGTCCGAGGCCGAGGCGGCTCTCGCGCAGGCCGGACGGGCGCTGGTGATCGCCGGCGATGACCTGAAGGCCGCGCAGGCACAGGCCGCGCTGCGGCTCAAGGCGCTGCAACGCCAGCAGGATCTGAACACACGCGGGATCGGCTCGGCGGCGGTCACCGAGGAGGCCGAACTGGCCGCCTCTTCCGCTGATCAGGCCGTTCTGTCGCGCCGCTCGGCGCTCTCGCAGGCGCAGGCGGTGCTCGATCAGGGGAAAACCACGCTGAGCCGCGCGCGGATCGATCTGGCCGAGGCCGAGCGCGAATTGTCGGAGACCGTGATCCGCGCGGGCTTCGACGGCATCCTCGGCGGGGTGATGGCGGTGCAGGGCGGGCTGGTCTCGGCCAACGAGATGCTGGGCGAGCTGATCGACCCGGGCGCGCTGGAAGTCGCGTTCCGTGTGTCCACCAGCCAGTTTTTGCGGCTGACCGATGAGGGCGGTGCCTTGCTGCCACTGGAGGCGCAGGTGCGGCTTGAGACAGCGGAGGCGCAGGTGCAATCGTCGGCGCAGCTCCTCAGGGCGGGGGCAAGTGTCGAGGCGGGCACGGCGGGACGGCTTCTTTACGCGCGCCTTGCGGAGACGCGCGGCTTCCGGCCCGGTGATTTTGTGACCGTGACGCTGAGCGAGCCGCTTCTGGCCGATGTCGCGCGGCTTCCGTCACAGGCGGTGGATGGGAATGGCGAGGTGCTGGCGCTGGATGGCGAGAACCGCCTTTACGCCGCGCAGGCGCGCATCCTGCGTCGCGAGGGCGATACGGTGCTGGTGCGCTCGGATCTGCCGCAGGGCACGCTGGTCGTGGCGCGGCGCAGCCCGCTTCTGGGGCAGGGGATCAAGCTGCGTCCGCTAACAGAGGCATCCCATGACCAGAGCCTGATCGACCTGACCCCCGATCACCGTCAGGCCCTGATGGAGGCCGCCGAGCGCGATACGGGCCTTAGCACCAGCCAGCGCGAGAGCCTGTTGAGCCAATTGCAGCAGGACCGCGTGCCCGCTGCCGTGATCGACCGGCTTGAACAGCGGGGCGGCTGAGATGGGGCTGATCGGGCTTTTCACCCGCCATGCCACGCTGGCCAATATCGTGCTGGTGGTGATGCTCTGCGCGGGGATCGTGGCCGCCCCCAAACTGCGGGCGCAGTTCTTTCCCGATACGGTCAGCGACGAGATCGATGTTTCGGTTGCCTGGGAGGGGGCGGGCGCCGAGGATGTGGATCGCGCGATCATTCAGGTGCTCGAACCGTCGCTGCTGAGCGTCGAAGGGGTGGCCGCGACAGAAAGCACGGCCCGTGAAGGCCGCGCCGAGATCGAGCTGGAATTCGAGCCCGGATGGGATATGGGCCGCGCGATGGATGACGTGCAGAGCGCCATCCAGCTGGCGGGCGATCTCCCCGAGGCCGCCGAGACCCCCGAGATCCGGCAGAGCGTGTGGCGCGATACGGTCACAGATGTGATCATTACCGGTCCGCTCGCCCCCGAACAGCTGGGCCGTCTGGCCGACGAAATGATGGCGCGCCTCTATGCCCAAGGCGTGACCCGTACCACGCTGTCGGGGATTGCCGCGCCCGAGGTAAGGGTGGAGGTGCCCACGACCTCGCTGATGGCACATGATGTCAGCCTGAGCCGGATCATCGCGGTGATCCGAGCCGCCACAGATGCCACGCCGGCGGGCGATGTGGCCTCGGGGGCGGCGCGGGTGCGCGCGGGCGAGGAGCGCCGCGAGGCCCGCCAGATCCGCGATCTGGTGATCCGCACCGATGCCGATGGCGCGGCGCTGACGGTGGGTGATGTCGCGCGGATCAGCGTGGAGGGCGCGGCGCGCGAGCGGGCCTATTATGTGGGCGCCAATCCCGCGATGACGATCAATGTGGCACGCTCGGCCCAGGGCGATGCGATCGCCCTGCAGGGCAAAGTCGAGCAGGTCGTGGCCGCGATGCGCCCCGATCTGCCCGCCAATACCACGATCGAGCTGGTGCGCAGCCGGACCGAGCGGATCGTGGCGCGGCTCGATCTGCTGGTCGATAACGGTCTGGTCGGGCTCGGTCTTGTGCTGGTGCTGTTGTTCCTGTTTCTCAATGCACGCACGGCGATCTGGGTGGCGATGGGCATTCCCGCCTCGCTCGCCGCCGGTCTGGCGGTGATGTATCTGGGCGGTATGACGCTGAACATGATGTCGCTTTTCGCGCTGATCCTGACCTTGGGGATTGTTGTCGATGATGCGATCGTGGTGGGCGAGCATGCCGATTTCCGCGCCCGCCATCTGGGCGAGCCGCCCGAGGTGGCTGCCGAAATGGGCGCGCGCCGGATGCTGGCGCCGGTCTTTGCCTCGACGCTGACCACCATCATCGCTTTTGCGGGGCTGGTGGTGATCGGCGGGCGGATGGGCGATATGATCATGGATATCCCGCTGACGGTGATCGCGGTGCTCGCGGCCTCGCTGGTCGAATGTTTCCTGATCCTGCCCAACCATATGTCTCACGCGCTGGCGCATATCGGGCAGCCGCGCTGGTATGATGCGCCCTCGCGGCTGACCAATCGCGGGCTGGACTGGTTCCGACGCAAGGCGATGCGGCCTTTGGTGCGCGGTATCCTCCATGCGCGCTATCCGGTGCTGGCATTTGCGGTGCTGCTGCTGGCGGTGCAGGTGGCTTTGCTGAAAACCGGTCAGGTGCAGTGGCGCTTCTTCTCGCCGCCCGAACGGTCGAGTATTTCGGGGGCCTTTGCCATGGCCAATGGCACCACCCGCGAGGACAGCTATGCCGTCATGCGCGAGCTGCAGGCGCTGGTGGCAAAGGTGGGAGCCGATTACGAGACCGAATACGGGCTCAATCCGGTGACCTATGTGATCGGCCAGCTCGGCGGGGCCTCGGGGCGGTCTCTGGCCTCGGCCGATACCAAGGACACCGACCAGCTGGGCTCGATCTCGGTCGAGCTGGTCGATCAGGATCTGCGCCCCTATTCCAGCGCCGATTTCATCCGCCGCCTGCAGCAGGAGGCGCCCGATAATCCGGCTCTGGAGGAGCTTTCCTTCCGTGGTTTCCGCGCGGGGCCTGGCGGCGACAGCCTTGCGGTGCAGTTTACGGGCGCCGAGACACGGGTGCTCAAACAGGCCGCCGAAGAGTTGAAAACCGCACTATCGGCCTATCCCGAGGTCTCGGCGCTGGAGGATAATCTGGCCTATGACAAGGAGGATCTGATCCTCGATCTGACACCGCAGGGACAGGCACTGGGTTTTGATACGGAGACATTGGGGCAGGAATTGCGCGCCCGCCTGAACGGCACCGAAGCCGCGAGCTATCCTGACGGGGTGCGCTCGGCCACGATCCGCGTGGAACTGCCCGAGGCCGAGAAGACCGCCGATTTCATCGACCGGATGCAGCTACAAAGCCCCGGTGGCCAGTGGGTGCCCTTGTCGGATATTGTCACGGTGCGGCGCGAGGCGGGCTTTTCCACCATCCGCCGCGACGACGGGCTCCGCCAGATCGAGGTGACGGGGGATATCTCCGAGGACGACCCTGAACGCGCCAATGCGATCATGACCGAGATGCAGGACCGCATTCTGCCCGATATCGCGCAGCGGCTGGGGGTCGGCTGGCTGCAGACAGGGCAGGCCGCCGACGAGCGCGCCTTTATGAATGATGCGAAGCTCGGTCTGATCCTGTGTCTCTTGGGGATCTATGTGGTTCTGGCATGGATACTGGCCAGCTGGGCGCGGCCACTGGTGGTGATGGCGGTCATCCCCTTCGGGCTCGTGGGCGCGGTCTGGGGGCATTACCTCTGGGACACGCCCATGTCGATGTTCGCCGTGGTGGGCGGGCTCGGCATGGTGGGGATCATCATCAATGATGCCATCGTGCTGATCTCGACGGTGGATGACTACGCGCGGCACCGTGGTTTGCGCCCTGCGATTGTGGAGGCGGTGGCCGACCGTCTGCGGCCTGTGCTGCTGACAACATTGACCACCGTTCTCGGGCTCGCGCCGCTTCTCTACGAGGGCAGCGCCGAGGCGCAATTCCTGAAATCGACGGTCATCACGCTGGTCTACGGGCTTGGCTTCGGGATGGTGATCGTGCTGCTCTTGGTGCCTGCCGTGCTGGCGGTTCAGGCCGATATCCTCCGGATCCTCGCCTCGACGCGGCGCGGACTGAAAGCGCCGCGCCTTGCGGGCGCACTCTGGTGGGGTATCGGGCTGATCGTTCTGGGGGCGGCGCTCGGCTTCGGACCGGTGATCGCGCGGGATGGTAGCGTGTCGCAGAGCTGGCTGGTCTTTGCGCCCTTCATTCTGGGCGCGCTCGCCGTGGCCGCATGGCGCACGCGCCGGAGGCGCTAGTTACATCCGCGCGCAGCCATCCATCTCGTAGGCATGGGTCTTATCGAGCACCGTGATCCGCAGATCTTTCGGATCCAGATCGAAGGGCTCGGAATTGGGCGGCACCAGATCTGCCGTGGCACTCAGGGTATTCCCCTGATGTGACATTTGCGAATCGGACACCCAGACGGGCTGCGAAGGCAGTTCGAAGAGCGCCACTTGATCGGGAGCGGCATCGGACGGTAGCTGTGCCGTTACACGGACCCCGTCGCGGATCGGTGCTATGGTGCAGCGTGCCGTGCTGGGAACCTTTTTGGGCTGGGCTGCCAGCGCCTGTGTGATCACTGCATCCTGCGCGCCTTTGCCCTCCAGATCGGCGGCCAGATCGAGCGAGACGGGGATGCAGATATCATGGCAGATCCCCAGATCGAGATCGGCCTCCAGCTGGATCGGCTGGCTGGCATCTTCTGGCATCAGCTCGATCGGCAGGATCATCTGGTCCTTGTAACCGATTGAGCGCGTTCCGCTTTCCATGAATACCTGCGGTCGCGGCCAGTAGATTTTCACATCCTTCAGATTGCTCGAGGCCTTGAAGTTGAAGCTCGGCGGGATGCCCGCATCGCCTGGATGGCGCCAGTAGGTCTTCCAGCCTGCATCCAGTGTGATGCGGATCGCGGCCATGCGCGTGCCGCTCTTTGTCTGCCAGCCGTCCAGCACCTCGGCATGGCTCAGCCCCATCGGTAGTGGCACGGCCTCGGAGGTGGGTGGCAGGGTCATGGCAAGCTCGGTCGTCTGCGCGAAGGCAGGAACCGCACCACAAACGGTCGCGAAAAGGCCTAATCCCAGCCCGGAAGATGCAAGTCTTGTCATGATGCTCATGAGTTCCGCTTATCGCCAAGAAGACGCTTCCGCAAAGTCACAAACGCGCCAGCAAGGCTAATGGCGGCCTTTTGGCCACGTTGACACCTTGAAGAGTGACCTCTTGCGGACCAGTTTGATGGAAAGACATTGCGGACTGGTGCCAATGCGGCATCAGATCGGGACAATGCGGCGCATGAGGAGGCCCTGATGGATCTGAGCGGCAAGATTTTGATTGCGATGCCCGGTATGGGTGATCAGCGGTTCGAACATTCGGTGATCATGGTCTGCGCCCATTCCGAGGAAGGGGCGATGGGGCTGATCGTTAACAAGCCCCTGCCCAAGCCCGATCTGCCCGATCTCTTGGAGCAGCTGGGGATCACCATGACCGCTTCCGATGACAGCAGCGAACGTCCGATCCTGTTTGGCGGGCCGGTCGAGACCGGTCGTGGCTTCGTGCTGCATTCGACCGAGTGGGATGGCGGCGGGCCGGTGATGGAGGTGGGCGAGGAGCTGGCCATGACCGCCACCCGCGACATTCTCGAGGATATTGCCGCAGGCAACGGGCCGGATCGCGCGGTTCTGGCGCTCGGCTATGCCGGTTGGGGGCCGGGCCAGCTGGAACAGGAGATCCTCGATAATGGCTGGCTGATTGCCGATGGCGATGCCGAGCTGGCGCTCTCGGGAGATTACGCCAATAAATGGGTGCGCGCGCTGGGGACGATGGGGATTGATCCCCGCACACTCTCTGCGACCGCGGGCCACGCCTGAGGAGGCTCAGGGGCGGTGTTATGGGCGGGGCGCTGCGGCCCGATCCAGCCGGTCATTGACCGCCAGACCCAGCCCTGTATCGGGCACGGGCGCCACTGCGATGCAGCTGGCGCCTTTTTGCTGCGCCAGCGCATCGGCCTCGCGCAAGAGCCCGAAGAGGCGGGTTGCGGCCTCGGTCGTATCGCCCGCCTCCGAGAGATTGAAATCGGCGCCCGCACAATGGGATCCGAAACCGATCCAGATCTCTCCCGACTGGCGGTCGGTGGCGTTCAGCCGCACCGCCGCGCCCGGTGCATAATGCGATTTCAGCTGGCCCGGCGCATTGGGTTTGTCGGCATTGCCGCCCGTGGGCAGGGCGCGGCCCAGCGTGGCCTCGATCTCCTCGAGTGCCAGCCCGCCGGGGCGCAGGAGCGCCAGCGGATCGAGCGAGAGGATCGTCGATTCGACGCCCACCCCGCAGGCCCCGCCCTCCAGCACCGCCGCGATCCTGCCCGAGAGCCCGTCCATCACATGCGCTGCGGTCGTGGGGCTGATCCGCCCCGAGGGGTTGGCCGAGGGCGCGGCCAGCGGCCCGTCATATTCCTGCAGTAATTTGCGCGCGACCGGATGGGCGGGCATGCGGATGGCCAGAGTGTCGAGCTCAGCGGTCACCAGATCGGAGATCCCTGCATCGGGGCGCAAAGGCAGCACCAGCGTCAGGGGTCCCGGCCAGTAGCGCGCGATCAGCGGCCGCGCCGCCTCGGGGATGGTGACATAGCGCTCGGCCATCTCGACCGAATGCACATGCACGATCAACGGGTTGAACTTGGGCCGCCCTTTGGCCGTATAGATCGCGGCGACGGCCTCGCTGTTGCGGGCATCGCCGCCCAGCCCGTAGACCGTCTCTGTGGCAAAGGCCACCAGTTCGCCTCGGCCCAGCAGGCGGGCGGCCTCGGTATAGCCTTCGGGGGTGGCGGAGAGGAGATCGGTCATGGGCGGTATCGGATCTGTTTGACGTAGCGTCGTGATTGCTGGAAAGAGGCAAGGCAGTAACCTCGTCCCCGTTACAGCCTTGTGCATAAGCCTGTCTGCCGCAAATGCCAAGCGGCTGCCACGGGTCGGGTTGAGGGAGGTCATGGCAGGACATCATGGGTTATCGCGCCGCCGCCGGAGATATCCGTTTCATCCTCGATCATCTCACGCCCTTGCCGCAGCTTTATGGCAGCGCGGCCTTCCCCGATCTCTCGCCCGATCTTGCGGGGTCGATCCTGACCGAGGCCGCGAGGATTTCCGATGAGGTCTTGGCACCCTGCAACCGTGCGGGCGATCTTTATCCGGCGCGGCTCGAGAACGGGAAGGTCGTGACCTCGCCCGGTTTCCGCGCCGCCTATACCGCGCTGGCCGAGGGCGGATGGGTAGCGCTGGCCGCGCCCGAGGCTTATGGCGGGATGGGCCTGCCGCAGGCGCTGGGGTTGGCGGTGAACGACATGATGACAGGGGCCAATATGGCGCTGCATCTGAAGCTGATGCTGACGCAAGGCCAGATCGAGGCGCTGTCGCATCATGGCAGTGCCGAGCAGCAGGCGTTCTATCTGCCCAAGCTGATTTCGGGCGACTGGTCGGGCACGATGAACCTGACCGAGCCGCAGGCCGGATCGGATCTGGCCGATATGCGCACGCGGGCCATCCCCGATGCCGACGGTAGCTATGCGGTGACGGGGCAGAAGATCTTCATCTCTTGGGGCGATAGCGATCTGGTGGAGAATGTCAGCCATCTGGTGCTGGCGCGGTTGCCCGATGCGCCCGCGGGCACCAAGGGGATCAGTCTGTTCGTGGTGCCCAAACTCCTGCCCGACGGGGCGCGCAACAGCCTGCATGTGGCAAGCCTCGAGCACAAGATGGGGCTGCATGGCTCGCCTACCTGTGTGATGGTCTTCGAGGGGGCCAAGGGCTGGATGGTGGGGGAGCCCCATGCCGGGCTCGCCGCGATGTTTACCATGATGAACAATGCGCGCCTGTCGGTGGGCGTGGAGGGGATCGGCGTGGCCGAGGCCGCGCTGCAAAAGGCCGCGCAATTTGCCACCGAGCGGGTGCAGGGCCGCCCGATCATCGAGTTTGCCGGTATCCGCAGGCTCTTGGGAGAGGCGCGGGCCGAGCTGTTCGCGGCGCGGGCGCTGGCGCTGAAGGCCGGTGTGGCGCTGGATATGGCGGGGGCCGATCCTGCGGGAGATTGGGCCCTGCGCGCGGCGTTCCTGACGCCGGTCGTGAAGGTCTATGGCACCGAGGTCGGCGCACGCGCTTCGGATGCAGGTATCCAGATCCATGGGGGTATGGGCTTTATCGAGGAAACGGGGGCCGCGCAGTTCTGGCGCGATGTGCGGGTGACGGCCATCTACGAGGGCACCAACGGTATTCAGGCGCTGGATCTAGTGGGCCGAAAGATGCGCGACGGGGGGCGGATGGCCTGTCAGCTGTTACAGGAGGTGCAGGAACAGGCCGCGCGGGCCCACCGGCAGTATCCCGATCTGGCCGCACCGGTCCGGGAGGCGGCCGAGGCCGTGCGCGCGGCGGTCGAATGGCTGGTCTCGCAGGACCAGACCACACGGGCCGAGGCCGCGGAAGATATGGTGCAGGCCCTTGCGCTGGTTCTGGGGGCGGGAGCGCATCTGGAGGCTGTGCTGGCCGATCCGGACCGTCGGGCGCTGGCGGCGGTGCATATCGGGCGGGTGCTGCCGCGCTCTGCGGGCGCGGTTGCCGCCATGCGGGCGGGCTCTGGACTTCGGGCGCTTTCGCTTCCAGATTTGGGGCTATGACAAGCCCTCTCTCCGCCCCCCGATCCATCCGCTATCCCTGGCCCGAGCCGCCCGCCCCGGGCACGCTCTGCGAGGTGGCGCCCCGCATCTTCTGGTTCCGGCTGCCGCTACCGATGGCGCTCGACCATGTGAATGGCTATGCGCTGGACGAGGGCGACAGCTGGACGCTGGTCGATCCGGGGGTGGACCGGCCCGCCTGTCGCAAGGCATTGATGGCGCTTCTGGACGGGCCTCTGGCCGAAAAGCCGGTGCGCCGCGTCGTGGTCACCCATCACCATCCCGATCATATCGGGCTTGCGGGATGGCTGCAGGGGCGGGGCGCCGAGCTGTGGACCACGCGCACCGCATGGCTGATGGCGCGGATGCTCCAGCACGATGTGCAGGACCGCCCCGATCCACAGACCGTGGCTTTCTGGCGGGCGGCCGGGATACGGGCGGATATGCTGGAAAAGCGGTTGCAGGAACGGCCTTTCAACTTTGCCGATTGCACGGCGCCGCTGCCTCTGGGCTACCGGCGGCTGGTCGAGGGCGAGCGGATCGAGATGGCGGGGCGGGAGTGGAACGTGCGGATGGGCAATGGCCATGCGCCCGAACATGCGACCTTCTGGAGCGGCGATCTGGTGATCGGTGGGGATCAGCTGCTCCCCTCGATCTCGGCCAATCTGGGTGTCTATGCGACAGAACCCGAGGCCGATCCGGTCGCCGAATGGATGGCGGCCACGCAGTCCTTCCTGCCTCTGGCGCGCGAGACGCAGCTGGTCCTGCCCGGCCACAAGCTGCCCTTTACCGGCCTGCCCACGCGGCTTGCCCAGATGATCCAGAACCATGATGGCGCGCTGGACCGCCTGCGCGCGCATCTGGGCGCTGGCCCGAAGACCGCCTGCGAGTGTTTCGCGCCGCTTTTCAAGCGCGAGATCGACGAGGGCACCTATGGGCTGGCGATGGTGGAGGCGGTGGCCCATCTTAACCATCTGCTGCATCTGGGCGAGGTGCGGCGCGAGCCGCGCGCGGATGGCGCGTGGCTCTGGCATCTGCTCTGAGCCCTGCGCCAGATGTGAGCCCGCGTGTTCTAAGGCCGTGTTTTTATGATCGTGCCCTTGGCAGAACAGCTTGCGGTTTTATCTGTCACGGGCCTGTGTTGCTGTTGTCTCCAGCCGGATTTGATGCTTCACAAAGGCGGGATAGGGGATGTTGGCCCCTAGTGATTGCAAAAGATTGAAGGGGGTCTGGCTGATGCGCCGACTACTTGTTTGTTTGGGCATGTTGCTGGGCCTTGCTGCCTGTGCGGCTGAACCGCATTGGGCGCCGGATGACGCTGTTGCCAAAGCCCATTATGTGTCGGGCGATCCGCCCTCGGTCACGCTTTACACCGTGGTCAGCCGCGAGACCGGCGCAGGTGGCCATTCGGGCCTTATGATCGACGGGCCGGAGCGGGTTCTCTATGATCCGGCGGGCACATGGTATCACCCCTATTCGCCCGAGCGGAACGACCTGCATTTCGGTATCACCGAGCGGATGCGCAAATTCTATATCGACTACCACGCCCGCGACCGTTGGGACGTGATCGAGCAGAAGGTACCGGTCACCATGGCGCAGGCGCAGCAGATCCGCGCGAATGCCGAGAAATACGGGGCCGCGCGGAAATCCTATTGCGCCAATGCGATCTCGACCGTGCTGAAGGATGTGCCGGGCTTCGGGGCGATCCACCATACATGGTCGCCCAAGAAGCTCTCGCGCTATTTCTCCGAACTGCCGGGCGCGACCTATCGCGTCTATCATGACAACGATCCCGAGAATAATACGGGCGTCCTGATGATCCAGCAGACGGATCCGCGCGCCGCCGAAATCCGCGAGAAAGCCTTCGAGCTTCAGGATGGCAAAGCCGCGAACTGACAAAGGGCCCCTCGGGGCCCTTTTCCTTTGCGCGGTGCGCACCTGTTCAGAACAGGACGAACAGCCCCAGATAGAGCGCCGCGAACCCTGCCAGAATGGCGATCAGCACATTGCGCGAAGCGATGCCTGCGGCGAGCGTCAGCAGGGCCGCCAGCATGCGCGCGGGTTCGATCTGACCGTCGGTTGCCGCAGGCCAGAGCACCAGTGGCGCGACCATTCCGGGCAATACGGCGACCGGCGTATAGCGCAGATAGCGCAGCAACCATTCGGGCATGGGTTTGCGCGCGGCCAGCCCCAGAAACACATAGCGCAGGGCAAAAGTGCCGATCCCGAGGATCGCGATGATCATCCAGATCTGGGCGGTGCTATACTGGCTCATGCGGATTGCCTCCGTGCCTTGATCCGGCCAACAAATAGCTCGACCTGCGCACCGGTGACCATTGCGCAGACCGCCGCCACCAACAGCCCCGTGCCTGCGGGCAGAAAGCCCAAGAGGAGCGTAACCACCACCGAGACCAGCGCCGCCGCGATATGTGGCAGCGACCGCAGCGCGGGCGCGATCATCGCCAGAAAGGTGATCGGCACCGCGAAATCCAGCGCGAATTCCTGCGGGATCGAGGCCCCCACCAAGGCCCCCAGCAGTGTGGCCAGAAACCACAAGGGCGGCAGGATCATGCTACAGCCCGCATAGAAGGCCAGCCGTTCGCCTATGCTCAGGTTCGGGCGACTGCGGTATTCGGTTTCTGCGGTCGCAAAGGTCTGGTCGATCAGGAAATAGGCCACCAGCATGTGCTGCCAGCGTTTTGCCTGGCCCAGATAGGGGGCAAGCGCCGCCGAATACATGGCCATGCGCATATTGATCGCAAGCGAGGTGAGGATGACCAGCACCACCGAGGCATGTTCGCTCATCAGGTGGATGGCGGAAAACTGCGAGGCCCCCGCCAGCACCAGTATGGTGAAGCCCATGACCTGTGCCAGATCGAAACCGGCCTCGGTCGCGGCCACGCCGAACAGAAGCCCGAAGGGCGCGATCACGAGGGTGAAGGGGAGCGTGCTGATCACGCCACGCAGAAATGCCTTACGCAAGGGGATGCTTTACTCTTGTAAGTTGGGGTCTGTGGGGGCATGTCATAAAGCCTGTCTGGGCGCTCTCAAACCCAGAATTGTATCGGAGGCAATTTGGGGTATTTCGGCCTGATCCTCGCGGGGGGCGAAGGACGTCGTCTTGGGGGTGTCGATAAGGCGCTTGTTCCGCTGGGCGGTCAGCCTCTTCTGGCACATGTGATGGCGCGGTTCGCACCGCAGGTCGAGCGCGTGGCGATTTCGGCCAATGGTGATGGTGCGCGGTTTGCGCCCTGGTCTCAGGGCTGCCCCGTTCTGCCCGATCCGCCCGCGCATCTGCACGAGGGGCCGCTGGCGGGGATACTGGCCGGTCTCGATTGGGCGCAGGCGCAGGGCGCGCAGGGTGTGGTCACGGTGGCGGTGGATACGCCTTTCCTGCCGCACGATCTTGCCGCGCGCCTTGCGGGGGAGGGACCGGCGCTGGCCATGTCGTCAGAGCGCAGGCATCCGACCTTTGCCGCATGGCCGGTGGGCCTGCGCGATGAGGTGGCGCAAGCCCTGCGCGCGGGAGAGCGCCGTTTGGGGCGGCCTCTGCAGGGTGCGCGCGCGGTGGTATTCGAGGCGCCGCCCGATCCGTTCTTCAATATCAACACGCCCGAGGATCTGGCGCTTGCCGCGGGGAGGGCCGTGCGATGATCTATCGTATCCGGCGGGGCATCCCCGATCATCATCGTGCGGCGGCGGCGAAGCTCTACTGGCAGGCCTTCGGCAGCAAGCTGGGCCGTGTTCTGGGGCCCGACCCGCGGGCGCTGGCCTTTGTCGAACGGGTGATGGATGGCACGCACGGGTTTTGCGCGATCAACGAGGAGACGCAGGAGCTTCTGGGGATCGTGGGGTTCCGCACGGCGCACGGAGCGTTCGTGGGAGGCGATAATGCAGATCTGCGGGAAATCTACGGGTTGTTCGGTGCTGCATGGCGGCTGACCTGCCTGTGGGTGCTGGCCCGCGATCAGGAACATAAGGCGATGGTGGTGGACGGGCTGTCCGTGCGCGCCGACCAGCGCTCGGGCGGGATCGGCACAGCGTTGCTCGAGGCGGTCTGCACCGAGGCCCGTAGGCGCGGCTATGTCCAGCTGCGGCTTGATGTGATCAAGGAAAACATGCGGGCACGGGCGCTCTATGAACGGCTGGGCTTCCATGTGGTGCGGGTGCGGGAGAGCCGGCTGACGGAGATGCTGTTCCTCTACCGCACGGTGTTCATGATGGTGCGCCCGCTCAAACCATGGGATAACGGGCGCAATGCGCCCGATCCGGGGCCGTCCCGCTCATCAGGCTGAGGTCAGTCGAAGGTGCCGGTGACGCGGCCTAACAGCATGAAGGCGCGGGCCGAACGGGTGTCGGACAGCTCCGAGATCTCCAGATCGCTGGCATTGGGCTCGAAGCCCGCGAAGGTCTTGTCGAACTGGCGCAGGAAATGGTGCGCCGCATCGCGGAAGACCGTGTCGTTGCGCATCCGTGCGGCGGTCAGCGCCAGCGACGAGCGGTCACGCACACCGCCCAGAGCCGCGACCTCGCGGCCACGCTCGCCCTTGGCAAAGCGGCGCCACAGTTCGGGGCGCGCACGGTCGGGCTTGAGATCGTCCATATAGATGCCGTCCTGCGACATGAGGTTCAGGACATCCTGCGCCGAGCGGATCAGCTTGGCCATCATCCGGTCCTCGAGTGCGCGGCGCAGCGCACGGAAGCCCTCGCGGTCATCGGCGGTATCGGGGAAGTTCAGCGCCCGCACGAAATCGGACACCGTTACAGGCGTGCCGACCGGATCGACAGGCGCGCCAAGTTCCAGCGTCGGCTGCTCCTCGTAGAGCGGACGGGCGGGTGCAGGGCTGATCAGGGCCATCTTGGTATCGGCATGGGCCTCGAGCAGTTGCCCCTCGCCACGCGCCATCAGAGTGGCGATCGTAGCCTCGGTCTGGCGTGTGCTCTGGAGCAGTTCGTCGAGCTTCTTGTCCTGCGCGCCATCACGGCGGGCACGGGCCTCGGTGACCCATGCCTGACGCATCGCGTCCACAGAGGCCCGCAGAGACTGTGCCTCGGCCCGCATCTCGCGGGCCGAACGCGCGGTGAGGGCCGCGATCCAAATCATCGCGAAGGGCAGGAAGATACCCACAAGCGCGAAGACCAGACCCAGCGCCCCTGTCGAGCTGTCCGTTTCCGACCCGACGGGCGCGAGAGCCCAGATCCCGATGACCAGTGCCAGCCAGATCAGGCTCAGAACAGCCGCAATGATCTCGCCGCGGCCGATGCTGCCGCCCGTGACGGGCGGGGTCTGATCGAGCGGGCGGTTCAACGGATCGGGTTTTTCGGTTGCCATCTGCGGGCTCCGTCAGGTCAGGAGGATCGGATACGAAAGCTCAGACGAAGAGAATCTCGAGAATCTCGTAGCTGCGCGTGCCACCGGGGGTGCGCACATCGACGGTATCGCCTTCGTCCTTGCCGATCAGGGCGCGCGCGAGGGGCGATTTCACGTTCAGGAGACCTTTTTCCAGATCGGCTTCCTGTTCGCCGACGATCTGGTAGGATTTCTCCTCATCGGTATCGACATCGACGATCTTCACGGTCGCGCTGAATTTCACCGATCCCGACATGGTTTTCGGATCGATTACCTGCGCGAGGCCGAGAATGCTCTCGATCTCCTTGATGCGGCCTTCGATAAAGCTCTGCTTTTCACGCGCCGAGTGGTATTCGGCGTTTTCCGAGAGGTCGCCCAGCTCGCGCGCTTCCGAGATCGCCTGGATGATTGCAGGACGTTCGACGGATTTCAGTTTCTTCAGCTCGGCATCCAGCCGGTTAAACCCCGCGCGGGTCAGCGGTATCTTTTCCATAAGCAAGGCCCTTTGCCGTTTTGTTTTTCCTTGGGCGGTCCGTGAAGTGTAAATCGGGGATGACGCCGCAGTGTCAAGGCCCTGCCACGGCGAGATGCGAAATTTCGCGCCTGATCGGCGGAATGTCGGTTTCGTATTTCCGGCGATCGACACATGGCGCTAGACATGGGGTCGCATTGCCTTGAACAAGAAGGTAGGCTAGTCGAAGTAAAAAAGCACGCGCAAGGCCAGCTAGGGAGCCCCTGATTTATGACCGAGATTACCCGCGAGTCGATGGAATATGACGTTGTCATCGTTGGAGCCGGCCCGTCGGGGCTGTCTGCGGCGATCCGTCTGAAACAGATCGATCCCGAGCTGGAGGTCGTGGTGCTGGAGAAGGGCTCCG
Source organism: Thioclava kandeliae (assembly GCF_040297545.1). Taxonomy (NCBI): domain Bacteria; kingdom Pseudomonadati; phylum Pseudomonadota; class Alphaproteobacteria; order Rhodobacterales; family Paracoccaceae; genus Thioclava; species Thioclava kandeliae. Next base: position 86,609 of record NZ_JAYWLC010000002.1, read on the forward strand.
AGGTGGGCGCGCATATTCTCTCGGGCGCTGTGCTGGATCCGGTGGGGCTGACGAAGCTGATCCCCGACTGGAAGGAAAAGGGCGCGCCGCTCAATACACCGGTGACGGAAGATAACTTCCTTCTGCTGACCGAGACCAAGGCCACCAGGATCCCGCATTGGCCGATGCCCAAGCTGATGTCGAACGAGGGCAATTACATCGTATCGATGGGCAATGTCTGCCGCTGGCTGGCCGAGCAGGCCGAAGAGCTGGGCGTCGAGATCTTCCCCGGTATGGCAGCTTCGGAACTTGTCATGGAGGGCGACCGCGTGGCGGGGGTCGTGGCGGGCGAGTTCGGCCGCGAGGCCGATGGCACGCCGGGGCCTGCCTATGAACCGGGCATGGAGCTGCGCGGCAAATATGTGTTCCTCAGCGAGGGCGTGCGCGGGTCTCTCTCGAAGATCGTGATCGACCGCTATAACCTCTCCGAAGGCCATTGCCCGCAGAAATTCGGCCTTGGCATGAAGGAGATCTGGGAGATCGACCCCGCCAAGCATTCCGAAGGCACTGTCACCCATACGATGGGTTGGCCGCTGGGCAATAATGCGGGTGGCGGCTCGTTTATCTATCACCTCGAGAACAATCAGGTCTATGTGGGTTTCGTGGTCCATCTGAACTACGAGAACCCTTATGTCTTCCCCTATATGGAATTCCAGCGCTTCAAACATCACCCCGAGGTGGCGAAGCTCCTCGAGGGCGGTAAGCGCGTGGCTTACGGCGCGCGGGCGATCTCGGAAGGCGGCTACCAGTCGCTGCCCAAGATGAGCTTCCCGGGCGGCGTGCTCTTGGGTTGTTCGGCGGGTATGGTCAATGTGCCGCGCATCAAGGGCAACCATAATGCGATGCTCTCGGGGATTGCGGCGGCCGAGGCTGCGGCCAAGGCGATCAAGGCGGGCCGTTCGGGCGATGAGCTGGTGGCCTATGAGGCCGAGGTGCGGGGCGGCGCGATTGGCCGCGACCTGAAAAAGGTGCGCAATGTCAAACCGATGTGGGCGAAATGGGGCATGTATGCCTCGACCGTGCTGGGCGGGTTCGACATGTGGACCAACGAGCTCTTCGGCTTCTCGGTCTTCGGCACGCTGGCGCATGGCAAGACCGATGCGGCAGCCACGGGCGAGGCCAAGGATTTCCAGCCTATCGAGTATCCCAAACCCGATGGCAAGCTGTCGTTTGACCGGCTGACCAATGTGAGCTTCTCCTTCACCAACCACGAGGAAAGCCAGCCCTGCCACCTGAAGCTGCGCGATGCGTCGGTGCCGATCTCGGTCAACCTGCCGAAATATGCCGAGCCCGCGCAGCGTTACTGCCCCGCAGGTGTCTATGAAGTGCTGGACGGCGAGGACGGCCCGCGCTTCCAGATCAACTTCCAGAACTGCGTCCATTGCAAGACCTGCGATATCAAGGACCCGTCCCAGAATATCGACTGGACCACACCCCAGGGCGGCGATGGCCCGAACTATCCCAATATGTGACGAGAAGGGGCCGGAAGGCCCTTTTTTTTGCATCCGGAAGGCGGCCGGCATTTAATCTCGCATTCAGCATATTGCCGCAAGGTAAGGGTGATTCCTACGGAGACGCCCATGGTTGTGCAAATGCCTCGCATGCCCCGCCTTGACCATCTTGTTCTGAGGCTTCTGGCCAGTGGTGGCGCTGTCGCGCCGGTAGGGCTCGACGCGCGGCATCTTCCGGGCCGCGATATGCTGACGGTGCAGATCGGGTTCGAGCAAGCGATTGCCCTTTGTGGCGAAAGCCCCGGTATGGGGCGGCTTCTCAGATCCGTCATTGGCGCGGAGCGGGTCGAGATCTCTTGCTTTCTTCTGCCTGCGAACAAGGCCGCCTATAAGGAACGTCTTGTGCAGCGTCTGGTGGCGCTGGAGCAGGATCCGGCCCTTGATGCGGCGATTGCCAAGGGGCGGCTGAGGATCCTGACGGCCGATGAGGTGCCCGAGCTGAATATCCAGCCGACGATCCGCTACCGGCTGTTGAGCGGGGACGGCAAGATCATGGGCTCGGGGCTCTACAGTCCCGAAGGGTTCGATCAGGCGCTCTATGACCGATGGCGCGAGGGGCGCTGGCAGCGGATCATCGGCAAGGCCTATGTCTATTACGAGCTATAGGCGGGGTCAGTCCCGCGCTTCGCCCTGAATGAAGCAGGTGCAGGAGCCCTGACCATAAAGCTTGCCATCCTCGGTGCCGCGGATCTCGCCGGTGGCAACGCCTGTCGAGCGCCCGATATGGGTGAGGAGGCCGGTGATGGTCAGCTCGGTCCCGGGTTTGATGGCGCGGATCAGGTTGATCTTGTATTCGATGGTGGACTGGAACTGGCCCTTTTTCAGACCCGAGATCACCGCCATCGACATGCAGCTATCGAGCACCATGCCATACCAGCCGCCCTGGGTGGACCCGAACGCGTTGCTTTGCTCATGCAGCGGGAAGCCACGGAAGGTGACCTTGCCATATTCGGCTCCGATCACGCGGAAATTCATGATCTTGGCGACGGTCGGGTGGGGTGCGGAGCCGTCGATGATCTTTTGCAGATAGGTCACGCCATCGACCGAGGTCACCTCGTCGCGGGTCAGGAAATCATCTGCGTTTTCGGCAAAATAGGCGGGATCGGTCATAGGAGACTCCATACAGATGGCATGAAAAAGGGGCCGAGCGGCCCCTGTTTCGCGTATCTTGTCAGGCATGGCCTGCTTAGGCAACCGCGCCCAGATCAAGCCCCTGTGCAAGGCCGAGATTCTGGCACACGCGGCCCGTCAGAACGGGGCGGTTGACGGTGTAGAAATGCAGGTCTTCCACGCCCCCGGCGATCAGCTCTTCACACAGCTTGGTGCAAAGTTCGATCGACAGCTCCTGCTCGCGGTCCTCGGCAATGGCCTTCTCGAAGGCTGGACCGAGATGCTCGGGGATATTCGCGCCGCAATTGGCCGCGAAGCGCTGCACGCCCTTCCACGACTGGATCGGCAGGATGCCGGGAATGATGGTGGCCTTCACGCCCTCTTTCTCGCAGCGGTCGCGGAAGCGGAAGAAGGTCTCCGCCTCGAAGAAAAACTGGGTCAGCGCCGAGGTCGCACCGGCCTCGCATTTACGTTTGAGCCAGCGCACATCGGCCATATCATCGGCGGCATCGGGGTGCGGCTCGGGATAGGCGCCACACCGGATGGTAAAGCGGCCATCGGCGGCCAGCGCCTCGATCAGCTCGACCGAGGAGGCAAAGCCTTCGGGATGGGGCGTGAAGCGCTCCTGGCCTTTGGGGGCATCGCCGCGCAGCGCCACCAGCTGGTTGACGCCCGCTTCGGCATAGGCATCCACGATCTCCATCGTCTCGGCGCGGGTGGCGTTGACGCAGGTGAGGTGGGCGGCCACGTTCAGCCCGTAATTCTTGCCAATGGTGGTCACCGCCTCATGGGTCAGCTTGCGGGTCGTGCCACCAGCACCATAGGTCACCGAGACGAATTCCGGCTGCATCGGGGCCAGAACCTTTACCGTCTCCCAAAGGCGGAACGACGCTTCCAGCGTTTGCGGGGGGAAAAATTCGAAACTCAGACGAGGCGTGGTCATGGCGGTATCCTTACTGCTTGGCGGCGCTTGTGCCAGATTCCTCAATGTGAGACAAACTCATATTGCTCAAGAATAACATGAGTCAGATCGAATGTACCTTGAATTGCGGCACCTGCGAACGATCCGTGCGATCCATGAATCGGGTGGTCTGGCCCGCGCGGCCGAGGCGTTGAATATAACACAAAGTGCTTTGTCGCATCAGATCAAGGGTTTGGAGGAGCAGGCGGGGATGGAGCTGTTTGTGCGGCGCTCGCGGCCCATGCGGTTATCGGCCGCGGGGCAAAAGCTCTTGCGTCTGGCCGAACGTATCCTTCCCGAGATTCGCGCGATCGAGGACGAGTTCACCGCGCTCAGGCAAGGGCGGGCAGGTCGGCTGCATATCGCCATCGAATGCCATGCCTGCTACGACTGGCTCTTTCCGGTGCTCGAGCAGTTCCGCCGCGCTTGGCCCGAGGTGGATATCGACATCCGCCCCGGTCTGGCTTTCCGCGCGTTGCCGGCGCTCCAGAACGAGGAAGTGGATCTGGTGATCTCCTCCGATCCCGAGGAGCTGGATGGCGTGGTGTTCAACCCGCTGTTCGACTATGCGCCCACCTTTATCGCCTCCTCCAGCAGCCCTCTGGCGGCTAAGCCCTTCATCGAGGCCGAGGATTTTCTGGACCAGACACTGATCACCTATCCGGTCGACCGCGCGCGCTCCGATATCTTCTCGGGGCTGCTGACGCCTGCGCGGATCGAGCCGCGGACCCATCGGCAGGTAGAGCTGACGGCGGTGATCCTGATGCTGGTGGCGGCCGGGCGCGGGGTGGCCGTGCTGCCCGACTGGGTGCTGCGGGATGTGCGGTATCGGCCTGATTACATAACGAAACAGGTGACGAAGACCGGCCTGCAGAAACGCCTTTATGCCGCGACGCGGACGGAGAATGCGACCCGACCCTATATGGCGCATTTTCTCGAGCTGGCGCGGACCGAACCGGTGAAGTTGCAGGGGCAGGACGCCCTCGCGCTGGCGAAACCCGCCCAATAAGGCCGAAAGCCTATTATAGAGGCGTATATAAGGCTTGGAATCGCCTCCCCGACGGTATAAGCGGTCGCTTCGAACCCCCCAAGGAGATCTCCCATGCAAGGCAGCGCAAATCTTAACCTCATGATCAAAGCCGCCCGTAAGGCAGGCCGGTCGCTGGTGAAGGACTTCCGCGAAGTCGAGAACCTGCAGGTCTCCTCCAAAGGTCCAGGGGATTTCGTGTCGCGCGCCGACCGCGAGGCCGAGAAGCTCATCAAGGAAGAGCTGCTGAATGCGCGCCCCACCTATGGCTGGCTGGGTGAGGAAACCGGTGAGGAAGAGGGCAAGGACCCGACCCGCCGCTGGATCGTCGACCCGCTGGATGGCACCACCAACTTCCTGCACGGCATGCCGCATTGGGCCGTTTCGATTGCTCTCGAGCATAAGGGTGAAGTCGTTGCCGGTGTGATCTTCGATGCTGCCAAGGACGAAATGTTCTTTGCCGAGAAGGGCTTTGGTGCCTTCATGAACGATACCCGCCTGCGGGTGTCGGGCCGTCGCTCGATGACCGATGCGGTCTTTGCAACCGGTGTGCCCTTCGGCGCCAAGAACACGCTGCCCGCGACGCTGCGCGATCTGGCGCGCCTGATGCCCGCCTGTGCCGGTGTACGCCGCTGGGGGGCGGCTTCGCTGGATCTGGCCTATGTGGCCGCGGGCCGCTACGACGGTTATTGGGAGCGCGAGCTGAAGGCGTGGGACATGGCGGCCGGTCTGGTGATCGTCAAGGAAGCCGGCGGGTTCGTGTCTGCCGTGCGCGAGGATCAGGAGATCTTTGCGAGCGGTTCGGTCGTGGCGACCAATGCCGAGATGTTCGAGCCTTTGACGAAAATTCTCCGTAAGCCGGAGTAAGCTCGTTCACCTCTTGTTCACCTTGCTCTGCGATGTTTGGAACAACGCAGAAAGCGAGGTGGATTATGCATCAAGAACAGGACTGGATTCTGGCGGGTGTGACAGCGCGTCGTGTTGTCGTTGACCATCAGGTTGTGGCTGTGGCGATGGGGCTGATCGAGATCGGTCGCGCCGCGCGCGATATCGCCACCTCCGAGGCGGCCGAGGTGCAGCTGCATGGCCGCGTTGCCCGTATCCGCGAAGGGATTGCCCGCGTCGAGGCGCGGATTGCCAAGCTGAATATCATTGATCCGTCGCTCGAGGCTGCCGCAGACGCGCTCTGGGCCGAACTGGCCAGCTATCGGGAGAGCCTGCCGCTGGAGCTGGCATTCCGTGCCGATCAGCGTGATCGCGCGATCGATCGTCTGGAAACCGCGCGCCAGCGTCTGCAGCGCGTGATGGGGCTGATTGACGAAACCCGTCCCGATGATAAGCCCGACCTGCGTCAGTTGCTGCATGATCTGGTGGAAGGTGCGATGTCGCGCCGCGCCGAGGAGATCATCCGGCAGGCGCGCGAGGAAGCGCGGGCCCGTTTTGCAGGGGCGCCACTGCCCGATCCCTGTCTCGAGGATTTCCACATGACCCAGCCTGAAGGATGGTCGGCCTGGCAAGCCTCCCGATTGCTGCGTGAGAACACGGATATGCAGCGCGCCGCTGCGTAACAAAGGCCGCTGCGTCGCGTCGGGGCTGTCGCAGCGCAGCGGTCTTTTGAAACTCCGAACGATCAGCCGGGGCTTTGCTCCGGCTTTTTTATGCGCTGCTGCCCTAATAGTTTACCAAATTTATCAAGAATCGCGCCGTCCATCGTTGACAAGCTTGCTCAGTTTGTATTTCTGATAGAAATACTCTGATATTGAGGACGAGATGGAACCTGAATCGATTACAGTGGATCCAGCGACCGGCCTAAGCCGTCTGACGGACTTCCTCCAGATGGGCGGTCCCGCGATCTGGGCAATTGCCCTGTTGTCGGTGCTTACAGTGGCGCTGATCTTGTGGAAACTCTATCGCTTCGCCTGCTTCGGGGCGTGGTCCGGCGGACGCCACTCACGGGCCGCTCTGGTCAAATGGAAGGCGGGGCAGCATGACGCGGCCATAGGCCTCCTTGACGGACGCCGCAGTCTGCGCGCGCGATTGACCCGCGCGGCCATGATGGCCGCCCATTCCAATCTCACCGATACCGAGGCGCGCGAGGAAACCGGCCGTGTGGCACATGGCCTGCTGGCCAAGGCACGCGGGGGGCTGCGCGGTCTGGAGCTTGCCGCGACGATCGGTCCGCTGATCGGCCTTCTGGGCACGGTGACGGGGATGATCTCGGCGTTTCAGGCCTTGCAGGAGGCGGGTGCCCGTGCCGATCCGTCCACGCTGGCGGGGGGGATCTGGGAGGCTCTTCTAACCACAGCGGCGGGTATGGCGGTGGCCATTCCGGCGCAGGTCGCGCTGACCTGGTTTGAGAGCATCACCGACCGGCTACGCGAGGATATGGAAGACACCGCGACACAGGTTTTTGTGTCCCGCGAGGCAACGCCAGAAACGATCCGCGCGCTTGCGGCGGAGTGAGACCCGATGTTCAATTTCGCGCCCGACCGTCCGCGCCGCAAGCCGGATCTGACCCCAATGATCGATGTGGTCTTTCTGCTTCTTGTTTTCTTCATGCTGGCATCGCGTTTCAGTCAGGATGTCAGTCTGCCGCTGGCCTCTGCCAGCGGGGCAGCCTCGGAATGGACAGGCGCGCCGCGGCTGGTCGATATCGGCCCCGAGGGTGTGGTCAAGCTGAACGGTGTCTCGCGGAGTTTCGATGATCTGCTGGCCGAGCTGGACCGGCTGACCGAGACCCGTGCCGATCCGGTGATCCTGCGCGCCAAGGAGGCGGATCTGCAGGATCTGGTTTCGGTGATGGACCGGCTGACCGCCGCTGGGTTCAGTCGCTTGATTCTGGTGGAGTGAGGCCCATGCAATTTGCGCCGCCCAAACGGCAGAAGGGCAATGCCTCGCTCTTGCCGATGATCAACGTGGTGTTCCTGCTGCTGATCTTTTTCCTGATCTCGGCAAAATTGGCGCCGCCCGAACCTTTCCCGACCGAGCCGCCGGTCTCGGAGGCAGCCTCCGAGGCGGAAGGCGAGTTCAGCGTTTATCTAGGCGCGGACGGGCAGCTGGGTTTTCGCGAGCTGACCCTTGCCGCAAAGGATGATGTTACACCGCTGCTCGACGCGCTCGTTGCGGCGCGCGAGGCGTATTGTGCGCAGTCGGATTGTTCGGCGCAACCGGCGCATCTGCTATTGCGCGGAGATCAGAGTGCCGGGGCCACCCGTCTGGCCGCGCTATTGCCGGTTCTGGGCAAGGCCGGATTCGCTCAGGTCGAACTGGTGACATCGCGGGGAGACGCCCGATGACCACGATGCGGATCTTCGAACTGGGCAGCTTTGCTATTGTCGCGGCGGCGCTGCATGTGCTGGCCTTCGGGCTTGTCTCGCGGGACGAGGGCTCGATGTCGGCAGGTGCTGCGGGCGATGCGATGGTCAGCCTCGAGGCAGCCGATGCGCAGGTCGCCGCTATGGTAGAGCAATGGGAAAATCCGCAGGTGCCGGAGCCGGTGATGCAGCTGTCTTCCGAGCCGCCGGTCATCCAGCCGCCCAAGATCGAGCTGCCGCCATCCGATCTGCCCATGTTGACCGACGCGCCGCCGATCCCCGAGGTCGAGAAGGCGGAACCCGAGGTTCCGCCGGAGCCGGAGCGCTCTGCCCTTGCGCCGGAGGCCACGGAGCGCCCGATGGCGCGTCCCGAGAGGCCAGCACCCAAGCGTCAGGCCAAACCGGAGCCCGCACGCAAGTCGGACCGGACAAGTGCCGCACAGGCGGCACAGGCGGCCTCGGGCAGCGGCAATCGTGGTGCGGCGGGCGAGAACGGACAGGCCAAGGCTGCTACCCTCTCCAAGGCGCAGGCCGACAATCTTCGTGGCCGTTGGGGCGCGCAGATCCGCCAGCGGATCGAACGGCGTAAGCGGTATCCGTCTGCGGCGCGTGGCGCGCAGGGACAGGCTGTCGTGCGCTTGACGGTGTCGGCCGCGGGCCAGTTGGTCTCGGTGTCGCTCGCACGGTCCTCGGGCAATGCCGCAATCGATCAGGCGGCTGTGACCGCAGTGCAGCGGGCAGGGCAGTTTCCGGCCGCTCCCCGCGGGCTTGGCGCCTCCAGCCTGAGTTTTTCGCTGCCGATGAGCTTTGCGCGCCGGTAGGCTGGAAGGCTTCGTTGCTTTGGATATATGTATCGCTAACTATAGGCGGATATAGAGTCCGGAGAATGAGGGAATACGGATGCTGCAAGAATTTAAGGACTTCATTGCCAAGGGTAATGTGATGGACATGGCGGTGGGGATCATCGTCGGCGCGGCCTTCACCGCGATTGTCAAATCGATCGTGTCGGATCTGCTCAATCCGATTATCGGCCTCATCATCGGCGGGCTGGATTTCAGCAATATGTATGTCGTTCTTTCGGGCGATGTGCCGGCCGGATCGAGCTTGCAGAGCGCGCGTGATGCGGGGGCGGCGATCTTTGCCTATGGGGCCTTCCTGACCTCCGTGATCAATTTCCTCATCATTGCTTTCATCGTCTTCTTGCTGGTGCGTATGGTGAACCGCATCCGCAAGGCCGCCGAGAAGCCGCAGGAGGTTGCGCCGGAGGTGAAAACCGGCCCGAGTCAGCTGGATGTTCTGATCGATATCCGCGATGCGCTGAAAAAAGAGTAATTATTGCCGTTTTTTGCGGTGATGCTTTCTTGAATAAACTCTGAAATTAGAAGATTCTTCGGCCCGGACGAGTTTGGGTCGAAGGAAACCATATGTCACTCGATGCGACGGATCGCCGGATACTGATGGTCCTGCAGCAGCAGGGCCGCATCTCGAACGCCGATCTGAGCGAGCGGGTCAATCTGTCGGCCTCCGCCTGTCATCGGCGTGTGCAGCGGCTCGAGGAAGAGGGCTATATCCGCGATTATGTCGCGCTTCTCGACCGCCGCAGGCTTGGTCGGAACACTACGGTCTTCGTCGAGATTACCCTCTCGAGCCAGAAAGACGAGGTGCTGCGCGCGTTCGAGAGCGAGGTGCGCAAGGTCCCCGAGGTTCTGGAATGCCATCTGATGGCGGGCAAAGCGGATTTCCTTTTGAAGGTCGTAGCGCAGGATACTGACGATTTCGCGCTGCTGCATCGCGCGCGTCTGGCCTCGCTTCCTGGCGTGGCGCAGCTTCAATCGAGCTTCTCGTTGCACGAAGTCCAGAACACCACAGCGCTTCCGATATAATTTAATCGCGATTTAAAGATTCAACCTTAGACAGTTCCAGTGCTCAGTGTGTGAGGTTGGGATGAGGCTTGAGGTAGCGATTCTGTTTTTTTCCATGTTGGTTGCGCCTTTGGCCCATCTGTCAGGCTCCGTTCCGGAACGGGTGGGGCTAGTGGTGATGATTGTGCCGCCATGGAGCGATGCAAGTGTCGTGGCAGAGGATGCGGGGGCGCAGCTGATCGGTCCGACACGCGCTCCGTTCGGGCAATTGGTTTCTATCGATAATATGGCGCAGGCCGAGCAATTGGAAAAGGCCGGTGCTTGGTTCCTCTTGGACGCCGAAAAGGTGGAATGGATATGCGGATGAATAGTATTCTGGCGTTTTTTCATGATGATAGTGATCAGCCCTTTGCTGGCCGCGAAGCTGCGATCAAATATCTCGCAATCGGCATGGTCGCTTCGGCGGCAGGGATTTCCATCGTGGCATGGATCATTGGCACGGCCTTCTGGATCGCATCCATCTCCGCGATAGGCTTCGCGGCGCTGGCGGTCTGGGGCTGGCGTCTGGGCGACACCAAGAAGGGTCGTTCGATTCTCGCGCAGGGGATGATCGGCCAGTGTTTCTCTTTTACCGCTGCCTTTGCCGGACATCAGTGGATCATCGATACCCATATGGCATTCTTCGTCATGTGTGCGATGGCTACCGCCCTTGTCGATGTGCGGGCGTTGACTGTGATTGCGGTCAGTACTGTGATCCACCAGGCTGGGCTCGGCCTTGCCTATCCGGTGCTCGTCTATCCCAGCACGGATGTTTACGAGAATATGGAGCGGATACTTCTGCATGGCGGGCTCTTCTCGCTGGAAGCTGGTGTGCTGATCGAGGTCGTACGCCGCCGCCAGAAGCTCTTCCGCGATGCGATGGAGCGCATGGCCCAGCTGGAGGTGCTGACCGCCGAATCCTCTGCCGCCCGTGAAAAGGCCGAGCAGATGTCACAGGAGGCGAATGAGCACCGGAAGATCGCAGAGGCAGCAGCAGCAGAGGCGAAGCAATCCGGTGAGCTAGCGGCCCGTCAGGCCGAAGAGAAACACGCAGCCGATATGGCGGTCATGGAAGCCGAGCGGAAACAGACGGCCGAGCGCGAAGAGCGCCAGAAAAAGCAGGAAGCCTTCGTTGTGGCGCTGAAATCGGCGCTGGAACGTTTGGCAAACGGGGATCTCTCGGTGCGCATGACGATGCCTGACGATCCCAATTACGCCGACCTTGCCCAGAATTTCAATGTGTCGGTCGAACAGCTTGCGCGGACCGTGACGACCGCTTTCGAATGCTCTGCCGATATCCGCGCGCAGATTTCCGAGATCACTGCAGCAGCCGATAACCTGTCCTCGCGGTCCGAACGTCAGGCGAGCGCGCTGGGTGATGCGGCCGCGGCCATCAACCAGCTGACGGTGTCTATCGAGCAGGCCGCGATGGTCAGCCGCGATACCTCGACTTCCGCCGAGAAGGCCCGACAGGCCGCAGGTGAAAGCTCGACCGTCGTCGCGGAGTCGATCGAGGCGATGGCGGCAATTGAGGAAAGCTCGAACCAGATCGCCCGTATCTCGTCTGTGATCGACGATATCGCCTTCCAGACCAATCTTCTGGCGCTCAATGCCGGTGTCGAGGCGGCGCGGGCGGGTGATGCAGGGCGCGGCTTTGCCGTCGTTGCATCGGAAGTGCGGGAGCTGGCGCAGCGTTCCTCTTCGTCGGCGCAGGAAATCAGCAAGCTGATCGAGGCTTCCGGCCGTCAGGTGAAAACCGGTGCCGAGCTCGTGAACCGGACCGTTTCCGAGTTGGATCGGATCATCCGCCATGTCAGCCAGATCGCGACCCAGATCCGCGAACTGGCCGAGGCTGCAACCGAACAGTCACGCTCGGTGAACGAGGTGAACAGCTCGGTCGAGCAGCTCGACCGGACGACCCAGCAGAACGTGGCCATGCTCGAAGAGACCACGGCAGCCCATAATGCTCTGAACGAAATGGCAGGGCGCCTTGAGCAGACGATGTCGGTGTTCCGCCGAAATCTCGCGCAGGAGCAGGCGGGCTGGTCTGCCGAGCCTCAGGCGCGCGCGGGCTGAGGGCTTATTTCGGGCTGCGCTTTGCCAGAATGCGTTGTAGCGTGCGGCGATGCATATGCAGACGCCGCGCGGTCTCAGAAACATTGCGGTCGCAAAGCTCGTAGACACGCTGGATATGTTCCCACCGCACACGATCCGCGCTCATCGGGTTTTCCGGAGGCGCGGGTTGTGTATCTTCGCGGGCGAGAAGCGCGTTGGTGATATCGGTCGCATCTGCCGGCTTCGATAGATAATCGGTTGCGCCCATCTTCACTGCGGCCACCGCGGTCGCGATTGCGCCATATCCGGTCAGAACCACGATCCGCGCATCCTCGCGGGCTTCACGCAGGGCTTCGACGACATCGAGCCCGTTGCCATCCTCTAGCCGCAGATCGATGACCGCATAGGCTGGGGCGGATTGTGCCACGAGGTTTTTGCCCTCGGCCACAGAGGCTGCCACGCGCACTTCGAAGCCACGCTTCTCCATTGCACGCGCAAGGCGCGTCAGAAAGGCCTGATCGTCATCGACCAGCAACAGGCTCCGGTCGGAGCCGATTTCGGCAGAGAGATCTTCAACCATTGGACAATCCGGACAGTTACAACGCTTGTCGTCTTTTACGCAGCGATGTGGACGGGGTCAAATGCTGCAGGGACGAAAGCGCCTGGGGTCAACTGTTTTTTGCGTGATCCAGATAGCAGCCGATACGGTCTGCCATCTCGTCGGGCGTGGCGTCGCGGTCGAAATAGTCCACATAGCCGAGATCCGGCAGGATGAGGTAGCTCTGCGTCGAATGGCTGATCAGGGTGTAGGGGTCGTTCGGGTCCTGAACCGAGAACAACACGCGATAGGCTTTCGCGACTTGTTTGATCTGTTCGGGGGTGCCTGTCAGGCCGATCATCTTCGGGCTCATGACATCGGTAAAGGCGGTAAGGCTCTCGGGCGTATCGCGGGCGCTATCCACCGACACGAAGACCGGCTGGACATCGTAGCCGCGCTCGTCAAGGATCTCGGTGGCCTGCGCATTCCGCATCGTGTCGAGCGGGCATACGTCGGGGCAATAGGTGTAGCCGAAATAGAGAATGGTCGGCCTGGTGAAGATATCCCTATCCGTTACGGTCTCGCCGGTTTCCGAAGTCAGCGTGAAGGCTCCCCCCAAATCCGCACGGGTCCCGCTACCCGCAGCGCGGCATTCGGCAAAGACATCTTTCGGGCCGCTTTGTGTGATCGCCCAGCCTGTCACGAGCCCTGCCAGAACGATTATGGCGCCCGCGATAGCGTAATGTTTGGTCTGGAGAGGCATCGCTTTTCTCCCGTATCGACGACAGACAAGTTGAAGTCACGGTGGTAAGAGGATTTTGCGTAACTGTTACCAGCAACGGCATCCTCTTTGAAGCTCGTAGATTGTCCTTGCTGTATTTTGACTTAACGGAAGGAAAGCCGCATGGTTGCTCCAGATCTGACGCTCCCTGCCAATCGGCCCACCTCCCATGAATGGGTGCGGCTGCGCACGCTGACATTCCTGCGTTGGACTGCGGTTATCGGGCAGCTGATGGCCATTCTGGTGGCGTGGTTCCTGCTCGGAATCGGGCTCAACCTTGTCTGGTGCCTGGCGACGGTCGGGACATCGGTGCTGGTCAATCTGCTGGCGCTGTTCCTGACGCCGGAAAGCCGCAGGTTGTCGCAGGGGGCGGTTCTGACGCTCCTGCTGTTTGACACGGCGCAGCTCGCGGTGCTGTTGCTGCTGACCGGCGGGCTGAACAATCCTTTCGCGCTGCTGATCCTTGTCCCTACCACGATTGCGGCGACCACACTTGAATGGCGGGCCACGATGCTGATCGGGGCGGTGACGCTGGTGCTGACGACGCTGGTGGCGGGGCTCTATATTCCGCTGGTATCGACCGGTGGCGAGGTGATCCAGCTGCCCGAACTGTTCGAGTTCGGATACTGGACGGCAATCGTGATCGGGGTGGTGTTCCTTGGTGCCTATGCGCAGCGTATATCGCATGACAGCCGCGTGATGGCCGAGGCCCTTCTGGCCGCGCAGCTGGCTCTGTCGCGCGAACAGAAGCTGACCGACCTGGGGGGAGTGGTGGCGGCTGCCGCGCATGAGCTGGGCACGCCGCTTGCCACGATCAAGCTGGTCTCGAGCGAGCTTGCCGACGAACTGGCCGATGACGAGGATCTGCGCGCGGATGCGCTCCTGATCCGCGAACAGGCCGACCGTTGCCGCGATATCCTGCGCTCGATGGGGCGGGCGGGGAAGGACGATCTGCATCTGCGCACCGCGCCGCTGATCTCGGTTCTGCGTGAGGCGGCCGAGCCACACATGGATCGCGGTAAGGAAATTATCTTTACGACAGAACCGATTGGCGATGGCAGTGATAAGCAACCGGCGATCTATCGCTATCCCGAGTTGATCCATGCGCTGCGTAATCTGGTGCAGAATGCGGTGGATTTCGCTGACGGTCGGGTCTGGGTCGATGCGCTCTGGAGTGGCTCGACCATTGTTGTGCGGGTCTGTGATGACGGGCGCGGTTATGCGCCGGATGTGATCGGCCGGATCGGTGATCCTTTCCTGCACGGGCGCAGCTCGAATAGCCGCAAAGAATATGAGGGGATGGGGCTGGGGCTGTTCATTGCCAAGACCCTGCTCGAACGGACGGGCGCACGGATCACCTTCCGTAACGGGACCACGCCTTTTGTCGCGGCCAATCGCAAGCCCGAACGCTCCGGCGCGATCGTGGAGCTAGCATGGCCGCTCGAGCGTCTTCTGGCGCCCGAGCGCGAGGCCCTTGGCGAGAATGTTCCCATAGAGAGCTGATGCGAAACGTTTTATTAAGCTTAACTACGCATTAACCATTGTGTTGCATTCTTGGTCTCGGTTTATGGCGTGAGGCTGGGAAATGTTGGAAATTTTGGTCATCACTGGGTTGGTTGCGATCGCATCTGCCGTTTCGGCGTCGGTGGCGATCTTGCTGCTTACACGCCTGCAGGCCGGACAGCGCAAGAAGGACGCGCGGTCCCTCCAGCCGATGATCGAGCAGACGGTCCTGCTCTTCGATGACGAGGAGCTTGTCGATGCGACCGCCCCGGCACGGACACTTCTGGAAGCCTCCCCTCTGGCCTCGAGTGACTGGGGACGCCTCATCGCCTTCCTGACGCCGCGCTTCGAATCGGTGCGTGACCGGCTCGCGGGTATTGCCGAGATCGGGCGGATCGAGGTCTCCGGCTTTCCGGGTCCGAATGGCGGGGCGCCGCTGCGGCTCATTGCCGAGGATGTGAACGGCTTGACGCGGATCACATTGGTTGATCCGGAAGCCGAGGGCCAAGGGCTTCTGGTGGACGGGCTGTCGCAGCGCGCGCTCGAGGACGAACTCGAGAACCTGCGCCATGCGCTCGATCTGTCGCCCTCTCTGGTTTGGCAGGAAAGCGCAGCCGGCGAGACGATCTGGGCCAACCGAGCCTATCTGCTGCGCGCCGGGTCTCTGGCGGAGGAAGAGGTCACGCTCAGCTGGCCACTCCCGCAGCTGTTCAAACTCGAACAGGAACAGACCGAATATGCGCCGCGCCGCGTGATGCTCCAGGACGAGGACGGGATCGATACATGGTTTGATTGCTACAGCTATCATCTGGGGGACAACTGGGTGCATTTCGCGCAATCGGCGGATGCCACGGTTTATGCTGAAAAAGCACTGCGCGATTTCGTCCAGACGCTGACCAAGACCTTTGCCGATCTGCCGATCGGGCTGGCCATCTTCAACCGTCAGCGCCAGTTGCAGCTCTTCAACCCCGCGCTCAGTGATCTGACCGCCCTCGGGGTGGATTTCCTCTCGAAACGTCCCTCGCTCTATGCCTTCCTCGACCGCCTGCGCGAGACCCGAATGATGGCCGAACCGAAGGATTACCGAAGCTGGCGCGAGCAGATGACCACGCTCGAGAAACAGGCGGCAGCCGGTTATCATTCCGAGACGTGGAACCTGCCCAATGGTCAGACCTATCGCGTGACAGGGCGTCCGCATCCCGACGGGGCGATCGCTTTCCTTTTCGAGGATATCACCTCCGAGATGACGTTGACGCGCAAGTTTCATACCGAACGCGAGATGGATCGCGCGGTGCTGGACAATATCGCGGAAGCCGTTGCCGTTTTCCTGCCGTCGGGCGAGCTGAGTTCGGCCAATGCAGCCTATCATCGTCTTTGGCCCGCGCAATCGGCAGGGATGTGTCTGCATGATTCGTTGCGCGCATGGGCCGAGGCCTGTGTGCCGACCGAGGTCTGGAGCCGCGCGCGCCTGCGTTTGGGAGCGATGGCCGAGCGCGAGCCGCTGGCGGGGGATGTGACCCTGCGCGACGGGCGGGTAATTGCCTGCCGTTTCGTGCCACTGGCGGGCGGAGCCCTTATGGCGAGCTTTGCCGAAAAGGAACTGCTGGCCGAGGTAGAGCCGCTTCGCAAACTCGCAGCGCAATAGCGCCTTTGCATGGACGAACGGTCAGGATAGAACGGGCGCTATGACCGCTCCTATCCTGACCCTGCCTCTCGCCGATCCCGATGCCACCGCCAGACTTGGCCGCGTCATCGCCCCCTTCCTGAAAGCGGGCGATGTTCTGTTGCTCGACGGCCAGATCGGGGCAGGGAAAACCCATTTTTCTCGGGCGTTGATCCAGTATCGGCTCGAAAGGCTCGGCATGTTCGAGGATGTGCCCTCGCCGACCTTTACTCTCGTGCAGGTCTATGAGGCCGAGCCCGAGATCTGGCATAGCGATCTCTATCGCCTTTCCCATCCCGATGACGTTCTGGAGCTCGGGCTCGAGGAGGCCTTCCATGACGCGATCTGTCTGGTTGAATGGCCCGATCGTCTGGGAGATCTGGTCCCCCATGCCGCGCTGCACCTTGCCTTCTCGCTGACAGAAGATGGTGCGGCACGGCAGGTGGTCTTCAGCGGCGACGAGACATGGGCGCGGCGTCTGCCGGATATGCTGGAGGGGCTGTGATGGACATCGAGCGCTTCCTCGCGCAGGCAGGCTGGGGCGGTGCGCAGCGCGAGCCGCTTGCCGGCGATGCTTCTGCCCGTCGCTACGAGCGGGTCGGGGGAGAGCGCCCCGCCGTCCTCATGATCACCCAGCCGGGAGACGAGTTGCAACGGTTCCTCCGCATGACCGACTGGCTGGCGGCGCAGGGGTTTTCGGTCCCGCAGATCTATGCCCGCGCGCCAGAGCAGGGGTTGCTGCTGCTCGAGGATCTGGGGGATGACCTTGTGGCGCGGCTCATTGGCGCCGACCCCGCCCGCGAGGACGAGCTTTACGGTCTGATCACCGATGTGCTGGTTGCCCTGCGTGCGGTGACACCGCCCGCGGGTCTGACGGAACTGGATGGCCGCGGGCTTGCCGCGCTGACGAAGCTGACCGAGGACTGGTATCCGATGACGGCGGCGGCGGATCTCTCGGGGGACATTGCCCGCGCGTTCGAGGCGCTGGATGACGGTCAGCGTGTTGTGTCGCTCCGGGATTTCCACGCCGAGAACGCGCTCCTTCTGCCCGCGCGGCAGGGCGTCGCCCGGCTCGGACTTCTGGATTATCAGGACGCGGTCCTGGCCCATCCCGCCTATGATCTCGTCTCGGCCCTGCAGGATGCACGGCGCGATGTCTCGCGCCAGACTGAAACAGCCCAGATCGCGCGCTATTGCGCCATGACGGGGCAGGATAACGCAATTTTTTCCGCCATTTACGCCTGTCTCGGGGCGCAGCGTGCGTTGCGCATTCTGGGAATTTTCGTGCGCCTGTGCGTGGCAATGGGCAAGCCGCGCTATCTCGAGTTCATGCCGCGCGTCTGGGGACATCTCGATCACAATCTGGCCCACCCCGCCCTCGCGCAATTGCGCGCAACGGTCATGGCAGCTATGCCGCGCCCCGATGTCCCCCTGATCGAGGAGATACGCCGACAATGTGCGACACGCCCGATAGCCTGATGTTGTTTGCCGCCGGTTTCGGCACGCGGATGGGGGCGCTGACCGCGGATTGTCCGAAGCCGCTCGTTGAGGTGGCGGGGCGTCCGCTCATTGATCATGCGCTCGATCTGGTCGTGGAGGCCGGGATCGGACGGAGCGTCGCCAATATCCATTATCGCGGCGATCAGATCGTCCGGCATCTGGCAGGGTCCGATGTGATGATTTCCGACGAGACGGACGAGATTCTGGAAACCGGTGGCGGGCTGCGCAAGGCGCTTCCGCTTCTGGGGCAGGGGCCTGTGTTTACGCTCAATACCGATGCCATCTGGACAGGCCCGAATCCGCTCGCGGCCCTGCGCACAGCATGGGACCCGAAGAAGATGTCAGCGCTGCTGATGCTGGTGCCGCCGGAACGGGCGACGGGTCATAAAGGCGCGGGCGATTTTACCTTGACGGAGGGGCGCCTGACGCGTGGTCCCGGATTTGTCTATACTGGTGCGCAGCTTATCGATCCGTCAGAACTTTCGGAAATTCCTGAAGCCGCGTTTTCGCTGAACCTGCTCTGGGACAGGATGCTGGCACAGGGGCGGGTGTACGGTCTCGTCCATTCGGGCGGCTGGTGTGATGTCGGGCGTCCCGAAAGCATTCCGCTGGCCGAGGCGCTGCTGGAGCTGGCCGATGATTGAGCGCGGCATCTATGCGCTGCCTTGCGGCGTGGATTTTCCCCGCGAGCTGGTGGCAGGTCTGATCGCGCGGATGCAGGACCAGCCGCCCGAGGCCATGGCGCGGGTGCGGCTCTATCTGAACTCGGGGCGGATGCTACGCCGTGTGCGTGAGGAATTCGACCGACATGGAGCGCGGTTTCTGCCGCAGCTGAAACTGGTGACCGATCTCGGGCGGGCGCCCATGCGCGGGCTGCCCCCCGCCGAGCCCGCGCTCCGGCGGCGGCTCGAGCTGGCGCAGCTGGTCGCGGGGCTGGTCGACCGTTTGCCGGGGTTCGAGGCGGGGCACGGGATCTTCGGGCTGGCTGACAGTCTGGCCACGCTGATGGCCGAGATGCAGAGCGAGGGCGTGACGCCCGACGATCTCGAGGCGCTGGAGATTGCCGATACCCATGCGCAACACTGGCGGTTGAGCCTTAATTTCATTCGCATTGTTGCCCGCTATTTCGAGGCTGACGCAACCCCCGATGCCGAAGCCCGCCAGCGCCGTGTGGTCGAGCAGATCATCGCGGATTGGGCGGAAGCAGGGCCGACAGATCCGATCATCGTGGCGGGTTCGACCGGCTCGCGCGGGGCCACGGGGCTGTTCATGCAGGCGGTTGCACGGCTTCCCCAAGGCGCGCTGGTGCTGCCGGGGTTTGATTTCTCGATGCCGGAGCATGCGTGGAAAAGCCTGAAGTCGGGCAGTTTCCCGATCGAGGATCACCCGCAATACCGCTATCGCGCGATGCTGGATGCGGTCGAGGCGGAGCCCGGCGATGTGCTCCGCTGGCATGACCGCTCCGAGCCGTCACCGGAGCGTAACGCGCTGATCTCGCTGGCGCTGCGCCCCGCACCGGTGACCGATCAATGGATGCGCGAGGGCGCGGATCTGCCCGATCTGCTGGACGCCTGCAAGGATCTGACGCTGATCGAGGCGCGTGATCCGCGCGCCGAGGCCAATGCCATCGCGCTGGTTTTGCGCGATGCGGCCGAGCGTGGGGTGCCGACCGCGCTCATCACGCCCGACCGGATGCTGACCCGGCGGGTGGCGGTGGCGCTTGACCGCTGGGGGATCATCCCCGATGACTCGGCGGGGCAACCGCTGCAACAGACCGCGCCGGGGCGGCTCTTGCGCCATCTGGCGGCGATGCGTGGCGAGGCGCTGACGCTGGACGGGCTGCTGATCCTGCTCAAACATCCGCTGACCGCCACAGGCTCGACGATGCGCGGGACGCATCTTCGCTATACCCGTGAACTGGAGCTGGATCTGCGCCGCAACGGGCCGGCTTTCCCCGATCATCCGGCGTTGGTGGCATGGGCACAGAAATATGCCGATAAACCCGACTATGTTGAGAAACTGACATGGGCGAACTGGCTGGGCGCGTTTTTCCCCATGCTGATGTCGCCTTATGAACAGCCGCTTAGTGACTGTGTCAGCCACCATCTGGCCCTTGCGGCGCATCTGGCGACAGGGCCGGATGGCTCGGTCGAGGCCAGCGAGCTGTGGCTTCAGGATGGCGGGCGCGAGGCATGGCGGGTGTTTTCCGAACTGGCCCGCGAGGCGGTGAATGGCGGCAGCTATACGGCGGCCTCCTATACCGATCTGGTCAATCACCTGCTGCAGGGGTCGATGACACGCGCGGGTCTCGCCGCCCATCGTGACATCACCATTTTCGGGGCGCTCGAGGCGCGGGTTCAGGGCGCGGAGCAGGTCATTCTGGCAGGGCTGAACGAGGGCTCGTGGCCCGAAGCCCCCGATCCCGATCCGTGGCTCTCGCGGCAGATGCGTCTGGCGGCGGGGCTGTTGCTGCCCGAACGCCAGACCGGACTTTCGGCGCATGACTTCCAGCAAGCGGTTGGTGCCCCGCGCGTGATCCTGACGCGCGCGAAACGTGATGCCGAGGCCGAGACCGTGCCCTCGCGCTGGGTGAACCGGCTGGTCAACCTGATGTCGGGCCTGCCCGACCGGCGTGGCCCCGAGGCGCTTGTCGAGATGCGCGCGCGCGGCGCGACATGGCTCGGGCTCGCCTCGAGCCTCGACCGTCCGCTGGGCGAGACCAAGCCCATGCGCCGACCCTCGCCGCGCCCGCCGATTGAGGCGCGGCCCAAGGATCTGTCGGTCACGCAGGTGAAGACGCTGATCCGCGATCCCTATACGATCTATGCCCGAAAGGTGCTGCGGCTTTATCCGCTCAACCCGCTGCGTCCCGAGCCGGATGCGCTGCAACGGGGCAATGTGCTGCACGAGATCGTCGAGCGTTATGTGAAGGAGCGCCCCGAGGGCGAGCAGGCGGCAGAGGGTGAGCAGCGCCTCATCCGCATCGCCGAGGAGGTGCTCGGGCAATCGGTGCCATGGCCCTCGGTGCAGCGGCTCTGGCTCGCGCGGATCACCAAGATCGCGCAGCGATTTGCCACGGACGAGGTGGCGCGCGCCAAGCTGGGCAAACCCGCGATCATCGAGGAAAAGGGCGGGCTTGCCGTGCCCGACCTCGCGTTCCGCCTGACCGCCAAGCCCGACCGGATCGACATTCTGACAAACGGGTTGAGCCGGATTTACGACTATAAATCAGGGGTTCTACCCTCTGCAGGCGAGATGATCCATTTCGACAAGCAGCTTCTGCTGGAGGCGGCGATGGTCAGGCGTGGGGCCTTCAGCCAGATCGGCCCGAGCGAGGTGGAAGGCATGACCTATATCCGTCTGGGCGGCGAGGGCGAGACGGCCCCCTATACCACGACAGTCGAGTTCAAACCCCGCGGCGGTGAGCTTCAGACCGAGACGGCGGAAGAGGCATGGGCCAAATTCTGCAAGCTGGTGGGCACTTACATGAAGCCGGAGCAGGGCTTTACCGCGCGGCGCGCAATGCACGGCGCGCAGGATAGCAGCGATTACGACCAGCTCTCTCGCTATGGCGAGTGGGAGCTGAGCGAGATACCGGACGGGGAAGATCTGATATGAGCACCACCCCCTTGCGCAATGACGCCACGCTCCGCCAGATCCGCGCGGCCTCGCCCACGGCCTCCACATGGCTTTCGGCCAATGCGGGGTCTGGCAAGACGCGGGTGCTGACCGACCGTGTCGCGCGGCTCCTGCTGAACGGGAGCGAGCCGCAGAAGGTCCTGTGCCTGACCTATACCAAGGCGGCGGCAACCGAGATGCAGAACCGTCTGCTGAAACGTCTGGGCGAATGGGCGATGCTGCCCGATGACGCGCTACGCCAGCAACTTCTTGATCTGGGTGAGGAAATCACCATCGATGCCGAGCGTCTGGCCGAGGCGCGCAGGCTCTTTGCCAAAGCGATCGAGACGCCGGGCGGGTTGAAGATCCAGACCATCCACTCTTTCTGTGCAGCCCTCCTGCGGCGGTTCCCGCTTGAGGCGGGGGTGCCGCATGGGTTCTCGGAGATGGATGACCGCTCGGGCGATCTCTTGCGTCAGTCCATCCTCGAGGAGATTGCCACAGGTGAGGATTGCCCTGTGCTGGACGGGCTGGTGCGGTATTATTCAACCGATGATCTGGGCGGGCTGCTGGCCAATATCGCGGGCAACAAGGACGGGTTCGCACAGGATCTGACCCGCGACAAAATCCTTCCGCTTTATGGTCTGCCTCCCGGGTTCGACGCTCAGGCGCTGCTGGACGAGGTGTTTGACGCCCATGATCTGAAGACCCTGCGGGATCTGGTGGCGGTTATGGCCAAGGGGGCGGCGACCGATCAGAAAAATGCGCTGAAACTCGGCCTGATCACGGCACCCGATCTGGAGGCGCTGGCCATTCTGGAGGATGTCTGCCTGACGGGGGCCACGGCCAAGGCGCCGTTTTCGGCCAAAATCGGCACGGTCCCCACCAAGGCGACACAGAAGGCGGCGGGGACGGCGATGGACCCGTTCAACGAACTGATGGAGCGGGTTGAACAGGCCCGTCCCTTGCGTCTAGGTCTGCAAGCCGCCGACCGCACCGAGGCGTTGCAGACCTTCGCGCGGGTCTTCCTGCCGAAGCTCGAGGCGGCAAAGGCCGCGCGAGGCTGGCTCGATTTCGACGATCTGATCGAGCGGGCAGGACGGTTGTTGTCGGATAGCACCATGGCGCAATGGGTGTTGTTCCGGCTGGATGGCGGGATCGACCATATTCTCGTGGACGAGGCGCAGGATACCTCGCCCAGCCAGTGGAAGGTCATCGAGCGTCTGGCCGACGAGTTTACCGCAGGCGAGGGCGCGCGCGACGAGACGCGCACGATCTTCGTGGTGGGCGATCGCAAGCAGTCGATCTATTCCTTCCAGGGGGCCGATCTGCGCGCGTTCGAGGCGATGCAGCGGCATTTTGCGCAGAAATTCGCAGCCGTCGGACGGCCCTTGCAGGAAGCGCAGCTTCTGCACAGTTTCCGTTCCTCGGCGGCGGTGCTGGGCTTGACCGATGTGACCTTTCTGGGCGAGGCCAATGAGGGTCTGGGCGGCGCGCCCGAGCATATCGCCTTTTTCGACCAGATGCCCGGTCGGGTAGATCTGTGGCCGGTGGTCGAGAAGACCGAGACCGAGCAGGAAGAGACATGGGAGAACCCCGTCGACCTGCGCACCGATACCGATCCGACCGTGGTGCTGGCCCGCACCGTGGCCGCCGAGATCCGCGCGATGATCGATCAGGGTGTGCGCCTGCCCGAGGGCAAGGAGAGCCGCCCGCTGCATGAGGGCGATATCCTCATTCTGGTGCAGCGGCGCGGCGCGCTCTTTTCCGAGATCATCCGCGCGTGCAAGGCGGCGGGGCTGGCGATTGCCGGCGCCGACCGGTTGAAGCTGGGGGCGGAGCTGGCGGTGAAGGATATCCGCTCGGTGCTGGCCTTCCTTGCCACGGCCGAGGATGATCTGGCCTTGGCCGAGGCGCTGAAATCGCCGCTGTTTGGCTGGAGCGAGCAGGATCTCTATACGCTGGCGCAGCCGCGCAAGGGCTACCTGTGGGAGGCTTTGCGCAAATCCGAAAGCCATCCCGAAACGCTGAGGATCCTGCAGGATCTGCGCGATCAGGCCGATTTCCTGCGTCCGCATGATCTGATCGAGCGGCTCTTGACCCGCCATGGCGGGCGCGAGCGGCTGATCGCGCGGCTGGGGGTCGAGGCCGAGGACGGGATCGACGAGCTGATCTCGCAGGCGCTGGCGTTCGAGCGGGCCGAGGTGCCGAGCCTGACGGGGTTCCTCGTGTGGCTCGATGCCGATGATGTCGAGGTCAAACGCCAGCTGGCCGGGGCGGGGCGCTCGATCCGTGTGATGACGGTGCATGGTTCCAAAGGGCTCGAGGCGCCGGTAGTCATCCTGCCCGATACGGGCAAGCCGCATGTCAAGGCACGGCCGCTCAATATCTACCGGCTCGAGGATGGCACGGCGGCATGGGCCGCGCCGTCTGCCGACCGGTCTCCCGAGGAGGCGGATGCGCAGGCGGCCAATGTCGCGCGCCAGACCGAGGAGAAGATGCGTCTCCTCTATGTGGCGATGACGCGGGCCGAGAAATGGCTGATTGTGGCCGCGCAGGGCAAGATCGGCGAGGGCGATGACAGCTGGTATTCGATGATCTCGACCGGCCTTGTGCAGGCAGGGGACCGCCCCGCCACGGGCCATTCCCCCGATCTGCAGAGCCTGGGAGAGATCCGCCGCGTGCAATATGGCAACTGGCCCGAGGCGGGGTTCAAGGCCGGGCGCGTGGTCGAGACCTATCCCGAGCTGCCCGATTGGGCGCGTCTGCCCGCCTTGCGCCCCGAGCGCCCGAAGCGCGTGCTGACGCCTTCGGATCTGGGCGGGGCGAAAGCATTGGCGGGCGATCTGCCCGGTATCTTCGACGAGGAGGCGGCCAAACGGCGCGGGCGCCAGATCCATATGTTGCTCGAGCATCTCCCTAACTGGCCCGAGGCCGACTGGGAGGACTGGGCACGCGATCTGCTGCTGAGTGGCGAGGACGCGGCCCATGAGACCGAGCTACCCGCACTGATGGCCGAGGCGCGGGCGGTGCTGTCCGCCCCCGCGATGCAGCCCTTCCTTGCGCCCGAGGCTCTGGCCGAGGTGGAGCTGACGGCCACGCTGGACGGTGAACTGATGCACGGGATCATCGACCGGCTTCTGGTCGGGCCGGATCTCGTGCAGGTGCTGGATTACAAATCGAACCAGATCGTGCCTGCCGATGTGGCGCAGACGCCGCTCGGACTGGTCCGCCAACTGGCGGCCTATCGGGCCATGCTGCGCCAGATCTATCCCGACCGCCGGATCGAATGCGGTCTCCTGTGGACGGCGCAGGCGCGGATCGACTGGCTGGGGGACGCACAGATGGATGCGGCTTTGCGCACCGAGAGCGCATCTTGACGGCGCGGGGCCGCATACCTACGTTCTCATCAACTTAGTATTCAGGAGAAATCCCATGGCAACAGTCGCAGTCACCGACGCAACCTTCGATTCCGAAGTCCGTAAATCCGACGTCCCCGTCGTCGTCGATTTCTGGGCGGAATGGTGCGGCCCGTGCCGCCAGATCGGCCCGGCGCTCGAAGAGATCGCAGGCGAGATGGCCGGTAAGGTCAAGATCGTAAAGGTCAATGTCGACGAGAACCCCGAAAGCCCCGCCGCTCTTGGCGTGCGCGGTATTCCGGCGCTCTTCCTGTTCAAGGATGGCGAGGTCGTCTCCAACAAGATCGGCGCGGCTCCGAAAGCGGCGCTTCAGAACTGGATCAACGACGCGATCTGATCGTTTTGATATCACTCTGAAAAGGCGCCTTTCGGGGCGTCTTTTTTATGTCGGTTCAGCCGGTCGAATGGCTTGAGATCGCGAAGCTCTGCGGGTGGAATTTTGGCTGGCCATCGCTCATTGTGGTGACATCCGGCGTGGCCTTCAGCCCGAGGGCGGTCAGAAATTCTGTATAGGGGCCCTCTTCAAGGCGGGTATCAAGCCGCACGAACCTTCCCGCAAGCCCTGCCATGAGCGAGGTGGTCAGCCGGATCGCATCCTGACTCCCTGTGGCGGTAACCGGTCCGATAAGTGTGCCGCGCCCGAAGCGCCTGCGCATGCCAAACCCCGTGATTTGTCCGCGCGCCTCGATCACATAACAATCCGAACGATCCGCCAAAACGGCAAGCAGAGCGCGCCGGTCGGCCTCATAGCTTTCTCCGTCAAGCGCATAGATGGCCTGCAGATCTTGCGCTTCGGCCTTGCGGACTTCGCGGGCGATAGAAAAATCGCATGGCAGGATCCCCTCGTATTTATAGACAGGCAGATCCGCCCGCATTCCGAGATCACGATAGGAGGCGACATCATTTTTGCAGGCGTTGAGAAAAACGCCTCTGGTGCTGCGGCTTCGCGTGCTCCGGTCGATCATTTCGTGCGCCAGCGTTCCGAACAGGCTGGTTCGGGCCAGTTTGGGATGGGCAATCACCATCCCGATGGAGGCCAGATCGCCCTGATAGGGGAAATACATTGCCGAACCATGCACCCGATCCAGCGCATCGACCGCCACAATCCCGTGCCCGATCTGTAGATTGGTCTCCCAATCGGCCCGCCGATGTGGCCAGCCCAAAGAGACCGAGAGGCCGTGCAGCGCCTCGAGATGTTCGAACCCCATAGGCCTGAAAACGAGGTCGAGAGTGTCCGTGTGATGTCGGGGGGGATGGAGATAGGCCATATATATAGTGCCCTCAAGAGGCGATCGGGGTGGGTATGTCGATGTCTGCCTCCGGCACCGGCCAGCCTTTGGCATGCAGATGCGCCAGAAGACGGGCCTCGAATTCGGGGCGGGCGGCATTGAGCGCCTGATCACGCAGGAACCATGTCAGGTATTTAGCGAAATTCTGGCGTTTTGCCAGCATTTCCAGCGCTGCATCAAGCCCCATATGCGGCACGGAGCCCGCGATATGGTGGAAGTCGACCTGCGCGAAGAGAAGCGCGGGTTTGCGCAGGATATAGCCCTCGAAGGCGACCGAGGAGTTCTGCGTGATCACATAGGAACAGCGGCGCAGCAACTCGGGCGTGCCGCCTTCCTGCACTGAGAAATGCGGATAGCGGTTGGCCAGCGCCACCAGCATCTGGCGTTCGGCGGGGGTATAGTCCTCATTCGGATGGAGCGTGGCAATTACCGGCTGGGTCACGCGCACCATCACCGTCTCGATCATCTCCATGGGGCTCATCGACTGGAAACTGCGATGGTCGGAGAGCCGGCCCTGCAGGGGCATCAGCGCGAAGCCCTCATCGGTGACCTTGTCCTTGCCCAGCACCTTCTCGCGCAAGGCGCGGTAGAAGGTCTTGGCCTCCTGCGTGTCGATTTTGCGGGCGGGGAATTTCTTGTGTGCGACAGGCCATTCCCAGCGTGCGGCCTGCGCCTCCACATGCCAGTAGGCACCGGTATAACTGCGGCGGCAGGTCAGCGCCCGGTCATGGGTGGGCTCTTCCATATGATAGAGCGCATAGCCCTTCTTCTCGGGCGCTTCCAGCCGCGCGTTGAGCGTGCTTTCCTCGACCGATACCGTCCATCCGACGGATTCCACCGCGCCGATGACGCGCTGGAAAAAGTTGTGCTGCCCCGCGTTCAGGCGGGCGAGGGCAGGCGGATCAAGGTAAAGTGTAAGATGCTGGTCCATTTTATCAGCTTTCCACCGCTTATCCATTTCGGCAAGTGCCAAGGTAGGGTTGCAAGCGTTTTCCTGCGCCTACATATCAGGGTCAAACGGAGGTTTGTATGTCGGAAGATAAATTCCCAGGCTGGCACGGCACAACAATTATCGGTGTGCGTAAAGGTGGTAAGGTCGTGGTGGCGGGTGACGGTCAGGTCAGCCTTGGCCCGACAGTGATCAAGGGCACGGCGCGCAAGGTGCGCAGGCTCAGCCCCGGTGGCCATGATGTGGTGGCGGGATTTGCAGGCTCGACGGCGGATGCCTTCACGCTGCTCGAGCGTCTCGAGATCAAGCTGGAAGCCGCTCCCGGTCAGCTGGCGCGGGCTTGTGTGGAGCTGGCCAAGGACTGGCGCACCGACAAATATCTGAAAAATCTCGAGGCGATGCTGATCGTGACCGATGGCACCGATCTGTTTGTCATCACCGGCGCAGGCGATGTGCTCGAGCCCGAACATAATATCGCGGCGATCGGCTCGGGCGGGAATTATGCGCTGGCGGCGGCCCGCGGCCTGATCGAGACCGATCTGGATGCCGAGGACGTGGCGCGCAAGGCGATGGCGATTGCCGCCGATATCTGCGTCTATACCAATGGCAATGTGACGGTGGAAACGATTGGCTGATCTCTCGTGGGCAGATCTGCGGGCGGCCGTCGCGGCGGGCCATCTGAGCGAGGCACAGGCTGCCTCGGTACAGGCGCTGGCCGCGGCACGGGCCAGTCACCGCGCTGCCGAGGACGAGCCGTTCGAGCTGTTCCGCGGCTTTGCCGAGATCTTTGTAACCGTGGGTCTGGGCATCCTGATTGCGGGGGCCTTCGGGCTGACGCTGACCGCAGGTGTTCTGCTGCCCGATCCGCAGACGGTGTTTACCACCGGCGTGGTGATGATCTATTCGCTTTGGGCTGTGGTCACATGGGGTCTGGCCGAGTATTTCACCCGCAAGCGGCGGATGGTGCTGCCCTCGATTCTCCTGGTGCTGACCTATGGCGCCTCGGTCCTGCCGCTGGCGATCTGGTGTCTGGGCCATGTGTTCAGCCTGCAATCCAGCCCCAAAGCCGTCGTGCTGACGCTGTCGGTGGTGATGGCGGGGGCGCTGGCGGCGTGGTATCGCCGCTTCCGGCTGCCCTTCACCATGGTGCTGATCGCGCTTTGCGGGCTGGCGGGGTGTTTCGTGCTCTTCGGCTCGACCGAGGATCTCTTCACCGCACCCTTCACCGCCTTTGACGAGACGATGGATCTGCGCAATTCGACGCTGGCGCTTGGCACGCTGATCTTCGGGCTAGCGGCCTTTGCGGGCGGTATGTGGTTCGATATGCGTGACCCGCACCGGCTGGGGCGGGCCTCGGCCAGCGGGTTCTGGCTGCATCTGTGTGCAGCCCCCGCGCTCGTCAATACGGTGGCGATGACCTTTATCGGCATGGGGCCGGGGCTGGGCTATGCGCTTCTGGCCCTGTCTCTGGTCGCGATCGCCCTGCTGGCGCTGATCATCGACCGTCGTTCTTTCCTGACCGTGGGCATCGGCTATCTGATCTTTCTGGTCAGCTGGCTGACCGATGCCGAGACCCCGACCGATAACTGGTTCGAGGTCTCGGCCACGGTTCTCTTCTTTACCGGCATCGTGCTGACCGCGCTTGGCGCGTGGTGGACGGGGCTGCGTGTCGCGCTGATGCGCGCGCTGCCCGAGTTTCCCGGCAAGTCAGCCCTGCCGCCCTATAAAACGGAGTAATCCATGAGCACTCTCACCCCGCGTGAAATCGTATCCGAGCTTGACCGCTTCATCATCGGCCAGTCCGAGGCCAAGAAGGCCGTAGCTGTGGCCCTGCGCAACCGCTGGCGCCGCCACAAGCTGTCCGATGACATCCGCGACGAAGTCTATCCCAAGAACATCCTGATGATCGGCCCGACCGGCGTCGGCAAGACCGAGATCTCGCGTCGCTTGGCGAAACTGGCCAAGGCGCCCTTCCTGAAGGTCGAGGCGACCAAGTTCACCGAAGTGGGCTATGTGGGCCGCGATGTCGAGCAGATCATCCGCGATCTGACCGATGTGGCACTGGTCGAGACCCGCGAGCATATGCGTGAAGAGGTCAAGGCCCGCGCCCACGCAGCCGCCGAAGAGCGCGTGATCGAGGCGATTGCCGGCACCGACGCCCGTGAGTCGACCCGCGAGATGTTCCGCAAGAAGCTGCGCGACGGGATGCTGGACGATAAGGAGATCGAGATCGAGATCTCCGATCCCACGGGCGGCATGCCTTTGGGCATGATGGGCGGCCAGCCCGGCATGGAGCAACAGATGCAGGGGCTGCAGGAATTGTTCAAGGCGTTCGGGTCAGGCCGGAAGCAGCGTCGCAAGGTCACCGTGAAGGAGAGCTATGAACTTCTGATTGCCGAGGAGGCCGACAAGCTGCTGGATGACGAGAAGGTCAAGGAGGCCGCGTTGGAGGCCGTGCAGCATGGCGGGATTGTGTTCATCGACGAGATCGACAAGGTCTGCGCGCGGCAGGAAACCCGTGGCGGCGATGTCTCGCGCGAGGGGGTGCAGCGGGATCTGCTGCCGCTGATCGAGGGCACGACGGTCTCGACCAAACATGGTCCGGTGAAGACCGACCATATCCTGTTCATCGCCTCGGGGGCCTTCCATATCGCCAAGCCTTCGGACCTTTTGCCCGAGCTGCAGGGCCGTCTGCCGATCCGTGTGGAACTGCGCGCGCTGACCGAGGCGGATTTCGTCCGTATCCTCACCGAGACTGACAATGCGCTGACCCGTCAGTATACCGCCTTGATGGGCACAGAGGAGGTGGTGGTGGAATTCACCGAGGACGGGATCGCCGCTCTGGCGCGAATTGCCGCCGAGGTGAATGCCACGGTCGAGAATATCGGGGCGCGCCGTCTTTATACGGTGATGGAGCGGGTGTTCGAGGAACTGTCCTTCACCGCGCCGGATCGCGGGGGCGAAACGGTGCAGATTGACGCAGCATTTGTCGAGAACGAGGTGGGCGCTTTGGCCAAATCTTCCGATCTCAGCCGGTATGTTTTGTAACATGTGCACAAAATAGGGGCGCAAGGCATGGCTTTGCGCCCCTATTCATGACAGGTTTGCAACCGTAGGATAAATTCTTATTGTTGAATTAACCTTTCTTGCCGACCCTTTTGATCAGGCCCCTCGTTCCGAGCGGCTGGAAATCGAAAGGAGAGCGTATGAGACTCCAACGATGGATGGTTGCCATTGGTTTGGCATTGGGGCTTTTGCCCCTGCAGGCACAAGCGCGCTGCGATCTGGCACTGGTTCTGGCACTCGACATTTCCGCCTCGATCGACAGTCGCGAGTATACTTTACAAAAAGACGGAATGGCCCTGGCTCTGGCCAATCCGGAGGTGATACAGGCCATCGAGGATCGTGGTGGGATCTGGCTTTACGGCTTCGAGTGGAGCGGGACCTACCAGATCTACGAGACCCTGCCTTGGGTCTTTGTGGATAGTCCCGATACGATCATTGGCGCGGCCGAGCGGATGCGGGCCATGCCGAGGCCGGTCAGCAATTATCCGACCGCTCTGGGCTATGCGTTGGGCGAGGCCGTGATCGCGCTCAACCGCGCGCCCGAGGACTGTTATCGCAAGATCATCGATGTGGCGGGTGATGGCATCAACAATGCGGGCTTCCCGCCACAGAGCGCCTATGCGGCGGCGGATATGTCGGGGATCACGGTGAATGCGCTGGTGATCGAGGGAGAATTACCCTCGCCGATCCCCTATTTCGAGGCGCAGGTGCTTCACGGACCTGCGGCCTTTGTAGAAGTGGCGCAAAGCTATCAGGATTATCAGGAGGCGATGACGCGCAAACTCTTGCGGGAAATCTCGCCGGCTTCCTTCGTGATGCTGGAGCCTCGGCTGCAACCGGATTATCCGCGCAGTTTGCGAAGATAGACGTAATAGGCCCCTTCGCCGCCATGGCGCTGATGGGCCTGTGACACCTGCATCACCACGGGGCCGAGCGGCGGCAGACGCAGCCATTGCGGCACCTGATGGCGCAGCACACCACGACGGGTCGGGATCGGATCCCAATCCTCCACGACCTTGCCCTTGCCGGTGATCACCAGAACCAGCCGGTGCCCGTGATCCTGCGCCCGCAGGATAAAGCTGATCAGCTCGGGATGGGCTTCGGCCTGTGTCATCCCGTGCAGGTCGATACGGGCATCGGGCACCAGCTTTCCGCGGGTCATCTGCTTGTGGGCCTTATGATCCATGCGCAGTGGCTGGGTCCGGAGGCTATCGGCGATCGATTTGGGCGGCGTATGCGACCACCCTGTCCGCGGGGTCGCGCCGCCCAGCCGCAGCTTTCCCAGATCGGCCTTGGGCGGATCGGGGAGGGGCTTCTCGAGGGGCGTCGGCGGTTTGGCCAGCGCCTCCTCATCCGGCTGCTCGGGTTTGCGTGTGCCATGAAAAAGCCGCGTGGTGCGTGCCACGCGGTCCCAGAGCTCGCGCTCCTCCTCGCTGAGTTTGCGTTTGCGCGCCATCCGGCTCAGCCCCACCTTGTCTGGAGGGCGATGCAAAACGCCGCCCCTGTGGCGGCGTAGAGCGGAGATATGCAGGCGCGGGCCATCTTAGCCGCCCGTGGCCACGAGCACCCAGTTCGGGTCGGCTGCGCCCATCTTGCGGGCAAAGGTCCAGACATCGCGCTGTTTGCGGGCCGTGCGCGGGTCGCCTTCGACCACGTTGCCCTGCGCATCGCGCGAGACCGAGACCAGCTCACCCACAAAGCGCACGGTCAGTTCGGCATCATTATCGCCATCAAGGGTGGCCGCATCCAGAGCCAGTTCGCGCAGGCCCATGAATTCGGCCTCGACCGTCAGGCCACGCGCCTTGCGATCGGCGATGGCTGCTGCGAATGCCTCGTAGACGGGCGGCGATAGGAAGGGTTTGACCTCGTCCAGCTGGCCCCGCTCGAAAGCCATCAGGATCATCTCGTAGGCCCCGCGGGCGCCTTTGAGGAAGCCACCGACCTCGAAGCTGGGCTCCAGCCGTTTCATCGCGGCCAGCGCATTGGCCGAGGACGAGCCCTCGGGCACATGGTCGGTGATGTCCAGATCGGGGCCGCCATCAATGACCTCGAATTTCTGTTTCGTCTCCTCGGGTTCCGGCGCGGTGTCCTTCGCGGAGCGTTCGAAGCCGTCACGGGTTCCAAGCACGCTTTTGAGGCGCAGGATCAAAAAGATCGCGACAGCTGCAAGAACGATTAGCTGGATGATTGAGTTGTTCATCTGGGTCCCTTGGGCGACGGCATCTGGAGGGCGACTTGGTATTTCGCTCTTGGGCACATATGTATGACAGGAGGCTGTTCAAGTCCATGCCGTGATCTAATGCAGGCAAGAGGGCGGGAATGGCAGTTTTATGGACTGGATCAAGGACTAACCCATGTGGATCTTTCTGGCCTTTCTGCTGGTGCCGATTATCGAGATCGGCCTGTTCATTCAGGTCGGCGGGCTGATCGGGCTGTGGCCAACGCTCGCCATCGTCGTGCTGACGGCGATCATCGGGACTTCGCTCGTGCGCTCGCAAGGGGCCCAGGCCATGGCCGAGTTGCGCCGTTCGATGGCGGAGCTGAATGATCCGTCGCGTCCCTTGGCGCATGGTGCGCTGATCCTGCTGGCGGGGGCGCTGTTGCTGACGCCGGGGTTCTTCACGGATGCTTGTGGTCTCTTGCTGCTGATCCCGGCTGTGCGCGACTGGGTGACGGGACAGCTGGCCAAGCGCGTGAAGATGCAGAGCTTCCAGATGGGTGGCGGGATGGGGTCGCAAGGCTTTGATGATCCGCGTGACTTCGGTTCTGCCCAAAATCGCGGCGCTAAACAGGGGCCGGGCGTAATTGACGGCGAATTTGAAGAAATTGATTCCGAAAACCCGCCCCGTCCGGGGAATTCCGGCTGGACGCGGCATTGAAGAGAAGGCCGCGCCAGTGCTAGACATTTCGTCAAAGTGATTTGGAGAACGATATGACCGAAGAAACCACTGCGGCCGCTCCGGCAGCTGGGGATGCCCAGCAGGCTCTGAAGATGCAGATCCTTGCGCAATTCGTGCGGGATATGTCCTTCGAGAATATGGTCGCCCAGAAAGGTCTGACCTCGGCGGATGTCCAGCCCGAGATGCAGGTTCAGGTCAGCCTTGATGCCAAGAAGCGTCAGGCCGACAACCAGTACGAGGTGATCTGCAAGTTCAAGGTCACGTCGAACAACAAATCCACCAATACGCCGCTCTATCTTCTGGAGCTGGAATATGGCGGGATCTTCCATGTCGAGGGCGTGCCGGCCGACCAGATGCACCCCTTCCTGCTGATCGAGTGCCCGCGCCAGCTGTTCCCCTTCATCCGCCGGATCGTCTCGGATGTGACGCGCGATGGCGGCTTCCCGCCCTTTAACCTCGAAATGGTTGATTTCGTGCAGCTTTACCGCTCCGAACTGGCGCGCCGCGCCGAGGTTCAGGCCGCTTCCGGCGAAACTGCCAACTAAGCCTGACGGGGTAGGCGTGGGCGCGGCCTGAGACAGGCTGCCCCCGCGACAATCTGTCTCCCGCGACGATCTGCCCCCGTGACTTTTGACGCCGCTGCAAGCATCTCTTGCAGCGGCGTTCGCTATTGAGGAGTGTGCGATGACCGATCTTATCCCTGCCTGGGTCGGCGAGGAGCTGACCCCCGTCGACAAGCTCGAGGCGCATCGTCTCGGGCTGCGGCACAAGGCTGTTTCGGTTTTCGTGATGTCGGGGCGCGAGGTGCTTATCCAGAAACGCGCCGAGGGCAAATACCACTCGGCGGGTCTTTGGGCCAATAGCTGCTGCACCCATCCCCATTGGGACGAGGCGCAGCATGACTGCGCCATCCGTCGTATGCGTCAGGAGCTGGGGATCACGGGGCTCTACCCGAGCCATGCCGACCGGCTGGAATACCGCGCGGATGTGGGGGGCGGGCTGATCGAGCACGAGGTGGTGGATGTGTTTCTGGCCGATGCGCCCCGCGATCTGGCGGTGAGCCCTGCGCCCGAAGAGGTGGCCGAGGTCAAATGGGTCGATCTGCATGATCTGGCCGCCGAGGTCGACCGGCATCCCCATCGTTTCTCGCGCTGGCTATCGATCTATATGACGGGTCATAAAGACCGGATTTTCAAAAGCCTCGGCTGAGAGCCGCGTCGACCGGATCACATTTGCTGATCTAGGCAATATTCCCCGCAAATTGTCGCCGCCGGACTGGAAAAATCTTCCGATAGCTGCAACTGTTTCGCAAAATACCGCGAAAAGGGGCAGTCAGGTGCGCGTCACAAAATTAGGTCTGGCAGGGATCGTGCTTTCCGTAATCGGAGGGGCGGCATTGGCGCAGGGCAATCTTCAATTTCAGGTTGCCGGCGGCGACGAGGATCTGACAGAGGCGCTGAAGGGCGCCTCGCTCGTGGTCAGCGCCGAGGATAAGACAGGGGACGATGCGCCCGATGCGCAGGATCTCTTCGGGTCTGCCCGCGCCGATTATGCCCGTATTCTCGCCGCGCTTTATGATGAGGGATATTATTCGCCCACGATCTCGATTCTGGTGAATGGCAAGGAAGCCGCGAGCATCGCCCCGCTCGATGCGCCTTCGACCATTTCCTCGATCCAGATTACGGTCGATCCCGGCCCGAAATTCACCTTCTCGAAGGCCGATATCGCGCCGCTTGCGCCCAAGACCGAATTGCCTGACGGTTTCAAGGCGGGGCAGACCGCGCGCACCAGCGTGATCCGGTCTGCCGCGCAGACCGCCGTCACTGGCTGGGAGGCGCAGGGCCATGCCAAGGCCGATGTGGCGTCCCAGAAGATCACCGCCGACCATCGCAGCGACACGCTGGCCACCGATATACGCCTAGATCCGGGCCCGAAGGTCAGTTTCGGTAACCTGACGATCACCGGTTACAAGCGCATGCGCGAGGAACGGATCCGTGCAATCGCGGGCTTCCCCAAAGGACAGGTCTTCGATCCCGACGAGCTGGAGCTGGTGCGCACCCGCCTCCGCCGCGCCAGCGTCTTCAGCTCGATGACCTTGACCGAGGCCGATAAGCTGAACCCCGATGATTCGCTCGATTACACGCTGGGCGTGGTCGAGGATAAGCGCCGCCGTCTGGGGGCGGGTGTCGAATACCAGACCGTGGACGGGCTGACGCTCTCGGGCTACTGGCTGCACCGCAACCTCTTTGGCGGTGCGGAGCGGCTGCGGGTGGATGCGGATGTCTCCGGGATCGGTGGTTCGGATGGTGGCGCGGATTACAGCCTCGGCGTGCGCATCGACCGTCCGGCGACCTTCTCACCCGATACCTCGGCCTATGCCGAGACCTCTGTTTCCCGTGAATCAACCGATGATTACGACGAGAACGCCTTCGAGATCGGCGCGGGTCTGACGCGCTATTTCAACGAGGATATCACTGGCGAACTGGGCTTGGCCTATAACTGGTCGCAGGTGACCGATGATGTGGGCGATACCTATTTCAGCCAGATCTCTGCTCCCGGCACGCTGACCATCGACAAGCGCGACAGCTCGACCGACGCGACCAAAGGATATTATGCCAAGATCGGGCTGACGCCTTTCGTGGGCCTCAACTCCTCGACGGGCACCGGCCTGCAATCCACCGGTGACCTGCGCGGCTATTTCGGCTTTGGCGCCGATGACCGTTTCGTGCTGGCTGGACGGGCACAATACGGCATCGTTGTGGGGTCCTCGCTCGAAGAGACCCCGCGTGATTATCTGTTCTACTCGGGCGGTGGCGGCACCGTGCGCGGCCAACCCTACCAGTCATTGGGCGTCACCAAGCTCGAAGACGGCACGCTCAAGACCGGTGGCACCGAATTTGCGGGGCTTTCGGGCGAATTCCGCATGGGTATTACCGAAAGCATCGGGGCGGTGGCCTTCTATGACATGGGCTGGGTCGGTGATGACGGCACGGGAGACTGGCAATCCGGCGCGGGTCTGGGCCTGCGCTACAAGACCGGCATCGGTCCGATCCGTCTGGATGTGGCCGCACCGGTTGGTGGGGATACGGGCGAGGGCGTGCAGCTTTACGTCGGTTTGGGGCAGGCATTCTGATGATGAAGAAACTTGCAATCGCACTGGTCGCGCTCTGGCCGCTTACGGGCTTTGCGCAGGAGACGACGACCACCCAATCGGCGGATGGTCAGTCCACGACCACCCAGACCGAGGATGGCACCACCGTCAAGACCACCGGTAGTGACACGTCTGATGAGTCCAAGCGTGACCGCTCCTATCTGACCGGCCTGATCGAGGACAAGCTCTCGGGCGAGGGGCGCACGATCCGTCTGGACGGGTTCAAGGGGGCACTGTCCTCGCGCGCGACTTTCGACAAGCTGACGATTTCCGATGATCAGGGTCCGTGGCTCGTGATTAACAATGCGGGGCTTTCGTGGAACCGCTCGGCCATTCTGCGCGGCAATATCGATATCAAGGAGCTTTCGGCCAGCTCGATCGAGCTGACCCGCCTGCCTGCGGCGCAGGAAGGCGTCGAGGTGCCCGATGCCGAGGCCAAGCCCTTCTCGCTGCCCGATCTTCCGGTGTCGCTGAATGTCGACAAGCTGGATGTGGGCGAGGTGAAGCTGGGCGAGGCGATTCTGGGCGAGCCGATCACCTTCAAGGTCAACGGATCGCTCGGGCTCGCGGATGGCTCCGGCAAGGCCAAGCTGGTGGTGGACCGCACCGATGATGTCGAGGGCCAGTTCTCGCTCAATGCCGCCTATTCGAATGATGACCAGACCCTGTCGCTGGACCTCCTGACCAAGGAAGGCAAGGGCGGGCTCGTGTCGAAGAAACTGGGCCTGCCGGGGGCGCCTGCGGTGACGCTGGCGGTGTCGGGTGATGGTCCGCTGAGCGATTTCTCGGCCGATATGGCGCTCTCGACCGATGGTCAGCAGCGTCTGACGGGCAAGGTGGTGCTGGGCCAGACCCAAGGCGGGGACGGTACCGACAAGACCTTCAAGGCGACTCTGTCGGGCGATGTGACCCCGATGCTGGAGCCCGAATATCACGACTTCTTCGGCAAGAATATCTCGCTGGATGTGGAGGGCGTGTCCAAGGCTTCGGGCGAGACCGATATCAACCAGCTCTCGCTCGATGCGCAGGCCGTGGATGTGAAGGGCTCGCTGGCGCTGGCGGCGGGTGGCTTGCCGGACCGCTTCGATCTGGATCTCAATCTGGGGCTCGATACCGGCGAGCCGGTCGTGCTGCCTGTGACAGGGGCCCAGACCACGCTGCAGGATGCCTCGCTGAAACTCAGCTATGACAAGGCCGATGGCGATAACTGGACGCTGACGGGGATTGTCGATGCGCTGAAAAGCCCGACCGTCTCTCTGGACAAGGTGAATCTGGATGGCGCGGGCACGATCACGCAGGATGCCGATGCACCGGCTGTGGCGGGCAATGTGACCTTTGACACGCAGGGCATCGCGATGGGCGATCCGGCGCTGGCCGAGGCTGTGGGACCTGCTCTGACGGGGCGCACCGATTTTGCATGGACCAAGGGCAGTCCGATCAAGCTGACCACCCTGCGGGTGGCGGGGCGCGATTACGGGCTGGAAGGGGATGTCTCCTTCGAGAACCCGACCGAAGGTCTGGTGATCACCACCGATGCACAGATCCGCCATGACAATCTGGCGCGTTTGGCGCAGATTTCGGGGCGCGATCTCTCGGGCTCGATCCTTGGTGTGGTGAAGGGCAGCTTTACGGTGCTTAGCGGCGCCTTTGACGCCGATGTGGATGTGACGGGACAGGATATCGCCATTGGTCAGCCGCAGGCGGATGCAGCCCTTGCGGGCCAGTCGAAGATCGTGATCTCGGCCAAGCGTGACGAGAACGGTCTCGTGCTGCGCAATTTCTCGGCGGATGCCAAGGCGCTGACGGCCAAGGCCTCGGGGTCGCTTGCCACCGGCAATGCGGATGTAACGGCCACGGCTTCGGCCAATCTGAACGTGCTGGGCGCGGGCTATGGTGGTGCGGTCGATCTGAACGCACATTATACCGAAGGCGGAGAGGGCCGCCGCGTGGTGCTTAATGCCACCGGCAACGGCGTGGCCGTGGGCCAGCCGCAGCTGAACAAATTCCTGCAGGGCAAAACGGTAATCGACCTGAATGCGCTGGAGAAAGACGGCGACATCTCGCTCGACCAGTTCAATATCTCGAACCCCAATCTGAAGGCCACGGGCTCCGGCGCGCTGAAGGACGGGCAAGGACAGATCGATGTGAACCTGACGAGCGATCTGTCGGGCTTGGGGGCGCCTTACCGCGGCAAGATCACCGCCGATGCAGCGGTGAAGGAGCGCGCGGATGGCCGCCTGATCACGCTCAAGGCCAATGCCGCTAATGTGGCGGTGGGTCAGTCTCAGGCCGATAAGCTTCTGGCGGGCAATTCCGCGCTGGAACTGGCGGTCCTGCAGAACGGCACGGATATCGAGCTGCAGAAATTCACCCTTTCGAACCCGCAGCTGAGCGCCGATGCCAGCGGCACGGTGACCTCGGGCGCGCGCAAGATCGATCTGAATGCGCGGCTGGCCAATACCGCCCTTCTGGCACCGGGTTTCCCCGGTCCACTGACGGTGAAGGGGCAGGTGACCGATAATGGCAGCCAGTATGGTGTGAATATCTCGGCGAATGGACCGGGCAACACCGATGCCACGGTCACCGGCACGCTGGCGTCCGATTTCGGCACGGCCAATCTGGCGGTGAAAGGCGGCACGCAATCGGCGCTGGCCAATGCGTTTATCTCGCCGCGCTCGGTCGAGGGGCCGCTGCGCTTCGATCTGGACCTGAACGGGCCACTGGCGCTCAATTCGCTGTCGGGCACCGTCTCGGGGCAGGGGCTGCGGTTCAGTGCGCCGACGCTGTCGCTGGCGCTGGAAGGGATCAATGTGGATGCCCAGCTGGGCAATGGCCGCGTAAACCTGACCACCAGCGCCAATTTCCAGGAAGGTGGCACGGTGAAAGTGTCTGGCCCGATCACGCTTTCGGCGCCCTATAATAGCGATCTGACCATTGCGCTGGACCGCGCGCGCTTCCGTGACCCGAACCTCTATGACACCCGTGTCACGGGGCAACTGGGGATCAATGGCGCGCTGACCGGCGGGGCGAAGATCGCGGGCAAGCTCGCGCTCTCGGATACCGAGATCCGCGTGCCCTCGACCGGCCTTGGCGGGGTGGAATCCATTCCCGATATCACCCATGTGGCGGAATCCGCGGCCTCGCGCGCCACGCGGGCCAAGGCGGGTGTGCTCGAGACCGAAAGCGAGAGCTCGGGAGGGTCTTCGGTGGCCTTCCCGCTCGATATTACCATCTCGGCGCCCAACCAGCTGTTCGTGCGCGGACGCGGGCTCGATGCCGAACTGGGTGGCCAGCTGCGGATTACCGGCACCACGGCCAATGTTATCCCGATCGGCAGTTTCGAGCTGGTGCGCGGGCGGCTTGATGTGCTCAATCAGCGCTTCACGCTCGATAACGGCTCCATC
This sequence comes from Thioclava kandeliae, assembly GCF_040297545.1. NCBI lineage: Bacteria > Pseudomonadati > Pseudomonadota > Alphaproteobacteria > Rhodobacterales > Paracoccaceae > Thioclava > Thioclava kandeliae. The sequence goes on from NZ_JAYWLC010000002.1 coordinate 126,308, forward strand.
GCGCTACAGGGCGAGTTTGTGCCCTATATCGATTTCTCGGCGACCACGACGAAGAATGACTACGCGATCACGCTGGGGATCTCGGGGGAGGCGACCTCGCCCGATCTGGATGTGACCTCCTCGCCGGAGCTGCCGCAGGAGGAGGTGCTGGCACAGCTGCTGTTCGGGCAGGGGCTGAACAATATCTCGGCGCTGCAGGCGGCAGAGCTTGCGTCCGCTGTGGCGACGCTGGCCGGACGCAACGATAACGGGATCATGTCCAAGCTGCGCAATAGCACGGGGCTCGATGATCTGGATGTCGGCACCGATAGCGATGGCAATGCCACCGTGACCGCCGGCAAATATATCTCGGACAAGATCTACACCGATGTCGAGCTGGGCTCTTCGGGCCAGACCGAGATCAATCTCAATCTCGATCTGACCAAAACCATCACGGCCAAAGGTTCGGTCGGGTCGGATGGCGATAGCGGGATCGGCGTCTATCTGGAGAAAGACTACTGAAAAGGGGCCTTCGGGCCCCTTTTTCATTCCGTCTGTTCGGGTAGCGGTTTGGTAGAGCCGGTGCGCTCCTTGCGCAATTCGGCATTGAAGGCGGCGCCGAACAGGATCGCGAAGGCCGAAAGATAGAGCCACAGCAAAAGCGCAATGACCGCCCCGATGGAGCCATACAGTTTGGAATAGCTGGCGAAATTGCTGAGATAGAAGGTCAGCCCGTAGCTAGCCGCTCCCCAGACCAGCGTGGCGATCACCGCGCCCAGCGTAAACAGCTTCTCGCGCGGGCGGCCCATTTTGCGCGGGCCATAGCGGTAAAGGATGCCCAGCACCGTCAGCATCAGAAGGAACATCGCAGCCCAGGGCAAGCCGGAGAGCATCAGGTTGGTCAGCGCCATCAGCGCCGGATTGCTGTGGAAGGGCAGGACGTTGAGAAAGACCGGCACGGCCACAATGGTGGCCAGCGCCACGATCATCACCGCGACCAGCGCCATCGTCATGAAATAGGCGAAGAACAGGCTCCAGATCGTATTGCGCGGCTTTACCCCGTGGATCACGTTCAGTCCGAGCACCAATGCGCCCACGCCTGCGCGTGCCGAAAACAGCGTGATGGCCAGTGAGACGATCGTGCCCCAGCCGATGGAGGAATTGGTCGAGATCAGCCAGCTCTGGATTTGTGCGTAAAGCAGGTTCCATGCCTGCGGCGGGATGAAATTATCGGCCACCGCCAGATAGGTGCGGATGGTGTTGGCATCGGCGAAGGCGGTCCAGATCGCAATGGTGGCCGACACACCCGGAAAGACTGCGAACATCGCATAGAAGGCCACGCCCGCCGCGATCAGCCCGATATTGGCATTTGCCAGCCGTCCGACGAGCTGTGCCGTGAATCTCCAAGAAAGGCTCAGGATATGGGGGGAAATGACGGCCACAGTGTCTCCTTTTCGCTTGTTAGCTAAGCGGCAAGACAGGTTTTGGGCAATGGGTCGGAGAAAATCTGTCTGACGCATTGCCCTTTTGGTCACGGTTTCGTATCCAAACTCCAATCGTCAGGACCCGGGTGCGACTCCCGGGTGGCTCTTCCGGCCGCCGATCCGCCGGAGAAACCCGTTAAAAAACGAACCGAAGATTCCGTGAAGCCTGCCAGATCCGCAGGCCGAGACGGTTAGGATATGACATGAACCTTGATGCTTATCGCAAATCTTGGGTCGGCAGCTTGCGTGCAGACGTGCTGTCGGGCCTTGTTGTGGCGCTGGCGCTGATCCCCGAAGCCATCGCCTTTTCCATTATCGCCGGTGTGGACCCCAAAGTGGGTCTCTATGCCAGCTTCTCCATTGCCGTGATCACCGCCATCGTGGGCGGCCGTCCGGGGATGATCTCGGCGGCCACCGCCGCCACCGCCGTCCTGATGGGCAGCCTCGTACGCGACCACGGGCTGGAATATCTGCTGGCGGCTACCGTGCTGGCGGGTCTGATCCAGATCCTGATCGGCGTCAGCCGTGTGAGCTTCGTGATGCGATTTGTCTCGAAATCGGTAATGACCGGTTTTGTGAACGCGCTGGCGATCCTCATCTTCATGGCGCAGATCCCCGAGATGGATCCGTCGAGAGTGCCGATGTTCACCTTTGTGGTGATTGCGGTGGCCTTGGCGATCATCTACATCCTGCCGCGCTTCACCAAGGCGGTTCCCTCGCCGCTGGTGGCGATCGTGATCCTCACGGCCTGTTCCATCGGCTTCGGGTGGGATGTGCGCACCGTGGGCGATATGGGCAAGCTGCCCGATGCGCTGCCGGTCTTCCTGCTCCCCGATGTGCCGTTCAACCTCGAGACACTGAAGATCATCTTCCCCTATGCGCTGGGGGTGGCCGTGGTCGGGCTTCTGGAAAGCCTGATGACGCAGAATCTGATCAATGACCTGACGGATACGAAATCCTCGCGCAATCAGGAATGTGTGGGGCAGGGCATCGCCAACGGGATCACCGGTTTCATCGGTGGTATGGCAGGCTGTGCGATGATCGGCCAGTCGATGATCAATATCAAATCCGGCGGTCGCGGGCGTCTGTCGACGTTGGTGGCGGGCGTGATGCTGCTGATCTTCTGTGTAGTGCTGGGCCCGTGGGTCAGCCAGATCCCGATGGGGGCGCTGGTGGCGATCATGATCATGGTGTCGATCGGCACGTTCAGCTGGTCCTCGATCCGCGATCTGGCGACCCATCCCAAGACCTCGAGCGCGGTGATGCTGGCCGTGGTGGTTGTGGTTGTGGCGACCCATAACCTTGCCATCGGTGTGTTGGTGGGTGTGCTGCTATCGGGCTGCTTCTTTGCGGCCAAGATCGCGCGCCAGTTCCATCTGACCTCCGAGCTGTCGTCCGACGGGCGCGTGCGCACCTATCGGGTGCACGGGCAGCTCTTCTATGGTGCCACGGAAGATTTCATGGCAGCCTTCGATTTCCACGAGACGCTGGATCGGGTGGTGATCGATGTGACCGATGCCAAGATCTGGGATCTTTCGGCGGTTTCTGCTGTTGATATGGCGGTGCTGAAATTCCGCCGTGACGGGGCGGAGGTCGAGCTGGTCGGGATGGACCGGATGTCGGAGAGCCTTGTCGGGCGTCTGGGGCAGGCCGATAAACCCGGTGCCGATGCGGCGCTTTCGGGCCATTAAGGAGAAGAGAATGGACAAAAAGATCATCTCTTTCGTCGACGGATCGCATTATTCCGCGAGCGTATGCGACTATACCGCCTGGGCGATGGCGCGGCTGGGCGCACCGGCCGAGCTCGTTCATGTGCTGGGCCGTGCGCCCGAACCCAAGGAGGATCTGTCGGGGACGATCGCGCTTGGCGCGCGCTCGTCGCTGATGGAACAGCTGGCCACCATCGATGCACAGCGCGCCAAGCTTGTCTCGCAGCGGGGCCGTGCAATCCTCGAGGATGCACAGGCGCGGGTGATCGAGGCAGGTGGCACCGGAGTAACCACCCAGCTGCGCAATGGCGAGCTTCTGGATGCGGTGACCGAGCGCGAGGCGGAAGTCCGCGTCATGATCATCGGCAAACGCGGCGATCAGGCCGATATCGCGATGGACCATCTGGGCTCCAATCTCGAGCGGGCAATCCGCTCGAGCAAGGTGCCGGTGCTGGTAGCCAACCGTGCCTTTTCGCCGGTGGCCAAGGTGGCCATCGCCTATGATGGCGGGGTCTCGGCCAAGCGGGCGATGGCCGTGCTGGCCACCTCGCCGATCTTCACCGACCTAGAGGTGCAGGTGGTGTCGGTGGGCGAAGGGGCCGAGGTCAAAGCCCGCGAGGGCTGCGCGATGCTCGAAGGGTCGGGCCTGAAGACCCGTCCCGTGTCCATCGAGGGCGAGCCCGAGAAAGCGCTGGTGAAACATATCGAGAGTGACGGGATCGATATGATCGTGATGGGGGCCTACGGCCATTCGCGTATCCGCTCCTTCATCATCGGCTCGACCACCACCGCCTTGATCCGCGCCTGCAAGGTGCCGGTGCTGCTGATGCGCTAATCACGCATTCGCGACAGATCACACCCAAAAAAACGAGGCGCGTCACGGAACGGTGGCGCGCCTTTTTCGTTGTCTAGGTGAAACGCATGGAGGGCCGTGCGGTGTGGGATTTCCGCGCCCGGCCCGCAACCAGAGGAGACCATTTCATGGACAACGTTCTGCAAGTCAAACCCAAAGCCGAAAAAGTGAATACGGGTGTCGAAGGCAAGAAAGTCATGGCCAAAGCCGTGAACCAGGTTGCGTCCGACGTCTATAAGCTGGCGATCAAAACTCAGTTCTATCACTGGAATGTAGAGGGCCCGCTGTTCCGTCCGCTGCACCTTCTGACCGAGGAGCAATATGGCGAGTTGTTCGAGAGCGCCGATGTCATCGCCGAACGCGTGCGCGCCCTGGGCGAGCTGGCACCGATGAACCTCAAGCAACTCAATGCCTTCTCGCAGCTGGACGAGCTGGATGGCAAACCCACGGCGGAAGAGATGATTGCCGATCTGGTGAAAGATCATGAGGCGATTGCTGCCCGCATTCAGGATGTGATCGAGCTGGCCGACGAGCATAACGACCACGCCACCGACGATCTACTGGGTGGCGTTGCAGGCCAGCACGAGAAAATGGCATGGATGCTCCGTTCGCATCTTGCGAAATAAGCGGAGCGGATCTGCGATGGAAAACCGGGCATCAAGCCCGGTTTTTTTATGCCTTGAGGAGGCTGCCGCAAGGGCGCCCTGATTATGCGGCGTTTTGGGTATGCCATGCAGATAGAATAAAGCCCCGGCCTGAAGACCGGGGCTCTGGCGGCAGTGCCGTGAGTGTTATTTCAGGCGCTCGACAACCGCGTCCGAGAAGAGATCGACAAGGGCATTGTAATAGACCGGATCATCGACCGTAAGTGCCGTGGCATCGGTGCCCTCGGGCAGGGAGACAGCGATATTGGGGAAGCCGACATCCAGGTCATAGTGATCGAATTTGGCGTTGTCGGTGGCGGAATAGACGTTGATCTGCGCGCCCATCTTGGTGTCGCCGATATCCGCCAGATGATCCCAGGTGCTGGCAACTTCGGCGCTCGTGATGTCGACCTTGATGCTGGAGCCGAGCTTTTCGGCGTCATAGGCGGGACCCAGATCCGCGATGATCTGCGTCTCGACATCGGCAGCCATCTTTTCATAGAAAGCCGTTGCGGCCGGATCCGTCACGCCCTCGATATCGGTCGTCACGTTGACGCTGTTGACGGGGCCGGATGCGGCGAAAGCAGCGCCTGCGGAAAGCGCGAGCGCACTGGTCAGAGCAAGGATGCGTTTCATTCGTTTTCTCCATTTACGCGGCCCTCATCGGGGTCGCTCATATGGCAGATCAACGCGGATTGTCCGAAGCGGTTCCCCTAAGGAAGACGGCGGCGCGAAAGAACGGGCGGCTTTATGCCGATGAAAAAAAATGAAAAAGCCCCGGACGCGATGCCGGGGCTTTGGAGTTGATTGATAGATGGCTCAGGCCAGAAGAGTTTCGGTCGAGCTGAAGAACATGGCCTGACTCACCGCCGATTGAACCTGTGTCTCGGTATAGGGCTTGGTGATCAGGAAGGCCGGTTCGGGGCGTTCACCCGTCAGCAGACGTTCCGGGAAGGCGGTGATGAACACGACCGGCAGATTGTCGAACTGGCCGAGGATGTCGTTGACAGCATCGATCCCCGAGGAGTTGTCGGCCAGCTGGATGTCCGCCAGAATAAGATCGGGCTTCTCGCGCGCGGCAAGTTCCACGGCCTCGGTACGGGTACGGGCAATGCCGGTTACCTGATGGCCGAGTTCTTCGACGATCGCGCGGATGTCCATCGCGATGATAGCTTCATCCTCGATGATCATGACCTTGCCAGCGACCGAGTTTTCCATCTCGCGCAGAGCGATTTCGACCAGTTCTTCGGCCTCGGCAGTCTCGATCTGCATGATCGACCCGACTTCCTCGAAACGGAACCCCTCGATCGTATGCAAGAGAAGCGCCTCGCGGGTATTGGGCGTCAGGCTCGCCATGTGGTCCTGCGCGCGCATCTCCAGGCTGCCTGTGGCTTCGTCCAGCGGCGCGCCTGCGGAGGCCCAGACCAAATGGAAGGCATGGAACAAAGCGACCTTCGGATCCGTTTCCTGTTTGAAGATACCATCCTCGGCCAGAATGGCCTCAAGGGTCGCCGCCGCGTAGCGATCACCCGTGTCTTGGCTCCCCGTCAGCGCACGCGCGTAACGGCGCAGGTAAGGCAGGTTCGCAGCGATTGCGCCGGCGATATCGGTGGGCATGTAAAAACTCCCAAATTTTCGTTTTCCAAGGAACCAACGTCATTGTGCCGCGTTTGGTTCCATGTAAAAACAGCTGTGATCGGAACCATAGGTATGACCAACGAAATGGCTGACGACAAGTCGCGAGCCAGCATAAAGGAGCAGATCAATCAGAACCTGAAGAAAGCTTTCGACCAGGCGCTGAATGAGGATGTTCCCGATCGCTTTAAAGATCTGCTGGCACAATTACGTGCAAAGGAGGGCGACAAATGACTTCGCCCTCCTCTGACACCAAAACGATCCTTGATCCGCGCGACGAGTTGCCAGAGCACCTGCCAGCCCTGCGGGCCTTTGCGATGTCGCTGACGCGCAACTCGGCGACTGCGGATGACCTCGTGCAGGATACGATTGTGAAAGCATGGTCGAATATCGAGAAATTTCAGGTGGGCACCAACATGCGCGCTTGGCTTTTTACGATCCTGCGCAACACGTTCTATTCTGACCGCCGCAAGCGCAAACGCGAAGTGGCCGATCCGGACGGTGTGCATGCCGCAGCCTTGTGCGAACGGCCCGCCCATGACGGGCGGCTGGCAATGAACGATTTCATGGTGGCCTTCGATCAGCTGACGCCGGAACATCGCGAAGTGCTTATTCTCGTGGGGGCATCGGGATTCTCCTATGAGGAAGCGGCCGAGACCATGGGGGTTGCCGTCGGCACCGTCAAAAGCCGTGCCAACCGCGCTCGCGCGCGACTGGCCGAAATGTTGAAGCTGGAGGAGGGCGAAGATATCCTCTCCGGTATGGATGCCACATCGCTGGCGGTAATTGGTAAATCTGGGACTGCCGCTGCATGACACGAAAAGAAGGATCGACGGGGTCGTTCATCGACCGCCTCGGTGTGCGCCTTGCGATCTTTCTCGCAGTGGCTCTGTTCCCGCTACTGCTGATCTCGGCCATCCAGTCCAACTCGCTGCTTCAGGAAGCGCGGGCGCGGTCCGAGGCCGCGTTGATGGGGGAAACATTGCAGGCTGTGACAGGCGAGACCCGCCTGTTGCAGCAGGCGCAGGCCGAGGCACGGTTCCTCGCCTATACCCTGCCACCATTCCTCAACGATATGGATGCGTGCAGCGCGCAGATGCGCAAGGCGGTGGAGGCCGATCCCGCGCTGTCGCTTGCGGCGTTTGTCGACAAGAACGGGCAGATGGAATGTTCATCGCGCAATGTGACCTATGATTTTTCCAAAGATGAGCATGTCCAGGGCATCCTGCCGTTGGAAACGCCCAGCTTTGTGCTCAATCCGCACGGGCCTGTCTCCGGCACTGCAGTGATCGGCGCGACCCATCCGGTCTATAGCGTGGATGGCGAGAAGCTCGGTTTCGTCTCGCTGAGCTTGCCGCATTCCTCGGTGCTCCATAAGGAAAGCGAGCCCGATACTCTCGGGTATGACGTTGATAACGCGCTGGTTATCATGACGTTCGATGCCAATGGTTCGGTGCTCACATCGTCGGGTGACCTGAAAAAAGCGCAGACTTATCTGCCCGCGCACCGTGCGCTGAAAGCGCTGGCCGGCCCTAATGCTCTGACCTTCACAGCCCGTTCCAATTCGGGGCAGGAGCGGGTCTATTCCGTGCTCGAGCTTCTGCCGGGGCAGCTATACGCTATGGGAAGCTGGCCCGCAAAATCGTCGATCTCGATGAACCCCGTGGCGGATGTTTCCCCCATCCTTGTGCCGACCCTGATGTGGCTGGCCAGCCTGCTTGTGGCCTATTTTGCTATGCAAAAGCTGGTGATCGGCCATGTGAAGCGGCTGTCACGGGCCTTGCGTGGTTTTGCTTCCGGGTCGCGTCGCGTTGGCAACCTGAACTATGCGGGGGCGCCGAAGGAAATTCAGGATCTGGCACTCTCCTACGAGAAGATGACCGAGACGATCCTGCATGACGAGGCCGAGCTGGAGGATATGATCCACCATCAGGAAGTGCTTCTGCGTGAGGTCCATCACCGCGTGAAGAACAATCTTCAGCTGATCGCCTCGATCATTTCGATGCAGATCCGCAAGGCGCGCTCGCCCGAGACCAAAGAGCTTATGAAGGGCCTTCAGGAGCGGGTCATCAGCTTGGCGACGATTCACCGCGGGCTTTACCAGACCTCGGGTCTGACCGACATCACGGCCAACGAGCTGCTGCCCGATATCGTGAGGCAGATCTCCGCGCTGGCTACGGGGCCGGAACGGCGCATCGATGTAAACTGTCACGTTGACGAGATCCGCCTGACGCCGGATCAGGCCGTGCCGCTCTCGTTGCTGCTGACAGAAGCGATGACCAATGCGATGAAATACGCTGGCACGAAAGACGGGTCGCGTCCCGATTTGCAAATCTCGCTTTGCAAGATAGGGGGCGGATATGTGCGGCTGGCGCTTGAGAACTCGATGGATCCCGATGCCGAACCCGCCTCACCGGATAAAAGCTCCGGTTTGGGGTCGCAGCTCTCGCAGGCCTTCGTGCAACAACTCAATGGCGAGCTGAAATCGGCAGCCGAGGCGGACCGTTATCGCCTGACGGCCGAGTTCAAGCTGGCCGAGTTGCAGGAAGCCGAGCTCCGTCATGCGCGCGATGACGAAGACGATGAAGAGGATGACGAATAAGGGGCCGGTCGGCCCCTTATTTCTTGGCGAGCGCGGTTTTCAGGCGCTCGAAGCTTGCCTTGGTGTTCTTGGTTTCCGATTCGGCAACGAAAGCATCGAGCGCGGGCCAGACCTTGATCGCCTTATCGACCACCGGGTCCGATCCAGCGGCATAGAGCCCTGCCTGAATCATCATCTCGGCCTTGTCATAGGCCCCCATCAGGCGGCGGGCCTCCTTGATGAGGTCGTTTTCCTGCGGCGTTGCGGCATCGGGCAGGGACCGCGAGACCGAGCGCAGCAGATCGATCGCCGGAAACCGCCCGCGTTCGGCGATCTTGCGGTCCATCACAACGTGGCCGTCCAGCGTTCCGCGCAGGATATCGGCCACCGGCTCTTCCATATCCGAGCCAGGCACGAGGACCGAGAAAACCGCCGTGATATCGCCCGCCCCCTCGGGACCGGGCCCCGAGCGTTCGGCAAGCCCCATGATCTGCTGTGAGGTGGAAGGCGGGAAGCCACGCAGGGTGGCCGCCTCGCCACCCGCCAGTGCGACTTCACGATGGGCCTCGGCAAAGCGGGTAATACTATCGGCCAGAAACAGCACATGCTGCCCTTTGTCACGGAAATGCTCGGCCACGGTCATCGCGGCCATCGCGCAGCGGCGGCGGACCAGAGGCGATTGGTCCGAGGTTGCGGCGACGATGATCGAGCGCGCCATCCCTTCCGGCCCGAGAACCTTTTCCACGAATTCGCGCAATTCACGGCCGCGTTCACCGATCAGGGCGATCACGGCGACATCCGCTTCCACACCTTTTGCAAAATTGGCCAGAAGCGAGGATTTGCCCACGCCGGAACCGGCGAAGAGGCCTATCCGCTGCCCCTTGACCAGAGGAAGGAGCGTGTTGAAAACGGCCAGTCCAGTTTCAAGGCGGCTACCCAGCCGGCGGCGTTGGGCCGCGGCAGGGGGGCGGGCGCGGATATTACGCTCAATCGCGCCGCGCATCAGCGGCTGACCATCCAGCGGATTTCCGAACGGGTCGATGATTCGACCGATCCACGAACTGTCGGGAGAAATTCCGGTTTGTCCGAGAAGATCGACGCGATCATCTATCGCAAGCCCGTCTGCCGCCCCATCGGCCAGGAGTTTGACGTGATCGGGTTCGAGAGCCAGAACTTCGGCGCCGATCTTCAACCCTGACTGGCAGATGATTTCAGCGCGATCTCCAAGGGTTGCAACGCGCGATAGGCCTGTTGCCTCGATCACGCCCTGCCCGACGCGACTGATCCTGCCCACCGTATGGACTGCGCCAAAGTCCGAAATTGACGAGCGCAGCAAGTCCAAATCTGCATAAGCCATTCTGGCCTCCAATCGTTTTCTAAATGTTTTTTAATGAATCACTCTTAAGCCTTGGTTGAAATCTGAGAGGAGAAACCTCCGTGTTCGAAAAAATCGATGTGATGAATATGGCTGAGTCGATGGCACGCCATGCCGCTCAGCGCCAATCCGCAGTTTCGCGGAACATGGCGAATGCCGACACGCCCGACTACAAGGCGCAGGACGTGACGCCATTCGCCGAGACCTATCAGGAAGAGGTCGCGATGCCGATGAAGGCAACGCGCTCCGGCCATATCGGTGCGGATAATCTGGTGACATCGCAGACGGTGACCCGCAGCGATTCCGGCACGGCGTCTCCTAATGGCAATACGGTCTCGCTGGAAGACGAGATGGTTAAGGCGGTCGAAACAAAGCGCCAGCACGATCTTGCGTTAACCATATACAAATCAACTTTGAACATTCTGAGAACAAGCGTTGCACGGAGCTGATCATGACTGATTTTGGCGATTCTTTTTCTCTTTCCGCATCGGGCATGAAGGCTCAGGCGCAGCGCCTGCGTTATGTCTCGGAAAATATCGCGAATGCGGATACGCCCGGCTATCACCGCAAACTCACCGAGTTCAAACAGGTGATGGAAGATGGCGGGGCGACAGGTAAAGTCGAACTCGGGAAGGTCGAGCTGGATCGCAGCGACCTCAAGCAGATCTATGATCCGGGCAATCCGCTTGCCGACGCGAATGGCTACTATGACGGGTCGAATGTCGATCTGGTCGTCGAGATCGCTGACGCGCGAGAGGCGCAGCGCAGTTACGAAGCAAATATCAAAATGTTCGACCAGACGAGGCAGATGTCCTCGGCTCTGCTCGATATTCTACGCCGCTAACCCCTAGGAGAAGTCTAGAATGGACGTAAAATCATCCCTCGCCTTGCAGGGCTATGCCCAAGGTCGCTCGGCCGCGCAACTCGGGGCGGAGAAAGATCAGTCAGGCGCATCTTCTGCGAGTGAGAATCCGTTTGCCGCATTGGCGACCGACTTTGTCGATACGGTCAAGAATGGCGAGGAAACCGCCAAGGCCGCGATGACCGGTGATGCTGATCCCCACCAGCTGGTTCAGGCGCTGTCGCAGACCGAACTGGCCGTGGAGGCGGCGGTGACCCTGCGGAATAAAGTCGTTGAGGCTTATCAGGAAATCCTGAGGATGCCGGTGTAATTATGAATGACGTCATCTTCTTCGATACATTGCGCGAGGCACTATGGGTCGCTGTGATGATTGCCGCCCCCATGCTGGCCGTCGCCCTGATTGCCGGTGTCGCGATCGGTCTCTTTCAGGCGCTGACCTCGGTGCAGGAGATGACACTGACCTTCGTTCCCAAGGTCGGGGCGATGCTCATCGTATTCTGGGTGTCGATGTCCTTCATGTCGGAACGGTTGGTCGATTTCTTCACGGCAGACATCATTCCTTTGATTGCGGGGAGCTGACCCATGGATAATGCGATTTACGCGGCGCTGACCCGTCAGTCGGGTCTGATGAACGAGATGAACGTGGTGGCGAATAATATCGCCAACGTCTCCACAACAGGCTTCCGCAAGGAAGGTGTCATCTTCGCGGAATATGTGGCGGATCTCGACGGGGCGGAACCGTCGCTTTCGATGGCCTATGGCAACGGGCGCGAGATATCGACCTTGCAGGGGGGGCTGACCGCAACGGGCAATAATTTCGACTTCGCGATCCAGGGGGATGGCTATTTCATGGTCGAGACGCCGCAGGGCAACGCCTTGACCCGTGCGGGGAATTTTGTGCCTTCGGCCGAAGGGATCTTGCAGAACCAGGATGGCTATCCGGTGCTTGATTCGGGCGGTGGCCCGATCTTTGTGCCCTCGGAGGGCGAGCTGTCGATGGCACAGGATGGCACGATGTCGGTCAATGGTGAACCTATTGCCCAGCTCGGCATTTACGACCCCGCCGATCCGGCTGCGATGACCCATTCGGGCGGAACGCTGTTCTATCCGGAAGGGGGAGCACAAGCGCAGGAGTTTCCGCAGGTCCTTCAAGGATTTGTTGAGGAATCGAATGTAGACCCGATCACAGAGGTCGCGCGCATGGTCGAAGTGCAGCGTGCCTATGAGATGGGACAGAAATTCCTAGATCGCGAAGATGAACGCATCCGTAGCGTGATATCGACGCTGACGAAGTAAGGAGAAGCCTTATGCGTGCTCTACAGATTGCCGCCACCGGGATGAGCGCTCAACAGATGCGTGTTGAGGTCATTTCGAACAACCTCGCGAATATGTCGACGACCGGCTACAACGCCCGTCGTGCCGAATTTGCCGATCTGACCTACCAGCAATTGACCCGTCCCGGCACGATCAGTGCCAGTGATGGCTCCGTGGTGCCCTCGGGGGTGCAGCTGGGTCTCGGTGTGCGGCCGACGGCTGTGACGCAGATCCTCGAGCAGGGGTCTCTTGTGAGCACCGGCGGCGATCTGGATGTCGCAATCGACGGTATCGGGTATCTCGAGGTCGAGATGCCCTCGGGCGTGTCGGCCTATACGCGTGATGGCGGGCTAAAACGCTCCGCAGATGGCGAGATTGTCACTTCGGACGGCTATGTCGTAGTTCCGGGGATCACGATCCCCGATGATGCGACCTCGGTTGCCATCAATACTTCCGGCGAGGTCTATGCCTATTTCAGCGATCAGGTTCAGCCGCAGATGATGGGGCAGCTGACCCTTGCCAACTTCACCAACAAAAAGGGCCTCGAGGCAATCGGGTCGAACCTCTTCCTCGAGACGGGCGCCTCCGGTCCGCCGGTTGTAGGTGAGCCGGGTCAGGATGGTCTGGGGACTTTGCGTCAGGGCTATCTGGAAGAGAGCTCCGTCGATCCCGTGCGTGAGATCACCGAGCTGATCAAGGCGCAACGAGGTTACGAGTTGAATTCCAAGGTTATTTCGGCAGCGGACCAGATCCTGAGTGCGACGGTACAGGTGCGCTGATGCGTAGCCTTCTTCCGTTTCTCGCGGTCCTAGCGGCGGTCACCGCAACCGGCCTTCAGGCAGAGGTGGTGGTGGCGACGCGCACGTTACGGGCGCAGACGGTGCTTGCCCCCGAAGATCTCGGGATTGCCGATATGGATGTGCCGGGCGCCATCGTTGATCCTATCGATGCCGTCGGGCTCGAGACCCGTGTCGCGATCTATGCCGGTCGTCCGATCCGTCCAGAACATTTGAGCGCGCCAGCGATTATCGAGCGGAATCAGACCGTATCGCTCGCTTACAACCGCGGCTCTCTGACGATCATTACAGAAGGGCGTGCGCTCGAGCGCGCGGCTATCGGAGACAGTATCCGCGTGATGAATGTCTCTTCCCGCACCACCGTTTCGGCCACGATTTCGGCGGATGGAACCGCCTATGTGAACAAGGACTGATTGTTATGCGCCGCCTGACCCTTCTTTTGATGACCCTTTCGATCCTTGGCTGCCAGCGTCTTGGCGAAGTCGGTCGGACGCCGGATCTGACGCCGGTCGAGAATACGAATGAATATTTTGCCATGAACACGATCCCGATGCCGGAATTGCCCGAAGACCGTTCGCCGGTATCGCAAGCGTCGCTCTGGTCGGGAACGCCGAAATCGCTTCTGGGCGACCGTCGCGCTGCGCGCAAAGGCGATATCATGACGGTGGTTATCGAGATCGACGATAGCGCCAATTTCTCGAATTCGAGCGATCGTAGCCGGTCCGAATCGCAGTCGATGGGCATTCCGTCGCTCTTCGGTATCCCGGAGCAAATCAACAAGGCGCTGCCGGATGGCGCGAGTATGGATAGCGCGGTTTCCACCAATTCCAGCTCGTCTTTCAATGGTGATGGCAATGTCTCGCGCAACGAGCAATTAACCCTGCGGATTGCCGCAACCATCATCGACGTGCTCCCAAATGGCGTTCTGCGGGTGCAGGGCAGTCAGGAGGTCCGGGTAAATTACGAGGTGCGCGAGCTGATCGTGACCGGATATGTCCGCCCCGAGGATATCAGCCGCCAGAACGAGATTACCTATGACAAGATCGCAGGTGCCCGGATCTCCTATGGTGGTCGTGGACAGATCTCGGATGTGCAGCAGCCGCGGATCGGCTCGCAGATCGCCGATATCATCATGCCGTTCTGAGGGGAGTTAGATGGGTAAGTTACTTCCGGTCATCTTCGTGATCCTCGGGCTTGCGATTGGCGGAGGTGCAGGCTTCTTCCTGCGCCCCGCTCCGCCCCCGCCTGAAGAAACGGCAAGCGCCGAAGGCGATGGCGCAGCCGAGGGAGAGCACGCCGCCGAGGATGGGGAGGCCGCAGAAGGCGAGGAGGGGGTGCCGACCTCCGAATTCGTCAAGCTCAACAACCAGTTCGTTGTGCCCCTGCTGGATGCGACCCGAGTTCGCGCGATGGTGATCCTCTCACTGTCGGTCGAGATGCCGGTCGGTGGCACGGAGCGCGTCTATGCGGTCGAGCCAAGACTGCGCGATTCCTTCCTGCAGGTTCTGTTCGATCATGCGAATAATGGCGGTTTCGAAGGGGTCTATACTTCGACCGACAGGATGACAGAACTGCGTCGGGCTCTGTTGGAAACCGCGCGCACTGTGGTGGGCAAAGACGTCAAAAGCATCCTCGTGTCGGATATTCTCCGCCAAGATAGCTGAGGAACGGCGCAGGTCCTTATGATTGACATGCGCGGAAATTTGCGAGTCTTGCGCGTCCAGCTAGTAAACCACACAAGCATTGTGCGCGGCTTACATTGGCAAGCTCCTCCGAAAACGCCTATATGGGGCGAAAGACAGGAGTTTGCCCGTGACGATCCATTTGCATGAGGGAGATCTGCCGGAAGGGTTGGATCTTGGCGCGGTAGTGGCCATTGATACCGAAACGATGGGGCTTGATCCGCGCAGGGACCGCCTGTGCCTCGTGCAGCTCAGCAGCGGCGACGGTAACGCCCATTTGGTCCAGATCGCCAAGGGGCAGACGGAGGCCCCGCGCCTGTGTGCCCTGCTGGCCGATCCCGAGATCGAGAAACTTTTCCACTTCGCGCGGTTCGACATCGCAGCGCTTTATAACGCCTTCGGTGTTGTGACTGCGCCGGTGTTCTGTACAAAGGTCGCCTCGAAGATGGTGCGCACCTTCACCGACCGCCATGGCCTGAAACTGCTTTTGCAAGAGGTGGCGGGGGTCGATATCTCCAAACAGCAGCAGAGCTCCGATTGGGGCGCTCCGGTTCTGACCGAGGCGCAGAAAGAATATGCGGCCTCCGATGTCCTGCATCTGCACAAGCTGAAGGCGGGGCTTCTGCCGCGTCTCGTGCGCGAGGACCGTCTGCAGCTCGCCCAGGCCTGTTTCGACTTCCTGCCCGCCCGTGCCCAACTGGATCTTCTGGGATGGGACGAGCCGAGCGATATCTTCCATCACTAAGCCCAGTCCTCCATGATCCGTGACAACCGCCATTCCATGCTGGTCACCTGGGCCAAGACGCTGCTTCCTCTTGCGGCGCTTGTTCTGCTGTCGTCGGTCTTCCTGATCGGGCATCGGGTGGAGCCGGGCACGGTCATTCCCTATTCCGATGTCGATATCGAGGAACTGGCGCGTGAGCCGCAAGTGGTGGCGCCGGAATATGCCGGTGTCACAAAAGAAGGCGCTGCCCTTTCGGTGCGCGGTTCGCGGGCGATTCTCCAGCCCGGAAATGGCGACGGGAGTTCGGTGCAGCAGCTTGTGGCCAAGCTCCAGACACGGTCCGGGCTCGTGGTCGATCTCAATGCGACGGCGGGTCAGATCCGCCCCGATGAAGATCTGATAGAGTTGAGCGAGGGTGTGGCGATGCAGACATCGACCGATTACCGGATGCGCTCCGACCTGATCGAGATCAGCACGGACCAGACCCGCGTCCTTACGCCCGGTGCGGTGCATGGCGAGGCGCCGATGGGGGTGCTCGATGCGGGTGCGATGGAGCTTTCCCAGCCCGAGCCGGGTGGGTCCAATAATCTGCTCTTCACCAAGGGCGTGAAGCTGGTATACCAGCCCCAAGAATGAAGGTGGTGTGATGCGGCAAATCTTGACGGCAATCATTGTGGCGGCTTCGATGGCGATCCCGTCGCTTGGCGCGGCGCAACAGGTGGATTTTGGCGGGCTGTCGACGAATACGAAGGCTCCAGTGGAGATCACCTCCGACAGTCTGCAGGTCGACCAGTCGACCGGTGAGGCTGTCTTCCGTGGGAATGTTCTCGTTGTGCAGGACGATATGCGCCTGAAAGCGGCGGAACTGCATGTGGAATACGGTCAGACGCAGAGCGAGATCAACCGGCTGATCGCTTCAGGCGGTGTTACGCTGGTGTCGGCGAGTGATGCGGCCAAGTCGCAGGATGCGGTCTATGACGTGCGCAATGGCAATCTGGTCATGACGGGTGATGTGCTGCTGACCCAAGGCGATAACGCGCTCTCCGGTAACAAGCTGACGGTCGATCTGACGACCGGGACAGGGCAGATGGACGGGCGCGTGCGCACGATTCTGGCGCCCGGGGGGCAATGATGGACGCAGTAACCGAACCGGCCAGCCATGGGCTGAGCGTAACCAATCTGCGCAAGGGCTACCGCAAGAAGGTGGTTCTGCGTGATGTGTCGCTGCGGCTGAACCGTGGCGAGGTGGTAGCGCTGCTGGGCCCAAACGGTTCGGGCAAGACCACCTGTTTTTACAATATCGCGGGGCTGATCACGCCGGATGCGGGGCAGGTGAGCATTGATGGTCGCAACGTGACCGGTCTGCCCATGTATCGCCGCGCGCGATTCGGAATCGGCTATCTTCCGCAGGAAGCGTCGATCTTCCGCGGGTTGACGGTCGAGCAAAATATTATGGCCGTTTTGGAAATAGCGGTGGAGGACCGTCACCGCCGCCGTGAACGGCTCGAGGAATTGCTAAGCGATTTCTCGATCGAACATCTGCGCAATTCGCCCGCTCTGGCGCTTTCGGGGGGCGAACGCCGCCGCTGCGAAATCGCGCGCTGCCTCGCAGCGGACCCGAAATATCTGCTGCTCGACGAGCCCTTCGCGGGCGTCGACCCGATCGCGGTGGGCGATATCCGCCATCTGGTGGCGCAGTTGAAAGAGCGTGGCATCGGGGTGCTGATCACCGATCATAACGTGCGTGAAACACTTGAAATCGTTGATCGCGCCTACATCCTGCACGATGGTCAGGTGCTCATGTCCGGCACGACGGAAGAGGTCGTCAATAACGAGGACGTCCGTCGCGTCTATCTCGGTCAGGATTTCCGCTTCCAGTAACTGGCGGATTTTACAGCGATGTGAGGCCGTAAGAACGTGCCGTCACATGGCTGTCATGTGCTGCAATGCGGCGACGATCACCCGTTGACTTCCCCTTGGGATCGTTCCCAAATGTAATCAAATGCGTGATCTGGTCATCATATTCCCGATGCTTTGCGCAGCCCTCACGGTGGCTGCCCGGTCCGCTTTTTTCCTTGCCCGATGTCGGGAACGAGCAGGAAAGGTGTGCCCCCTCACAGAATTTAACCGACTGTAAATATGGTGCCGAGCACCGTTGGTCAGTCATAAAGGAAGGAGACGCCATGCGTTACCAAATTAGCGGCAAACAGCTTGATATCGGTGAAGCTCTGCAGACCCATGTCAAAACCGAGCTGGGCAGCACGGTCGAGAAATATTCTCAACGACCGACCGATGCCACCGTCGTGTTTTCGAAAAACGCGCATGAGTATATCTGCGAAGCGACCGTGCACCTGTCCACGGGTCTGACTGCGCAGGCCAAAGGCGTAGCGACCGAGGTCTATGCTGCCTTCGACGCCCTTCAGGAAAAAATGGATAAACAGCTGCGCCGCCATAAGCGCCGGCTGAAAGACCATCAGGCGGCACGCACCACCGCAGTTGAATTCGAAGCGGCAGGGCTTTATGTGCTGGCACCGGAAGAGGAAGACGAATCGACCGGTGCGGAAGGGGGCGATGCGCCCATGATCGTGGCGGAGATGGAGACGCGGGTTCAGACCCTCTCTGTCGGTGATGCGGTGATGCAGATGGAGCTCGCCCATAAGCCGCTTTTGGTCTTCCGCAACGAAAAACACGGCGGGGTTAATGTTGTCTATCAGCGTGAAGATGGCAATATTGGCTGGATTGACCCCCGTCACAGCAAGTAAGCGCCTGATCTCCGATAGGCGCGGAAAAAGGACCGATGGATCTATCCTCTCTGCTTCGCCCGTCAGCCGTTCGCGCGGTTGCCAATGTGGCTAGCAAAAAGCGTCTGTTTCAGGATCTGGCAGATATCGCGGCACAGGCTTACGGGCTTGATGCCGCGGTTATCGTGGATGCGCTGCAGGAGCGCGAAAGCCTAGGGCCGACCGGTGTGGGCCATGGTGTCGCGCTGCCGCATGCGCGTCTGCACGGGCTGGATCACGTTGTGGGCGTGTTCATGCGTCTGGAAAAACCGCTCGATTTCGATGCGGTGGACCGCCAGCCTGTGGATCTGGTCTTTGGCCTTCTGGCACCCAAAAGCTCGGGCGTGGACCACCTGAAAGCGTTGGCGCTCGTGTCGCGCACGATGCGCAATGAAGACACCTGCAAAAAACTGCGCTCCAACACCGATCCGGCTGCCCTGCATGGCGTATTGACCACCACGCATGGGCTTGCGGCCTAGGCCGTCCAGTCGGTGAAGCCGAACTGCATGTAATCACGGGAATAGGCGTCTTTCACCGCCTGTTCCAGCTCTGCCGAATAAAGGTCGGCCAAGGCGACACGCCCCTGATCGGACACCGGCAGGGGCGCTTTGCTGTCCAGCCCCACCGTTTTCAGGAGATAGGGCAGGTCCGTGGCCATCCGGTCCTCGCGCACCAGCAGGTCTGGCGTAGCAAAGCTGGCAAAGGCCTGCAGCATGGTCGACTGGCTCGCCCAGAGCTGGTGCACAGGCAGGCTGGTCTGACTGTTGAGGCTGGATTTCAACCAGAGCGCAAACTCCAGCAAGGCAGCGCGATGGGCCGTCAGATCGAGCGACTGTCCGTCCTTGGGCAAGGGCAGTTTGTAGGTCATGCGTAGCGCCTCGCGGGTCTGGGCGAAATTGTCCCAATCCAAGAGCGCGATAAAGGCCAGATGCACCCGCATCACCGGATGGCGCAACACGGTGAAGCTACGATGCTGCGGGGTCTGGCGTTTCCACTGTCGCAGGGTCTTTTGCGAGAAACCTTCGGTGATGTCGCCCAATGTCCCCATCCAGCCGCGCAGCTCCACATCGGAGGCAGGGCGTAGCGGCATATAAAGCAGGCCGGCCTTGCCGGAGCTGGTCCCGATGAAACCCGGCACATTCGGCCCGCGGCGGGGCTCGAAATTGGGGGTGCGCGAGAGGTTGAACCGGTCAAGACGGGCGAGTGAGGCCTCCATCTGCGCGAAATTCGTGACCTTCTCCTCCAACCCTTCGGGGTTCTGCACGACCAGACTGTCGGGTAGGGCATCGGGGCCATCGGCCACGCCCAGCCATTTGGCCAATCCGTTGAGCACCTCGATATCCTGCGCATCCTCGTAATCGATATAGAAGGCGCTCTGGCCGGAGACCTGAAGCGCGTTCATTATCTTGATCTGGAAATTCTGCAGTGCCTCGAGATGGTCCTCGAATTCTACCGCATCAAACTCGGCTTGTGCCACGCGGCGGTGCTTGGCATCGCCAAGCTTCCACTGACCGGTCGAGCGCGCGATCTTCAGGCTGACATAGCTTTCGATCGGATTGCGGGTCAGCACGATCTTGGCGCATTTGGGGTCGTTGAGCATCGGCCCGAGCACGCGCGGATCATGTTCGTGGAAATAACGGCAGCCGTTCAGACCCGGCGCCTTGCGGATCTTTTTCCACAGCTCCTTGGGGTCGGCATCGCGCGTGGCCTTGCTGACGCCCAACAGTTCGGCTTTGTTGGGATAGCCGATCAGGACAGGGTTGAAGGCCTCGCCATGGCAATGGGTATTGGGCAGCATATTGATGGCCGCTTCCAGCAGGTTGGAGCCGGTGCGCATCTCGGCCAGAATGACGAAGCTTTCGAAATTTGCCATAGGATCACTTCAATAATGGAGCGCGCTTGCGGCGCGATGTCAGGGAGTCGGGAGAACTCACGATAGAGAAATCCCCCATCAGTTGCGGCTGCATGCCTTGGTTCTTGAGGTTCTGCAGGAATTGCCCGAAGCCGGTCAGGTCCACCATCTGTGGCATCTCGGTGATGCGGCGCGCCGAGCGCGGGCTGATCTCGTCGATGATGGTCTGCATATGCTCGGTCGGATTTTCCAGATATTCCTGCAGGTTCCAGAACCGCACCCGTGCCTTCACATACATAGACCGCAGGATCTCCAGCTCGGCCAGCTCGTTCTTCTGCAGCCATGCGGCCTCTTTGCGCACCACCGAAAAGGGTTCGGTCGAGCGGAAAAGCGGGATGGCCCAGGCGCCCGTGATGATCGAGATCTGCGCATTGGGATCGGTTGCGGTGAACCAGCCAAGCGCCTGATTGTCCTTGGCGCTCATCATGAAACACTGCCGCTCGCCGCGCGCGTTCCAGAGCAGGTTGGTCAGGAAGGCCTGCGGAGCATGGTCACGGATCTCCTTATTGGCGGGCAGGCAGCCGTTGAACATCGGGTCACGGCCCGCAAACTCCACCCCCCAAGGCGCAAAAAGCCGCCCGTGCACGCGTCCGGCCACATGTTTCGACAGCCAGCCCTCGAAATTCTCGTAAAGGTCGGAGAACCCCTGAAACAGCGAATAGGGGCCAGCGGTCTTGCCGTTCTCGTGGTCGCGATGCGGAAAACGCGACTGCATATAGAGGCCGGGTCGACCGCGCGTCCGGCGTTCAACCGCTTTGGTAAACAGCCGGTCGATCTTGGACGGGTTCGGCTCGGCAATCTTCTCGGCGGGTTTCTTGACACGCAGGAAGGTCGAATAGAGCCGGTCCGCCTTGGGCCAGATCTTGCGCGCCATGAAACAGTCCGAGCGGCGCAGAAGCTGCAGGTGGTCATCGTAGAAGATATGCGGTTTGCCCTGAAAATCGAATTTGGTCAGGGTGAGCGAGCGGCTTTCGATGGAGGTGGCATAGATGCGGGCGAGCGACTGGAAATAGCTTTCGTCGGGGATCCAGACCTTTTTGAAGTAGCGGTCATAGATGGCACGGTCCTTATCTTTGAGGATCGCGGTCAGGGTCTTGCGGGTCAGACACCACCATTGGCTGCCCATATGCGGCACGAGCCCTTCGGGAAGCTTGCGGTTCACACCCAGCCGGCGCTGGAGGGCGACGTAATCATCGAAGAGGCGGCGGTGTTTGCGCCACGAGAAGGGGAAGCGCAATGTGAAGCGTTCCATATCCAGCCCGCCCTGTGTCCAGCCGACCTCTGATGTGGTGACCGACTCGATGAAATCGGTCCAGGGACGGGCATCAAGGAAGGCGCGTAGCTCGTCGAGCGGGCGCAGCGGCAGGCAGGAGCCAGAGGCCAGATAGACATGGCGGGCGTCTGCGTGGCGGTCGAGCATCTGCTCGGCCCCCGCCTGCGCCGCGGCTACCAGCGACCATGTGCCCCATTCACAGGCGAAGCGCTCGCAGAACGAGACATGCGGAAACTCGGCAAGCGCCTTGACCATGCCATCATAGGCCGAGGCGGAGACGCGTTTGTCGACATGGATGACCACAGGAGCATCCTGCACCGCCCAGTGGCGGGCGACCTCCGCCGCGCGGTCGAGTGCCGTGTGGCACATCATGACAAAGCCCACGCTCATGCCCAGTTCCCCTTGGACATCAGGCCCAGAATTTCCAGCTGGCGCCAGTTGATGTATTTTTCGGACCAGCGGCACCACAGCTCGCCGTCATCGGCCAGCACTTCGGCATAGGCCTTATATTCGCGCGAGCCCGAATAATGCTGTTTGCGGGTGATCTCTTCCTCGACCTTGTCGTTGAGAACCGACAGGAATTTGGCATGGAGCAGGCAGCCCGAGGTCCGTTCGCCGCCCCATTCATCATAGGTCAGGTTCAGGTTGCGGGGCAGGGCCATATGGGTCGAGCTGAGATAGACGTAGTGCTTCTGCCAGCGGATCAGCGGGATCTTGTTGAGCGAGGGTGCCTGATCGGGGGCGTCGGCAAAGAATTTCCGCGCGCGTGGCCCGCCCTGTATCCACAGATTCTGGTGCAGATGGTTCTTGCTGATCGTGTAATTGCCGCTATCGAACCAGCAGGCGATATCGAACGGGTTCTGGCCCTCCTGATAGGGCTGATCCTCGAGCCGACCCTTGGGATACATATCCAGCAGCATCGCCGGAAAATGCGGGATCTCGTAGGTATCAAGCCAGTCGGTCAGCGCATCGATCGTGCGGGTATCGCAGAAGGGGAAGATAAAGAATTCGTCGGGATCGACGGTCAGGCACCAATGCCCTGTGCCATAGCGGCGCAGCAGATGGTTGATCCAGTCCATCCCGAAGCGCGAGCGCCGGTAGCTCGCATCGGTGCGCCAGAGAGAGACATCGGGCTGGGCCGCGAGATATTCGCGTGAGCCGTCATCCGAGCCGTTATCGACCATGATGAAATGATGGCAGCCCATCTCGCGATAGTAGCGCAGGAAATAGGGCAGGCGGATACGCTCGTTGCGCAGGGTCACGAACACGAGGATATCATCGGGACGGATCGCGCGGGTTCTATCGGCAACAGAGCGCAGCTCGCGGCGTTTGCGGAACGCACGGAACAGGAACTTCTTGCGTTCCAGACGTAATTTATAAAGTTGCCTGACTGTCACTCAATCACTCGCGCCCGCATGTGGCTTTATTGCCCGATCTTCTTTTCAACAGGATTAACGGGCCAATATTTTACCATGGCATCTGTCGTCTGATGGCGGGTTGACCGGGTGCGGTCACGCTAGGCCATCTCGCGGTGGGGGTAAATAATTCGTGGTTAATTAGCTGTGGTTTCATCGGATTTTGTGCCCCTGCTGCCGCGCCTGATCAGGCCCAGAGCCTCGAGATGCGCGGCCGTGGGGCCCGTGGCGGTTGGCGGTCCTGCCAGAATCGGGTCATCGGTCAGGGCGTCGTAATACCGGGTGTAATGCTCGACATGGGTGAAATGCTGCTTGCGATGCTGGTCCTCGCGGGCGCGATCCATCGACGAGGCCAGAAACTTGCTATGCAGAAGGGCACCTGTCATCAGTCCATGCCGTGGATCGAAACCGCGGTTCAGGCGGCGCGGCAGCAGAAGATGGGTCGAGCTGAGATAGGCATAGCGCCAGTGCCAGCGCAGCAGCGGTGTTTTGTGCAGATGGGGCGCATGATCGGGCCTCTCACGGAAGAAGCACCGCTTGCGGGGGCCACCACGGATCGAGATGTTTCCATAGCGGGGCTGATATTCCCAATCATAGCCCCATGCGTCGAATGCGGTAAGATCATCGAGCGACAAGGCACCAGACAGCGGGCCTTCGGGATAGAGATCCAGCATCAGCGCCGCCATCACGTCCTGGCCAGCCGCATCGAGCTGGCGGGTCAGCGCGGGGAGGGGGGTTGTGTCATGGTCGGGATAGACAAGAAGCTCGTCGGCATCCACCGTCAGACACCATGCGCCCTGCCCATGGGCCAGAAGAAGCCCGTTGATCCAGTCCATACCGAAACGGGCATCGCGGTAGCTCGCACGTGTCTGCCACAGCCAGACGTCGGGTTGCATGGCCAGATAGGCGGCGCTGTCATCATCCGACCCGTTATCCACCATAAGAAAATGGCGCACCCCGAGACGGCGGTAATGTTTCAGGAAATCGGGGAGGCGCTCCATCTCGTTGCGCAAACAGCAGAACAGCCGGATGTCATCCGGGCCGGCGGTAAATGCGCGCGCGGGCGGCGACAATTTTCTGCGCGCCAGATAGGCGCGCAGAAGGGCGTTCCGTCGTTTTTGTCGCAACCGGTATGCAGACCAGAGCGTGTGGGTCTGCATCGGACAGCACTCCTGACTGGGTCAGGAATTATTCTGCATATTCCGGCGCCTGATGCCAGCGCCATGCATCGGCAATCATGGTTTCCAGCTCGGCGCGTTTGGGCTCCCAGCCAAGGACATCCTTGGCCTTCACCGACCCCGAGACCAGAACAGCGGCATCGCCCTCGCGGCGCTCGCCCTCGGTGATCGGCACTTCGCGATTGGTGACATTGCGCGATTGCGCGATCACTTCCCGCACCGAGAACCCGTTGCCGGTGCCAAGGCAGAAGACCTCGGAGGGCTTGCCTTCCTCGAGCCATTTCAGCCCCAGAACATGGGCATCGACCAGATCCGAGACATGGACGTAATCGCGGATGCAGGTACCGTCGCGGGTGTCGTAATCCGAGCCGAAAACGGTCAGCGCCGCGCGTTTCCCGGCAATCGCATCCAGCATCAGCGGGATCAGATGGGTCTCGGGCACATGTTGCTCGCCCACCTGCGCCTCCGGATCGGCACCGGCCACGTTGAAGTAGCGGAAAATCACCGAGCGCAAGCCGTGGCTCTTGCCGAAATCGCGCAGCATATCCTCGATGGCACGTTTCGAGCCGCCATAAGCATTGATCGGGAATTGCGGGGTTTCTTCATTGAGAACCACACCGTCCTGATCGCCATAGGTCGCGCAGGTCGAGGAAAAGACGAATTTGTCGATCCCCGCATCGATGGCGGCCTCGATCAGGTTGAGCGCGCAATTCACATTGGTCGCCCAGTATTTCGAAGGGTTCTTCATCGACTCGCCAACGAGCGAGAGCGCCGCGAAATGCATCACGGCGACAGGCTGGTATTTGGCGATTACCTCGTCAAGGCGGGCCCGGTCATGAAGATCGCCGACTTCGAGAGGACCGAATTTGACGGCCTCTTTCCAGCCGGTGGAAAGATTGTCGAAACAGACGGGGACATAGCCCGCCTGCTGGAGAGCTTTACAGGCATGCGAGCCGACATAGCCCGCACCACCCGTCACAAGAACATGTTTCGTCATATTATTCGGCAGCAGCCCGCATGGTCATGACATCGCCGAGATATTCCGCGAATTCGTCCTTGAGGTCGTCGCGCGCCAAGCCAAAGGCCACGGTGGCCTGCAGAAAGCCCGCTTTGGAGCCGCAATCGAAGCGCTGGCCGTTGAAGCGGTAGCCATAGACCGGATTGCCGGCTTCGATTTCCTGCGCGATCGCGTCGGTCAGCTGGTACTCGCCACCGGCGCCGGTGGTCTTCGATTCGATTGCGGCGTCGATATTGTTCAGGATCTCGGGCGTCAGGATATAGCGGCCGATTACAGCGAGATTGGACGGCGCTTCTTCCGCCGGCGGTTTCTCCACCATGCCATTGACCTTATAGGTCGTGCTGTTCACCTGATCGCAATCAAGCACACCGTAAGACGAGATCTTCGAGTTCGGTACTTCCATCGCGGCCACATAGTTGCCGGGATTCTCGTTATAGGCCTCGATCATCTGCGCGAGACAGGGTTTGTCCGCGGCGATCACGTCATCGGTCAGGATGACGGCAAAGGGCTCGTCGCCGATCATGCGGCGTGCGCACCAGACAGCGTGGCCCAGACCCAGCGCGCGGCGCTGGCGGACATAGGCGATGGCGCCCGACGGCATGTTCGTTTTCTCGAGTTCCTCGAGGATTGCGGTCTTGCCCTTGGCGCGCAGCGAGGCGTCGAGCTCGGGGGCGTCGTCGAAGTAATCCTCGAGCGCGGACTTGCCGCGCGAGGTGACGAAGATGAATTCGGTGATGCCTGCGGCACGCGCCTCGTCGATCGCATACTGGATCAGTGGGCGGTCAACCAGCGTAAGAATTTCTTTCGGAATGGATTTGGTCGCTGGCAGGAAGCGGGTTCCAAGACCTGCCACGGGAAAGACAGCTTTAGTGACCTTGCGTGTCATCAAGCACCTTTTTTGTTATCCGAGTGCGGAGCTGCACCCAATGCATGTTGCTCAATGCTACACACGGAGTTTGGTTCCAAACAAGTCTGCGTGTGCGCATAAATTAATCCGGCGCGATTGCGATTCTGTCGCGGCTACCGGCCGGCTCTGTTGTTCAATGTGTTGAGATTTACCGATTAATCAAGTTAGCATATGGAACCTTCGGCTGAACTTCGCCATCTTTGCGTTGATCAATCAGTATATGAACAGGTTAACGTAGCGAAAATTTTAAGCAAAACAGTGGATCTTTGACTGGATCGTGGGGCGCATGGCTCGATACGCCATGCGCCAAAGCCGTCAGGCGAGTCCCATTTCGGCCATTATGGCCTCGATCCGCGCCACATCCGAGGGGTTGTTCAACTCCCAGAACTGCCGGCCTTTCGATTCGACCTCCACGCAGAGGATGTCATGGCCGTTCTCGAGGAATCGCAGCTGCTCGAGCCCTTCAAGCTGTTCGAGCGGGCCGATCTCCCATTCGGGATAGCGGGCCAACGCTTCGGCCCGATAAGCATAGGCGCCCACATGGTGGAAGACGGGGGTCGGCGCATCGGGGGCATAGGTCTGGCCGGTAAAGGGAACGACCTCCTTCGAGAAATAAAGCGCCTGATGGGCCGCGCCGAAAACCGCCGTCGTGCCGCCCACGCGGTCGTTGCGGCGGTCTTCCTTCAGGGCCTCGAGCATGGCGCCCTCACAGCGCAGCACCGGTGTGGCCAGATCCAGGTCACTTCCCTTGATGCCCTCGATCAGCGCCTCGATGAACCAAGGCGGCGTCAGCGGGGCATCGCCCTGCAGGTTGACCACATAATCGAACCCGCCACCCAGATTGGCATGGGCCTCGGCACATCGCTCGGTGCCATTGCGGCACTCGGGCGAGGTCATCACGACCTCGGCGCCAAAGCTCTCGGCCTCGGCCTTGATCCGGTCGTCGTCAGTGGCCACCACGACCCGCAGGTCGCCTTCCACCGACATGGCCGCGTCCCAGCTCCGGCGGATCAGGGTCTTTTTCTCGCCGGTCGAGCCGGTCAGCGCCACCAGCGGCTTGGCCGGATAGCGGGTCGACGCGTAGCGCGCCGGAATAACGATAAGGGTCGACATTATTTTACCAGCAGAACGCCCGGAGCATAGGCGATGAAGAAGGGATTGCGGAAGCCGTCCTTGCCATAGACGAAGGTCTTGTGCTCGTCGAAGGTGACCATGAGGCCACCCGCGCCGCGCAGGACCGCGTCACCTGCCGCCGTATCCCATTCCATAGTCGGCCCGAGGCGCGGATAGAGATCTGCCTCGCCTGTGGCCACCAGACAGAATTTCAGCGAGGAGCCCGCCGAGGTCATGTCCTTCACGCCATACTGGCCGATATAGTCGTCGGTGGCCTGATCGCGGTGCGATTTTGAGGCCACGACCATCAGAGCGCGGTTATCGGGGGTGGAGACGGCAATCGGGCTCAACTCGCCCGGCTGATCCTTGTCGAAGCTGCCCTTCTCCTCGACCGAGCGCCCATCGGCCAGCGTATAGAAGAGACGCTTGATGGCAGGCGCATAGACAATACCCGCCTTCGGCACGCCATTCTCGACATAGGCAATATTTACGGTGAACTCGCCGCGACGTTTGATGAACTCTTTGGTGCCGTCGAGCGGATCCACGATGAGGAAGGTCGAAACCTCCAGATTATGGCTTGTAGCCTGCTCTTCGGTCACTAGCGCTACATCGGGGAAGGCCGCGCGCAGCCCGTCCGAGATGATCTTGTCGGCCGCTTCATCCGCCGCCGTGACAGGGCTGTCATCGGATTTGGATTTGATCTCGAAATCGGGGCCATCATAGATTTCCATGATTCGGTCACCGGCTTCGAGCGCCAGCTTGCGCATGGTGGGAACGAGCTTTTCATAATCCATGAGGTCTCCAATTCGTCGCGATTGCGGCTTATTACTGTCTAGCTGTCACAGTTATGCTAGGGCATCAAGCAAACAGCAAGTTTTGCAAGACATATTGTGTCTTACGCGGCAGAGTGCGGGATTATGTTCAAAGCGCAACAGAGTAATTCAACGATCGGGTCGGGCTTCAGTCTTCTGGGGCTGATCTATCACGCGACCGTCCGCGAGCTGCGCAAAAGCCACGGAAACGCGGTCATCGGGCTTTTGCTCAATATGCTGCAGGTGGTGATCCTCGTCTTCACCTTCTACATCATGTTCGGTGTGCTGGGGCTGCGCGGCAGCGCGGTGCGGGGCGATTTCCTTCTGTATATCATGAGCGGGATCTTCCTGTTCCTGACCCATACCAAGGCGATGAGCGCGGTCTTCGGGGCAGAGGGTCCGACCTCGGCGATGATGAAGCACGCACCGATGACGACTGCGATCTCGATCTCGGCGGCGGCCCTGAGCGCGCTCTATATCCAGCTGCTCTCGATGATCGTGGTGCTTTATCTCTACCATGCCGCTTTCACTCCGATCACTATCTATGATTGGGTAGGGGCGATGGGGATGGTGTTTCTGAGCTGGTTCACCGGCGCCGCCATCGGCATGGTCCTGCTGGCGGCAAAACCCTGGGCTCCCGATGTCGTGCGGGTCATCCACCAGATCTATTCCCGCGCCAATATGATCGCCTCGGGCAAGATGTTTCTGGCCAATACCCTGCCGCACAAGATGCTGGTCCTGTTCAACTGGAATCCGCTCTTTCACACGATCGATCAGGCGAGGGGCTTTACCTTCATCAATTACAACCCGCATTTCTCGAGCTGGCACTACGCACTCTATGTCGGGCTGGCGCTTATGATGATCGGGCTGATGGGCGAATTCTATACACGCCAATATGCGTCGGTCTCTTGGGGAGCCAAGCGTTAAGCCCTTTTTCGGCGAGGGCTTTGTGCGGCAAGTAAAAGCCCCCGCGGCTGAAAGCTCTGCGGGGGCCTGCAGTTTGTCAGGATGCGCTTATTGTGCGGCTTCGATGGATTCACGCTGGACCACATGGCCTGCGGTCGTCACGTCCTGCCCGAAGCCATGCACGGTCGAGCAGGCGGATACGCCAAGCGAGGCCAGAATAAAGGCGGGGATAAGTAGTTTGGTCATGATGCGACTCCTTTGTCTCTGTCGCCATAACACACGAAAAACGCGCCGGTTCCGCAAGTTCCGTAATTATCGTAAATATTGCCCCATGAACGGTTTTCTGCCTATGAACGGTCGGATATCAGCCGATCGAACATGCTCAGGCAGGTTTGCATCTGGTCAAGGCTGACAAATTCGTCAGGCTTGTGCGCTTGCGCAATGGATCCTGGCCCGCAGATCACAACATCGGTGCCCAGCGCTTGAAACAGCCCCGCCTCGGTCGAGAAGGGCACACAGGACGCCTCGTTACGCCCTGTCAGGCCGAAGACCAGATCGCGCGCGGCATTCTCGGGCATCGGTTCCAGTCCCGCGACCTCGCCGATGGTTTCGGTGGTGATCGAGGCGTTGGGATGCGTCCGGCGCATCTCGCCCAGCAGGGTTTCGACATAGCCGGCAACTTCCGTTTTCACGAAGCTCATATCCTCCATGCTCACGGGCCGGAATTCCCAATCGAGAACTGCATGATTGGCAATCACATTATGCGCGACGCCCCCTTCGAGCCGTCCGACATTCAGCGTGGTCCAGGGCGGGTCGAACCGCGATCCGTCGGGCGCGCGGGCGACCAGATCGCTGCGCAGGTCGAGGAGTCGCCCGATATAGCGCGCGGCATATTCCACCGCATTCACCCCGCGCTCGGGGGCCGAGCTATGGCCCTCGAGCCCCGAGAAGGTCACGCTATACTCACAACAGCCCTTGTTGCCTTCGATTACCTGCATCTCGGTGGGTTCGCCGATCACGCATAGGCGGGGCCGCAGCCCGCGCTGGGCCAGAACCTCGGTCAGCGCGCGGGCACCGAAGCAACCGATCTCCTCGTCATGGGTGAAGGCGAAATGGATCGGCTGATGATGGGCTATCATCGCCAGCTCCTCGGCCTTGGCCAGACAGCAGGCGATAAAGCCCTTCATGTCGCAGGCGCCACGGCCAAAGAGCTTGCCGTCCTCCTCGCGCATCACAAACGGGTCCGAGCTCCAGTTCTGGTTTGCCACCGGCACCACATCGGAATGCCCCGACAGCACCAGCCCGCCATCGCCCTCCGGCCCCAACGTGGCCCAGAGATTGGCCTTCCTGCCCATCGGATCACGCAAGACCTCGACCCGCGCGCCTGCCGCCTCCAAGTGACGGGCGCAATAGCCGATAATATCGAGATTGCTCTCCGACGAGATGCTGGCAAAGCCGATCAGGTCGCCCAGAATCGCCTTCGCACGCTGGAGGTCCGACATGATCAGTCCTTCACGAAGAGCTTGCGCTCGATATTGCACAAAGGCTCGGCGGGGCCATCCTCGCGGATGAGGATGGTTTCAGTGGTTTCCATCCCCCAATCGTCCATCCAGAGCCCCGGCATGAAGTGAAAGGTCATCCCCGGTTGCAGCACGGTCTCGTCCATCGCGCGCAGCGAGACGGTATGCTCGCCCCAATCCGGCGGGTAGGAGCAGCCCACCGCATAGCCGCAGCGGGCAGGGCGCTCGATGCCCACTTTCAGCAATTCGGTATCGAGGGCGCGGGCGATGTCGCAGGCACGGTTGCCGGGGCGGGCGACCTCGATGCCGGCATTCAGCCCCGCGGTCAGCGCCTCGGCGGCATCCAGCATATGCTGCGGCGGCTTGCCCAGGTAAACCGAGCGGCAGAGCGGCGCATGATAACGCCGGTAGCAACCCGATTGCTCGACAAAGGTCATCTGGTCTTTCTGGAACGCCTCGCCATTCCATGTCAGATGCGGGGCCGAGGCATCCGCGCCGGATGGCAGCATCGGAACGATGGCGGGATAATCGCCCCAGCTGTCATCCTCGCCCTGCACGGCGGTCTTATACAGCTCGCCCACCAGATCATGCTTGTGATAGCCCGGCTCGATCAGCTCGACCGCGCGCGAGATCACCAGTTCCGAGATCCGCGCGGCACGGCGCATGAAGCGCAGCTCCTCGTCGGATTTGATCAGCCGCTGCCAGTTCACCAGCACCGAGGCATCCACCAGCGTGGCCTCGGGCAGCCCCTCGGCCAGCACGGCATGGGCGCGGGCGGTGTAGAAATAGGTCTCCATCTCCACCCCGATTCGCGCCTGACCATGGCCAAGGATACGCAGATGGGAGGCGAGATCTTCCATCGGATGCACGGTGTCGGATTGAACCATGCGGTCGGCATACCAGCGGATCTGGTCGTCACTCATCCACACGGTGCGCTTGGCACCATTGGCATCCATCATCCGGCCCCACCAGATCGGGTCGCCTTCCATTGTCAGGATCACGCCCTGATGGGTGTAGAAGGACCAGCCGTCATAACCTGTCAGCCAGAACTGGTTGGAAGGGTTGGTGACAAACAGCACATCCAGCCCACGCTCGGCCATGGATTGGCGCACCAGCGCGATCCGGCGTTGATATTCGGGCAGGCTGAAGGGGGCATTCTCGATGGGCATGGGATCTCCGTCTGAACCAGCAACGCGTCACTCGGGCGATGGTCCCATGGGACACCGCATGGAAGCGGGCGTCAAACGGAAATCTGCAAGCCTCTTCTAACGGCTTATTGTCGCGGCATTATATCGCCCGAATGCAGCACCGGAGAGGCATCCATCGCATTGGCATCGAGCATCGCGGCGACCCGTTCCAGCGAGGCTACGAGCTGTGCCTGTTCCCAGTCCTGCAGACCCTCGAATTTCTTCACGAAGCGCTGCTGCAGGGCGTCGGGGGCCTCGTCGAGCGCATGATGACCGGCCTCGGTGATGACGATATCGGTCTGGCGGCGGTCGATTTCCGAACGCTGGCGTTTGACCATTCCCTTGTCGACCAGCTTGTCGACGAGCGAGGTGATGGTGGCCTGACTGACCCCCATGCGCATCGAGATGGTCTTGGCGGTCGACCAGCCCTTTTCCGCCACGACTTGCAGCACGCGGAATTGCACGGGCGTCAGCCCGGCAGATTTGGCCAGATCCCGGCCAAACAGTTCGGTCGCGCGCAGGATACGGCGCAGGGCAATAAGACTCATATCGGTACGGTCGCTGCTCATACCGTCTCCATAACTGGTTAGAAGCTTCGAATGGCTTAATATTGCAGAGCTGGAGGCGGCAGGCAATTACGATCTCCTTTAGTTGAGCTAAGATTTTATCCCCATTTCACTTAGGGTACATAAGGGTTATTAGCAAATTATCGCTCTAATTTTCAATGTTGGAAAAGAAAATTACTTTGAATATTGAAATTTATGCTTCGATGATCTAATTAGATTAGCGAAGCAACTGAGGAAATGAAATCGTGCCGACAGTCGAAGTCATGAAACAGCCCAAGCTTACATTCCGGAAGCCGTCCGCCGAGGACGGATCAGAAATCTGGTCGCTCATCTCGCGCTGCAAGCCGCTCGACGAGAACTCGATGTATTGCAATTTGCTGCAATGCGACCATTTCCGTGACACCTGCGTGCTGGTCGAGAAAGACGGCGCGCCTATGGGCTGGGTCTCGGGCTACATCACCCCTTCGGCACCCGATACATTCTTCGTCTGGCAGGTTGCTGTGGCGCCCGAAGCGCGTGGTCTGGGGCTGGGCAAGCGTATGCTGTCCCATCTGCTCGACCGTCCCGAAGCGGCGCAGTGCACACGCCTGCAAACGACGATCACCAAATCGAACGAGGCCTCATGGGGCCTGTTCCGGTCCTTCGCTCGCTCGGCTGGCGGCGAGCTGACCTCCAAGGCACATTTCACCGAAGACGATCATTTCGACGGCCATGCGGCCACCGAGCATATGGTCACCATTACTTTCGAGGAAGAGGCAAAAGTGGCGGCCTAAGGGCTGCCCCCTCCTTCCATCATCCAGAAATACCAAACCCAAGAGGTTCTTATGCCGTTTGATAAAACAAACGATCGGTCGATCTTTACCCAACGCGAATCTGACGCCCGCTCCTATTGCCGTGGTTTCGATGCCGTATTTACCCATGCCCGTGGCTCGGAGCTGTTCGATGCCGATGGCAAGCGCTACATCGATTTTCTGGCAGGCTGTTCCTCGCTGAATTACGGCCATAACGACCCCGATATGAAACAGGCGCTGGTCGATCACCTGATGGGTGACAAGCTGGGCCATGCACTCGATTTCCATACCGATACCAAGGGCGCATTCCTCGAGGTGTTCCAGGATCTGATCCTGCGTCCGCGCGATATGGACCACAAGCTGATGTTCATCGGCCCGACCGGCGCCAATGCCGTTGAAGCCGCAATGAAGATCGCGCGCAAATCGACGGGCCGCCAGAATATCATCGCCTTCACCAATGGCTTCCACGGCGTGACCATGGGCGCGCTGGCCGCGACCGGCAATGGCTACCACCGCGGCGGTGCCGGCATGATGCCGCAGGGCGTGACGCGTATGCCATTCGATAACTATGCCGATGGCGTGGATTCGGTGGCGCTTCTTGACCAGATGCTGTCGGATGCCTCGGGTGGGGTGGATGCGCCTGCCGCGATCATGATGGAAACCGTGCAGGGCGAGGGCGGTCTGAATGCCGCATCGCCGGAGTTCGTGCGCGGCGTCGAGGCCGTGGCCCGCAAACATGGCGCGCTGTTTATTGTTGATGATATTCAGGCAGGCTGTGGCCGCACCGGCACTTTCTTCTCCTTCGAGGAGATGGGCGTGACCCCCGATATTGTCACCATGGCGAAATCGGTCTCGGGCATGGGCCTGCCGATGGCGCTGGTTCTGGTGCGTCCTGAGCATGACGTGATGGGCCCTGCCGAGCACAACGGCACCTTCCGCGGCAATACCCATGCCTTCCTGACCGCGAAAACCGCGATTGAGAAGTTCTGGGCCGATAACGTCTTCCAGCGCCAGCTGGCCGATAAGGCCGTGGTGCTGACCACCGCGCTGTCCGAAGTTGCCGAGATGTTCGACGGTGCCTTCCTGAAGGGCCGTGGCCTGATGCAGGGTGTGGATGTCGGAACCGGCGAACGCGCCTCCGAGATCTGCGGCCTCTGCTTCGGGAAGGGCCTCGTGATCGAGACCTCGGGCAACGAGGATCAGGTAGTCAAGGTGCTGGCACCGCTGACCACGCCGGATGCGATTTTCCGCGAAGGTCTGGATATCCTGATCCAGTCGGCCCGTGAAGTGAAAGCATCCGAGGCCGCTGGCCAATAACCCGGACTGGTGACTGGTGTAGCGTCCCCGGGCGCTTCCCTCCCAAAACCGATAGGAGATCAATATGATTGTACGCGATTTCAACGAACTGAAGCACACCGACAAGAACGTAGGCAACGAGCGCTGGACCTCGGTCCGCATGCTGCTGGCCGATGACAATATGAACTTCTCGTTCCATATCACCACGCTGGAAGCGGGCTCGGAGCACGAGTTCCATTACAAGCACCATTTCGAGAGCGTTTATTGCATGTCCGGCACGGGGCGCATCATCGAGCTGGATAATGGCAACAAGACCCACGAGATCAAGCCGGGCGTGATGTATGCGCTCAACCTCCATGACCGTCATCGCCTGATCGCCGATGAAGGTGCGGATCTGGTCATGGCCTGCTGTTTCAATCCGCCGGTGACCGGCAAGGAAGTCCATCGTGAGGACGGCTCCTATGCGCCGGCCGACGAAATGGAGAAAGCGTAAGCCATCATGGCCAGTGCACCGCAATATCCCGCTCATACCGTCGAGAAGATCGGTGGCACGTCGATGAGCCGTGTTCGCGAACTGCGCGACACGTTGTTCATCGGCACACGCGAGGGCGCAGACCTTTACGGGCGCGTTTTCGTGGTCTCGGCCTTCGGCGGCATCACCAACCTGCTTCTTGAGCACAAGAAGACCGGCGAGCGCGGGGTCTATGCCCGTTTTGCCGATGCCGATAACGATCACGGCTGGCTGGAAGCGCTGGATAGCGTGGCGCAGGCCATGGGAGAGGCGCATCGCAAGGTGCTCGACCATCCCGCCGATCTGGGCGCGGCCGACAGTTTCGTGCGTGACCGGATCGATGGTGCGCGCAACTGCCTGATCGATCTCGGAAGGCTGTGCTCCTACGGGCATTTCCGTCTGTCGGACCATATGCTGGCCATGCGCGAGATGCTGTCGGGGCTGGGCGAGGCACATTCGGCCTATGTCACCGCGCTGATGCTGCAACGCGCGGGCGTGAACGCGCGCTTCGTGGACCTGTCGGGCTGGCGTGAAGAGGCGGAATACGATCTCGAGGACCGCCTGAAGGCGGGGCTCGCGGGCGTGGATCTGACCTCCGAGATGCCGATCGTGACAGGCTATGCCCAATGTGTCGAGGGGCTGATGGCCGAGTTCGACCGTGGCTATTCCGAAGTGACCTTCTCGCGCCTAGCGGCTCTGACCGGCGCGCGCGAGGCGATCATCCATAAAGAATTCCACCTGTCCTCGGCGGATCCCAACCTTGTGGGTCGGGAGGCCGTGCGCAAGCTGGGCCATACCAATTATGATGTGGCGGACCAGCTGTCGAATATGGGGATGGAGGCGATCCACCCCAAGGCGGCCAAGGCGCTGCGTCAGGCCGAGGTGCCTTTGCGCGTGACCAACGCCTTCGAGCCGGAGGATCCGGGCACGCTGATCGATGACAAACCGGCGGATACTCCAGCGGTCGAGATCATCACTGGCCTAGATATCCTCGCCCTCGAGTTGTTCGAGCAGGATATGGTGGGGGTGAAGGGCTATGATGCCGCGATCCTCGAGGTGCTGACGCGCCATGATGTGCGCATCATCTCCAAGGCGTCGAATGCCAATACGATTACCCATTATGTCGATTGTTCGCTGAAAGTGGCGCGGCAGGTGGAGAAGGACCTGAACCGGATCTACCCCTCGGCCAAGGTCTCGGCGCGGCCTCTGGCGATGGCCTCGATCATCGGGCGCGATCTGAACGGGCTCTCGACGCTGACACGCGGGCTGCAGGCGATTGCGGCGGCAGGCCATGAGGCGCTGGGCGCGACGCAGGGTCCGCGCAATGTGGATGTGCAGTTTGTGCTGGAGCGTCCGAGCCTGAAGCCGGTGATCGCGGCGCTGCATGGCGAGTTTATCGCGCCTTGCGAGCTTCAACTGAAAGCGGCCTGAGGCCGGTTTCCCGACCATGTTTCCCGTTGCGGGGAAGGGGGCACCTTTCGAGGTGCCCTTTTTTGTTCTGAGGGGGGGCGGTTTTGCCGCGGCCATCGAGGCCCCGACAAAACCGGTCGGGGGCGTTGCCCCCTCCCTAGCGGCCCGAGGTGAGGGAGAGGAACACGTCCTCCAGATCGGCCTCGGTGGTTTTGACATCGGCGATCTCGATATTGGCGGCGCGGACCGCATCGAGAATGGCATTGGCCGAGGTCTGGTGGCGGTTATAGTCGAACGCCAGCAGCCCGTCGGCGCGACGGTTGAGCTGCACACCCTGCGGCAGGGTGATGTCGGGCGCATCATTCATCGGCGTGATCAGCATGGTCTTGGCATCCATCTGGGCCAGCAGCGCCTCGGTCCTGTCGCGCACGATCAGCTCGCCATGATTGATGATGGCGATCTCGTCGCACATCTCCTGCGCCTCTTCCAGATAATGCGTCGTGAGGATGATCGTCATCCCCTGCTCGTTGAGTTTGCGGACATTGCGCCAGAGCATGTTGCGCAGCTCGATATCCACCCCCGCCGTTGGCTCATCCAGAACGAGAATCCGCGGCTTGTGGACCAGCGCCTTGGCCAGCAGCAGGCGGCGCTTCATCCCGCCCGAGAGACTGCGGGCATAGGTCTCGGCCTTATCTGCGAGCCCCACCAGTTCGAGGATCTCATCGGTCCAGCGCTCGGCCTTGGGCACACCGTAAAGCCCCGCCTGCAATTCCAGCAGATCGCGCGGTTTGAAGAACGGGTCCATGTTGATTTCCTGCGGCATCACCCCGATGGCCGCGCGCGACTGGCGGGGGTTCTCGTCCTGATCGAAGCCCCAGATTTTCACCGAACCTGCGCTTTTGCGCAAAAGCCCTGCGAGGATATTGATCGTGGTCGATTTTCCCGCGCCGTTGGGGCCGAGGAGCCCGAAGATCGAGCCTTCGGGGATATCGAGGTCCAGCCCTTTCAGCGCCTCTTTCGGGGCGGCGTGACGCGAGCCCGCGTAAGTTTTGCGTAAACCTTTGATCTCGATTGCCGATCCTGCCACTTGCCGGTCCTTTTCGCCTTGCTGTATCATAGGCCCCAGAACAGGGCACCTTTGCCTGACCTCAATATAGTGGAGCTATCGATGACCGCCACCACCCAGACCGAAACGACCCCCGCTGTAACCGCTCCCGATGCGCCCGAAACCGAGGTCGTGACCTCTTGGAAAGTGTGCTGTGATGGCGGTGTGGGGGCCTTGGGCCATCCGCGTGTCTGGCTGTCGATCCCCCATGACACCGGCTTTGTCGAATGCGGCTATTGCGACAAGAAATATGTGATCGACCGCGCCAAAGCGGGACATTGATCCGCCGCGCGATTCAAATTTGAGTCAACGGGCGTTTCGGTCTTAGGTCTTCGTTAAACAGCCGTCTTCTACTCTCACCCTAGAGTTGAAGCGGAGTTGTGTCGTGCTGGACCAGTCGACTGTTGCGATCGTGCGGGAAAGTTATGCGCTGGCGCTGTCGCGCAGGCCCTGCCTGATGCAGGATTTCTATTTGTTCCTGCTGGCGCGCCACCCCGATCTGGAGCCGCTCTTTCCCCGCTCGCTCGCAAGGCAGGCTGACAAGTTCTCGGGGGCGCTGCAGCTCCTGCTTTCCTATGCCAACGCGCCCGACGATCTGTCGCGGGCGCTGCGCCGGCTCGGGCGGGACCATCAGGGCTATGGGGCGCGGCCCGAGCATTATCCCGCCGTGATCGATGCACTGGTCGAGACATTGGCGATCCAGCTAGGCCGTGACTGGACTGAGTCATATGAAACAGCATGGCGCGGGCTTCTGGGTTTCGTCGGTGCCGAGATGCTGGCTGGTGCGGCCAACGCGGCCGCCTGACCTCCAAGGTGTCGCAACCGCGACTGGCTCTCGCGCGTCGGTGATCGGTTTGTGCCGATCGCACGAGCCCGGCCATACGGGGGCGCACCCGCCGATCCGCGCGCCGGTTGCGATAGTTTATGTCGGCGGTACGGGCTCCGCTTTCGCGGACCACGCCCGATGTTTCGGTTCTCCTCATTGTCTGCTGCAGCGTCAGAACCTTGCTGGTGATCGGCGCAAAAGAAAGTCCCGGTAGAACTGGAAGAAAGATGCGGATCATGCCAATAACGTCCCGGAATACGGGTATGTAGAAGCTGACCGAAGGGAAGAAAAATGGCGGAAGGTTTTGGCAAAGGGTGCCATCTGCATCTGATCGACGGGTCGGCGTTCATCTTCCGAGCCTATCACGCGCTCCCGCCGCTCACGCGCAAATCCGACGGCTTGCCGATCGGGGCGGTCTCGGGCTTCTGCAACATGCTCTTCAAATATGTCGAGGAGGCCAAGGGAAGTGATGCGCCGACCCATGTGGCGGTGATCTTCGACAAGGGCAGCCATACGTTCCGCAATGATCTCTATGACCAGTATAAGGCCAATCGGGATGCCATGCCCGAGGATCTGCGCCCGCAGATCCCGCTGACGCGCACGGCTACCGAGGCGTTCAATATCGCCTGCAAGGAATTGGCGGGCTATGAGGCCGATGACATCATCGCCACTCTCGCGCGTCAGGCACGCGAGGCCGGTGGCCGTGTGACGATCCTTAGCTCCGATAAGGATCTGATGCAGCTGGTGGGCGGCGGTGTCGAGATGCTGGACCCGATGAAGAACGTCCAGATCGGCCCCGACGAGGTCGAGAAGAAATTCGGCGTCACCCCCGATAAGGTTATCGACGTGCAGGCGCTTGCAGGCGATTCGGTCGATAATATTCCGGGCGCTCCGGGGATCGGTATCAAGACGGCGGCGCTCCTGATCAATGAATTCGGTGATCTGGAGACCCTTCTGGAGCGCGCGGGAGAGATCAAGCAGCCCAAGCGCCGCCAGACCCTGATCGACAATGCCGAGCAGATCCGCCTGTCGAAGAAACTGGTGACGCTTGATCCCGAGACGCCTATCGATTTCACGCTGGACGATCTCGAGGTCCGCGATCCCGAGCCAGCGACGCTGATGAAATTCCTCAACGAGATGGAATTCCGCACGCTGACCCGCCGTGTCGCCGAGAAATCCGGCACCACGCCGCCACCCGCGCCAGAGCCCGTGGCGCAAGCCGCGGGCGGGGCCGCCGAGGCGGGGGGGAGCGCAGTGACCCTCCCCGAAGCGGCCCCCTTCACCCCCGAGACCTACGTGCACATCAAGGATGCCGCGACGCTTGCCAAATGGCTTGATCGCGCCCGCGCATGCGGCTGGCTCGCCATCGATACCGAGACCACCTCGCTGGACGAGATGCAGGCCGAACTGGTTGGCGTCTCGCTGGCCATTACCCCCAACGAGGCCGCCTATCTGCCGCTCGGTCATACCGAGGGCGGCGATGATCTCTTCGGCGGTGCCCAGCTTGCGCCCGAACAGATGGACCTCAAGGAGGCGCTCGCGCTTCTCAAGCCCGTGCTGGAAGACCCCTCGATCCTCAAGATCGGGCAGAATATGAAATACGATTTCAAGATCCTCGCCCGCCAGGGCATCCGCATGGCGCCGATCGAGGATACGATGCTGCTGTCCTACTCGCTTCATGCAGGGCTGCATGGCCACGGCATGGACACGCTTTCGGACCGCTACCTCGGCCACCAGCCGATCCCGATCAAGGATCTGATCGGTTCGGGGAAATCCCAGATCACCTTCGACAAGGTGCCCGTCGAGAAGGCCGTGGCCTATGCCGCCGAGGATGCCGATATCACCCTGCGCCTGTGGCAACTGTTCAAGCCGCAGCTCCACACCCAGAAGGCCACCACCATTTACGAGACCGAGGAACGCCCGCTCGTGCCGGTTCTGGCCGATATGGAGATGGCGGGCGTGAAGGTCGATGCCTCGGTGCTGGCGCGCATGTCCAATGTCTTTGCCCAGAAGATGGCCCAGCTTGAGGACGAGATTACTGAGATCGCGGGCCAGAAATTCAATGTGGGTTCGCCCAAACAGCTGGGCGAGATCCTGTTTGACGTGATGGGCGTCGAGGGTGGCAAGAAGGGCAAGACCGGCGCCTATTCGACGGGTGCGGATGTGCTCGAGGACATCACCACGATGGAAGACCGCAACCCCGCAGCCGCCAAGCTGGCCTCGGCGGTGCTGGACTGGCGCGGGATCTCCAAGCTGAAATCGACCTATACGGATGCGCTCCAGACCCATGTGAACGCCCATACGGGCCGCGTGCATACGTCCTATTCCATCGCGGGGGCAAACACGGGACGGCTCGCCTCGACCGACCCGAACCTGCAGAACATCCCCGTTCGCTCCGAAGAGGGCCGCCGCATCCGCGAGGCGTTTGTGGCTCCCGAAGGCCGCCGGATCGTCAGCCTCGATTACAGCCAGATCGAGTTGCGTATCCTCGCCCATGTCGCAGGGATCGAGGCACTGAAACAGGCGTTCCGCGAGGGCGTGGATATTCACGCGATGACCGCGTCGGAGATGTTCAATACGCCGCTCGAGGGTATGGATCCGATGATCCGCCGTCAGGCCAAGGCGATCAATTTCGGCGTCATCTATGGCATCTCGGGCTTCGGCCTCGCGCGCAATCTGCGGATTCCTCGCGCCGAGGCGCAGGGTTTCATCGACCGCTATTTCGAGCGCTTCCCCGGTATCCGTCAATATATGGATGACACCACCGCCTTTGCCAAAGAGCATTCCTATGTGGAAACGCTCTTCGGGCGCCGGATCAACACGCCCGAGATCAATGCCAAAGGTCCGGGGGCGGGCTTTGCCAAACGCGCCGCCATCAACGCGCCCATTCAGGGGGCCGCGGCCGATATCATCCGCCGTGCCATGGTGCGCATGCCCGAGGCGATCAGGGGCATCGATGCGACCATGCTGTTGCAGGTTCATGACGAACTCATCTTCGAGGTGGCCGAGGCCGATGTGGACCGGCTCATCGCCACGGCGCGCGCCGTTATGGAAGGGGCGGCCGAGCCTGCGGTAAAGCTCGACGTTCCGCTGATCGTCGATGCGGGGCAGGGCATGTCCTGGGCCGAAGCGCATTGATCACGCGACCGTGACGCGCGGACCGGCTGTTCATCGGCCGGCCGCGCGCTAGGGTGGGAGCCAAAGGGAGGCCACCTATGCCGCATGATCACCATCACGGTCATTCACATGACCACGGGCACCACCATCACCACCATCTCGACCCCGATAGTGGCGACAAGGCGGTGATCTGGGCGGTGGCGATCAATATGGCGCTGACGGTCGCGCAGGTCGTAGGCGGAGCGCTGGCGGGGTCCATGGCCTTGGTGGCCGACGGGGTGCATAACTTCTCGGATGCGGCGGCGCTGATCCTTGCGTTTGGGGCGCGGCGTCTGGCGCGGCGCGGCCATGACGCGGCCATGACCTTCGGCTGGTCCCGCGCCGAAGTGCTGGCCGCGTTCACCAATTACATCACGCTGATCCTGATCTCGATCTGGCTGGTGGTCGAGGCGGTGGGCCGCATGATCGACCCGCCCGAGGTCGAGGGCTGGACGGTGCTGATCCTCGCGGGGCTGGCGCTGGTGGTCGATCTGGGCACCGCCGCTCTGACCTTCAAACTCTCGAAAGACAGCCTCAATATCCGCGCGGCCTTCCTGCACAATCTGGCCGATGCAGGCGCGTCGGTGGCCGTCATCATAGGCGGCGCGGTCATCCTGATCTGGGACTGGCGCATGGTCGACCCGATCCTGACTGTGCTGATCTCGGTCTTCATCCTGTGGCATATCTTTGGCGATCTCAAACCCGTCACCCGCATCCTGATGCTGGGCGCGCCTGCCGCGCGTGACACCTCCGAGGTCAAGGAGGCGCTCGGCCAGATCGAGGGGGTCGTCGGGGTCCACCATGTCCATCTATGGCAGATCGACGAGAAGCGGACCTCGTGCGAGGCGCATCTGGTGTTGGCGGAGGGCGCGGATTACGCGCAGACCATCGCGCGGGCCAAGGCGATGCTGGTCTCGCGGTTCGGACTGGCCCATGTCACGCTGGAGCCCGAGAGCCCCGCTCTGGGCTGCGCCGATACACAGCCCGCCTGAGACAGAGCGGCCCGAGAGTTACTCGCGCCACGCCTCCTCGATCCACGGGGTAGGTTTCATGAAATGGCGCAGATAGCGGAAGGCCGAGCCCTCGTTGGCCGGACGGTTCGGGAAATTGGCGAGGTGGTCGCGCAGGGTGAACCCCTCGCGCCCCTGCCAGCCGCCCTCGATCGCCGTTTGCGGATAGACCCCGCCCGGGAAGATCACGACCCGCGCATCGGGGTGCTTGCGCGCGGGCAGCATCCAGTTGAGCGGGAAGGTCGGCAGGCATTGATAGCGGAAATGCTGCACCCAGTTTTTCGGGAAGAGGTCGATCCCCCCCGGCGCATTGCGGGTCACGAAACGCTGCTCGTAGACATATTCCTCGGCGACCCCCAGCGGATCAGCGCAGAATTTCTCCTGCAACGGCAGGAGTTTGCCCACGGGGAAGCGGAAGCAGGAGGTCTGGCCCAGCCGTTCGAAAGGTTTGGCGGGGTTGCGTGACAGAACCACGCCATCAGGGTCGCCATAGGTAAAGAGATCATCGAGCGATCCGGTGATTACCAGATCCAGATCGAGAAACAGCACATTCCCTTTCAGGCTGCCCAGCTTCGGCCCCCAGAGGCGCGATTTCGGCCAGATGCCCTTTTTTGTCTTGGGGATCTCGATCGGGATCTCGGGCAGCGGTTCGGTCAGCACCTCGGGGCGGATGCCCTCGGGATTGTCGCAAAAGCAGGTGAAGGTGAAAGGCGGCGTGATATTGCGCGCGACCATGGCATAGAGGCGATTGATGAAGGGAGGCCCATATTTGGTGCCCCAATTGATGCAGATCACCTGTTTGATCATGGCGCTCTAGCCTTTCGCCTTGCGGGGCCGCCCCCGTGCCTTCTTGGGGGCAGGCTCCTCGGAAGGGGCATCCCCGATGATGCGTCTCAGCCATGCCAGCCCGCCTTCGGTGGTCTCGCGTGGTGTGTAACTGGCGCAGACATAGCCCTTATAGCCGGCCGCGTCGAGATGGGCGCATAAACCGGCCAGATCCATGTCATTGGGCTCTTGCCCGTCGGCGCCCGCCAGCCGGATATGGCCGAGCTTTGGCAGATACGGGGTTATTTCGGCCAGTGGATCGCACCCTTGCGCCAGAATGGCCCCGAGATCGGCCGAGAGCGCGAGATTTTTGGCGCCCACCGTTTCCAGCACGCCCGCACAGGCATCCAGATCTGGCAGGGGGCTTTGCGCCCCTTCCGGCCCGATCAGGAAACGGGCCTTGGGATGGGTCTTGCAGGCGGCCTTCAGATTGGCAGCCAGCACACCCAGATCGGCCTCCGGCCCCGCAACCAGCGTCAAAAAGCCGGATTTCAGCACATCGGCCACCCTGAGCGCGCGCTTGAGATCGCGCAGAAAACGGTCTTCCTGTCCCGCCACGCCTGCAAAACCGGGCAGCCCGCCGGTATAATTGGGCGGCGGCGCATCGAGGCCGGTCCAGAAAAGATCGTTCATCACCAGCTGGTAGCGCAGATCCGAGGCGGGCGCATCATAGGGGCTGCGCATCTCGACCGCGTCGAAACCGGCGGATTTGGCGGCAGAGAAACGGGTCATCAGCGGGCGGTCGGAAAACAGATGATCCAGATCGGCTGCAAATTTCGGCATTCAGAGCTCCGCCATGGGGATGATGGGGAAGAATCGGTGTTCCGACCACAACCCTAACCAGTCTTCTTTACCATGTTTCCCGCTTTGCGCGAGGTCAACCAGCCGGTAGAAAGTTTTCCGGTCGATCAGCGCCTCGAGCCCGCGCCGGATATGGATATAGGGCGAGGGCTCGCCCGAAGCGTCG
This sequence comes from Thioclava kandeliae, assembly GCF_040297545.1. Classification (NCBI taxonomy): domain Bacteria; kingdom Pseudomonadati; phylum Pseudomonadota; class Alphaproteobacteria; order Rhodobacterales; family Paracoccaceae; genus Thioclava; species Thioclava kandeliae. The sequence continues at coordinate 170,431 of NZ_JAYWLC010000002.1, forward strand.
AAGCTTATGCGGATCGGATGTTCAGGCCCTGCGGTGACCTCGTCGCCCACATTGGTGCGAAACCGCAGGCTTTGTGCCTCGCCTGCGCCGACCGCCTCGGCATCCACCGCAACAAAGGGTGCATCCACCACACGGATGCCCACCTTTTCGACGGGCGTGACCAGAAAGTAATCATCGCCCTCGCGTTTCAAAATCGAGGCAAAGAGTTTTACCAGTGGCTCGCGGCCGATGGGTGTGCCAAGATAGAACCAAGTCCCGTCGCGCCGGATCTCGATATCCAGATCGCCACAGAATGGCGGATCCCACAGATGCACCGGCGGCGGCCCCTTTTTTGCTGCCTCCCCGGCCGCGGCCGCGAGGCCATCGGCGCTAGGTGTCTTCACAGGCTTGTGTGTCTCAGTCATGCAGCCTCAAGAATTAGCTATTTGGTTTTGGGGTGTAATCTGGTTTTCTATACCTAATACTTTTCGCGGAGCATTGTCATGACCGAGCCTACAGATCTTGTTGCTGAAATCGAAACGCTTGGCACGAAGCTGATGGAGGCCAAAGCCTCGGTCAACAAGCGCTTCATAGGGCAGGAGAGGGTGGTCGAACTGGTTCTGGCCTCGATGCTGTCGGGGGGGCATGCGCTTTTGATGGGCTTGCCCGGTCTGGGCAAGACGATGCTGGTGGATACGTTGTCTACCGTGATGGGGCTGAAATCGAGCCGCATCCAGTTCACGCCAGATCTGATGCCCGCCGATATTCTGGGCTCCGAGGTGCTCGAGACCGCAGCCGATGGCTCGCGAGCCTTCCGCTTCCTTGAGGGGCCGGTCTTCTGCCAGCTCCTGATGGCTGACGAGATCAACCGCGCGAGCCCGCGCACCCAGTCGGCGCTGTTGCAGGCGATGCAGGAGCAGGAGGTCTCGATTGCTGGCGAGAGCCGTCCGCTGGGGCGTCCGTTCCATGTGCTGGCCACCCAGAACCCGATCGATCAGGAGGGCACCTATCCGCTGCCCGAGGCGCAGCTTGACCGTTTCCTCGTGCAGGTGAATGTGGTCTATCCCGACCGCGCGACCGAGCGCGAGATCCTGCTGGCGACGACGGGGGCCGAAATGGGCGAGGCCCATGAGGTTTTCACCCCCGAGGAGCTTCTCAAGGCGCAGCGCCTCGTGCGGCAGATGCCGGTGGGCGAGAGCGTGGTCGAGATGATCCTCGATCTGGTGCGCGCCTGCCGCCCGAATGAACCCGATGCCTCGGCACTGGTGCAGGACAAGCTCAGCTGGGGTCCGGGCCCGCGGGCGGCACAGGCGCTGATGCTGACGGTGCGCGCACGCGCCCTGATGAACGGGCGTCTGGCGCCCTCGATCGAGGATGTGCTGGCGATGGCCGAACCCATTCTGGTGCACCGTATGGCGCTGAGCTTCTCGGCGCGGGCGCGGGGCGATGACCTGACCAAGATCATTGCAGCCGTGGCCGAAGAGGTGGCCTCGAAAGCCACGAAAGAGGTCGCGGCGTGAGCGCAACCGGCGCCCCTGTAACCGTTCTGGGCCTGCGGCAGGCGGCCGATCAGGAAGCCTCCACCCTGCCGCCCTTGATGCTGGCCGCCGAGCAATTGGCGCGCACGGTGCAGATGGGCTTTCACGGCAAGCGTCGTGCGGGTATGGGCGAGGAATTCTGGCAATACCGCCCGATGCATGCGGGCGACGAGGTGCGCTTTGTGGACTGGCGGCGCTCGGGGCGGTCGGATGCGCAATTCGTGCGTGAACGCGAATGGCAGTTGGCGCAGACGCTGCATCTCTGGGTCGATGATGCGGCCTCTATGCGGTTCACCGGCATGGAAACCGGCCGTGCGGCACGGCCCGAGAAGGGCGCGCGGGCACGGCTTCTGGCGCTGGCGCTGGCAATTTTGTCGGTGCGCTCGGGCGAACGTGTCGGGCTGACCGGAGCACTGGTGAACCCCAAGCCGGGACGCGGGCAGATCATGACCCTGGCGCAGATGATGTCGCAGGCGGGCGAGGTCGATGACTATGGCATCCCCGAGACCTCCGCTGTGCGGGCGCAGTCCAAGGTGGTGTTCCTGTCGGATTTCTTGGGCGACCCGCAGCGGATGGCCGAAAGCCTGCGGCGGTTGTCGGGGCGCGGGGTGACAGGGGTGATGTTGCAGGTGCTTGACCCTGTCGAGGAGGATTTCCCCTTCGATGGCCGCACCATCTTCGAATCCATGTCGGGCAGCCTGCGCCACGAGACCCGCAAGGCGGGTGATCTGCGCGAGCGCTACCGGCTGCGTCTGGCCGAGCGGCGCGACCGTCTGGCGCAGATGGCCCATGCGGCGGGCTGGCAGTTCGGCACCCATCATACGGGCGAGACGGCACAGGCCGCGCTCTTGTGGCTGCATTCGGCACTGGAAAGGGGGCGCTGATGTGGGGTCTTGGACCTGTCGGATTTACCGCGCCGTGGCTTCTTCTGGGGCTGATCGCGCTGCCGGTTCTCTATCTGCTGTTGCGGGCCACGCCGCCCGCGCCGGTGCGCCGCCGCTTTCCGGGGGTGGCGCTTCTGCTGGGCCTTTCGGATGAGGAGGTGCAGGCCGCGCGCACGCCATGGTGGCTGATGGCGCTCAGGATGCTGGCCGTGGCCGCCGCGATCATCGGTTTTGCGGGACCGGTGCTGAACCCCGTGATGTCCGCGCAGGGCACTTCGGGGCCGCTGGTCATCCTGACCGATGGCAGCTGGGCCTCGGCGCGGGACTGGGCGCGTCGTCAGGAGCGGATCTCGCAGGCATTGACGCAGGCGCAGGCCGACGGTCGGCCCGTGGCGCTGATCTCGCTGAGCGATCCCCCGCCCGAGCCGCCGCCTTTTGTGAATGCCGATACGGTGGCGCGGGGGCTTGCGGGTGTGAAGCCCGTGGCATGGGAGCCGCAGGATACTGATCCGGCAAAGATTCTGCCGCAGGGGAATTTCGAGACGCTGTGGATTTCGGACGGGCTCGACCGCCCGGGCCGGGCGCGCCTGACGCAGGCGCTTCAGGCGCGGGGGCCACTGACCGTCTGGCAATCGGGCGCGCCGGTGATTGCGCTGGGGCATGCCAAGATCACCGATGGAGAGGTCGAGGTTCCGCTCAAGACCCAAGCCCCGCTGACCGCGACCATCGAGGTCACGGCCATCGGGCTCGACCCTAACGGGATCGAGCGGGAGCTGGCCCGTGTGCCGGTCGGGATGGCAGGCGTTGCAGGCGTGGCGCGGTTCGATCTGCCGCCCGAGCTGCGCAACCGCGTGAGCCGCTTTGCCGTGGCGGGTATCCGCTCGGCGGGGGCTGTGAGCCTGACCGATGATGCGGTCAAACGGCGCAAGGTGGCGCTGGTCTCGGGGACCAATTCGCAAGAGGGGCTGGAGCTTCTGGACCCGGCGCATTACCTGCGCGAGGCGCTTGAGCCCACTGCGGATCTGATCGAGGGCACGCTGGATGACGTGCTGGTGGCCAATCCCGATGTGATCATTCTGGCCGATGTGGCCGAGATCTCCGCGCCCGACCGTCTGGCGGAATGGGTGGAGGAAGGGGGCCTTCTGGTGCGCTTTGCCGGTCCGCATATGGCTGCGGCCGATCTGAGCAACGATCCCCTGCTGCCGGTGCATCTGCGGGCGGGCGGGCGCTCGATCGGGGGCACCATGAGCTGGGGCCAGCCGCGCGCGCTTGCGCCATTTCCGGCGGGCTCGCCCTTCGAGGGGCTGACCGTGCCGCCTGATGTCACCGTGAAGGCACAGGTGATGGCCGACCCCTCTCCCGATCTGGCCGATCGCACGATTGCGGGGCTGGCCGATGGCACGCCTCTGGTGACGCGCTCCGAGCTGGGTGACGGGCAGATCGTGCTCTTCCATGTGGCGGCCGATGCCGAATGGTCGACGCTGCCGCTTTCGGGGCTGTTCCCGCAAATGCTTGAACGGCTTGCGATTTCCAGCCGCCCCGCGCAGCCCGATCCGGGGGAGCTGGCGGGCACCACATGGGTGCCGCAAAAGCTGATCGACGGGTTCGGGCGGTTGTCGACCGCAGAGAATGCCGGCGGTGTGGCGGGCGAGAAACTGGCGGAAGGACCTGCTGGACCGGATCTGAAACCGGGCCTCTATACCGCCGATGACCGTGCGATTGCGCTCAATGCGGTGGCGCCCGACAGGGTGCTCAAGCCCGCGCTATGGGCCGCTGACATTCCCGTGGAGGGAGCGCAGACACAGGAGGCACGGCCGTTGAAAGGTGTGATACTGGGGCTGGCCCTGCTGGCGCTTCTCGTGGATATTCTGGCCTCGCTTTTCGTGTCTGGCAGGCTTTCAGGGCCGCGGGCGCAGCGTCTGGCGGGCATTGCGATCGTGGCGCTGGCGGTGGGGCTGATGGCGCCCGATGCGCGGGCACAGGAGGAAAAGATGCCGGTGGACCGTGCCATCGAGGCCGCGTCCAATGTGGTGCTGGCCCATGTGGTGACGGGCGATGCCGAGGTCGACCGGATCGCGCAGGCGGGGCTTCAGGGGCTGTCGGATACGCTTTTTGCGCGTACCACGGTCGAGCCTTCGACGCCGATGGCGCTGAACCTCGAAACCGATGATCTGGCGCTGTTTACCTTCATCTACTGGCCCGTGACGGCTGACGAGCCCGCACCCAGCCCCCAGGCCTATGCGAAACTCAACCGGTTTCTGCGCGGCGGCGGCATGATCCTGTTCGATACGCGCGATGCAAATATGGCGGGGATGGGCAACTCGCCCGAGGGGCAGCGGCTGAAGGCGCTGGCCGCGCCGCTCGATATTCCGCCGCTCACGCAGATCCCGCCCGATCATGTGCTGACGCGGACCTTCTATCTCCTGAACAGTTTCCCCGGCCGATATGACGGGCCGATCTGGGTCGAGGCGGCCAATCCGCAGGCGGCGCAGGCCGAGGGAATGCCGTTCCGCGACCTCAATGACGGCGTGACGCCGGTGGTCATCGGCGGCAACGATTGGGCGGGGGCCTGGGCGGTGGATGCACGCGGCGCGCCGATGCTGCCGGTGGGACGCGGGATGGGCGGAGAGCGCCAGCGCGAGATGGCGTTGCGGTTCGGGGTGAACCTCATCATGCACGTGCTCACCGGCAATTATAAATCCGATCAGGTGCATGTGCCCGCACTTCTGGAAAGGCTCGGTCAGTAATGAACACCCTCTCGGTGATCTGGGCGCCTCTGGTGCCATGGGAAATTCTGGCCATTGCGGGCGCGATCTGCGTAGTCCTTCTGGGCTTTGCGGTCTGGCGGGGCCTGCGCGGCTGGATCCTGCGCGGTCTGGCGCTCGGCGTGATCCTGTTGGCCATTGCCCAGCCCTCGATCCAGACGGAGGAGGGCAAGAGCCTCTCGGATATCGTCTTCCTGCTCGATGACCGCTCGTCGAGCCAGAAACTCTCGGATCGGGCCGAGCAGACCGATGAGGCCGTGGCGAACCTCACCCGCCAGATCGAGGCGCGGCCCAATACCGAGTTGCGCCGGATCACGGTGGGCGATGCGCCCGATAATGCCGGATCGCTTCTGGGCTCGGCCATGGCCGAGGCCTTGGCTGCCGAGCCGCGTGCGCGGGTGGCGGGGGCACTGATGGTCACCGACGGGCAGGCGCATGACGCGGCCCTGATGCCCGATCTGCCCGCGCCCCTTCAGGTGCTGCTGACGGGCCATAAAACCGATTGGGACCGCCGTCTGGTGATCCAGTCCGCGCCGAGTTTCGGGATCATCGGCGAGCCGGTCTCGATCCGGCTGAAGGTCGAGGATATGGGGCAGGTGCCCGCGGATGCGCCCAAGACTGCCGAGCTGAAGATCGCCATCGACGGCGCTGCGCCGCAGAGCTATCAGGTCAATGTGGGCGAGGATCTGGAACTGCCGCTGACGCTCGATCATGGCGGGCAGAATGTGGTGCAATTCTCGCTGACGCCGGTCGCGGGCGAGCTGACCGACCGCAATAATGACGCCGTGGTGCAGATGAACGGGGTGCGTGACAGGCTGCGCGTGCTTCTGGTCTCGGGCGAGCCGCATGCGGGCGAGCGCACATGGCGCAACCTGCTGAAATCGGATGCGGCGGTCGATTTGGTGCATTTCACCATCCTGCGTCCGCCCGAAAAGCAGGACGGGGTGCCGGTGTCGGAACTGTCGCTGATCGCCTTCCCGACGCGGGAGCTGTTTGTCGAGAAGATCCATGAGTTCGATCTGATCATCTTCGACCGTTATGCGGCGCGGGGGATCCTGCCGCAGGGCTATTTTGCCAATATCGCGCAATATGTGCGTGATGGCGGTGCGGTGCTGGTTTCGGCGGGGCCGGAATTCGCCACCGTCGAGAGCCTCTGGCAGACGCCGTTGAAAGATATCCTTCCGGCACGTCCCACGGGGAGGGTCTTCTCGGAAAGCTACCTGCCGCGCCCGACCGAGCTGGGGCTGCGCCATCCGGTGACGGCAGGGCTGACGGGGGCACCGCCAGTGGATCCGTCCAAGGATGGCGAGGCACCGCATTGGGGCCATTGGCTGCGCCAGATCGAGCTGGGTGATGTGACCGGCGAGACGGTGATGACCGGTGCCGAGGGCTCGCCCTTGCTGGTGATGAGCCGCGAGGGCAAGGGGCGCGTGGCGCTTCTGGCTTCCGATCAGGCATGGCTGTGGGATCGCGGCTATGATGGCGGCGGGCCGCAGCTGGAGCTGCTGCGCCGGATCGCGCATTGGGAAATGAAGGAGCCCGAGCTGGAGGAAGAGGCGCTCTTTGCCGAGGTCCAGCCCGGATCACTGGGCTTTACCATCGTGCGCCGGAGCATGGCCAAAGAGGCGGGGCCCGTGACCATCACCGGCCCCGATGGCACCAGCACGACAGTTGCGCTGCGGGAGACCGCACCGGGGCGCTTTACCGCGCAATGGACTGCGCCCGAGGCAGGGCTTTACCGGTTGAAACAGGGCGATCTGGAGCGGGTCGTGGCGCTGGGTCCGGCGAGCCCGCGCGAATACGAGCATACCATCGCCTCGGGCGATGTGCTGGCGCTGGCGGTGGCGGGCTCGAACGGCGGCGTGACACGGCTCGAGGATGGCATTCCGCAGATCCGCACCGTGCGCGAGGGGCGGCCCTCGGCGGGCACCGGCTGGATCGGGATCACGCCGCGTGGGGCCTCGGAAGTGGCCGATATCCGCGTGATGCCGGTGCTGCCGCCTTGGGCATGGCTGGTGCTGGCGGCGCTGCTGAGCATCGGGGCATGGCTCTGGGAAGGGCGGGGCAGGCGGCGCAGGGCCTGAGCGGATTTCGGGACAAACATGATCTCGGTCAAAGTGCTCACCTTCCGGTGAGGGTAGATGATCGTTATATTATGATGATGATCCATCCCGGGACGAGCGATGTTCACACTTACTAACCTTATCAAAACGGTGCTCGGTCTGGCGGGCGCGCTGGTGTTTTTCCTGATCGGAAGCTGGGCGGCGCAGGCGCTTTACACCGTGGGCGGCGATGTGGAGACCGCGGGCATGTCGGATGCACCTGGCGGGTTGATCGGCGGCGAGGCGGCCGCCCCTGCAGCGCCTGTAGAGGTGATCGCGATGGGCGCGGGGGATCCTGCCGCAGGGGCCAAGGTGTTCAACAAATGCAAGGCCTGCCACAAGGTGAATGGCACCAATGGCGTTGGTCCGCATCTGGATGGTGTGGTGAACCGCCCCGTGGGCTCGGCGGAGGGCTTCAACTACTCGGCGGCTCTGCAAAACCACGGGGGGAGCTGGGATTACGCGGCACTTGATGCGTGGCTGAGCGACCCCAAAGCCTATGCGCCGGGCAACAAGATGACCTTCGCGGGGCTGAAAAAAGCGGAAGACCGCGCCAATGTGGTCGCCTATCTCGAAAGTCTTCAATAAGCCGACGCACCATAGTTCCGAAGGGCCGCATCCCACGCGGCCCTTTTTTCATGCCCCTGCTTCACAATTTTGCTGTTTGACAGGGAAAATCATGATTTCACAGGCCTTTCACAGAGAAGCAACTTGATAGCAGCCCGTTCCGCCCTTTACCTATATTCAAGGGAAATCACGCAAAGGGGATAGGAATGCCGGAACGGACGAGGGCCTATGCGCAGCCGAAGGGAATGCGGCGGTATCTGATGCCTTTCGCCATGATGGCGGCCTTGGGGACACCCGCAGTCGCACAAGATGTGGCAGGTGAGGTGAGCGAGGCGCAGGAGGGCGGCCAGACAGTGATCTCGGCCTATGGCATCTCGACCCTGAACGACCTGAAATATCCGGCGGATTTCAAACATCTGGACTATGTGAACCCCGGTGCACCCAAGGGCGGCGAGATCTCGGAATGGACCACGGGATCGTTCGATAACTACAATCCCTATTCCATTCAGGGCCGTGCGGCAGCGTTGTCTTCGGCGCCGCAGGAAAGCATCCTTGCGACGACTGCCGATACCGTGGGGCAGGCCTATTGCCTGATGTGCACCACGATGGACTATCCCGAGAGCAAGGATTGGGTGACCTTCCATCTGCGTGAGGGCATCACCTTCTCGGATGGCACGCCGATGAGCGCCCGAGATATCCTCTTCTCCTACGAGCAGCTGCGTGATTACGGGCTGTCGAGCTTCCGTCAGGTGCTGGAGCAACAGGTGGCGAAGGCCGAGGTGATTGATGACAAGACGATCAAATTCACCTTCACCCCCGATGCGCCGCGCCGTGATATCATCCAGCTAGTGGGCGGGCTGCCGGTCTTTGAACAAAAGCAGTTCGAGCGGCTGGGTCTGACGCTCGACAAGACCTTCCCAGAGGCGCTGGTGGGCACCGGCCCCTACATGTATGACAGCGACAAGAACAACCGCACGATCACATGGAAGCGCAATCCCGACTATTGGGGCGAGGATCTGCCGATCAATGTGGGGCGCAGCAATTTCGACAAGCTGCGCATCGAGTATTTCGGCGATTACAACGCGGCATTCGAGGCGTTCAAGGCGGGGATCTATACCTTCCGCAACGAGGCGTCGTCCAATACATGGGCCACGGGCTATACCTTCCCTGCCGTCGAGAACGGGCAGGTGATCAAGACCGAGCTACCCAATGGCAATGTGGCCTCGGGTCAGGCGTTCCTGCTGAACATGCGCCATCCGGTCTTTGAAGACCCGAAAGTGCGCGAGGCCGTGGGGCTTGCCTTCAATTTCGAATGGTCGAACAAAACGCCGTTCTACGGGCTCTACGAACGGGTGAATTCGATCTGGGAGAACTCGTCTCTGGAGGCGACCGGCAAACCCTCGCCCGAAGAGCTGAAGATCCTCGAACCGTTGAAGGCCGATCTGCCCGAAGGCGTGCTTACCGATGATGCGGTGATGGCGCCGGTCTCGGGGGATCGCCCGCTCGATCGTAAGAACCTGCGCAAGGCCGCCAAGCTCCTTGAGGAAGCGGGCTGGATCGTGGGCGATGACGGGCTGCGCCGCAAGGATGGCAAGGTGCTGCATATTGATATTCTCAATGACAGCCAGAGCTTCGACCGGATCATCAACCCCTATATCGAGAACCTCAAACAGCTGGGGATCGAGGCGGTCAACGAGCGGGTCGACGATGCGCAATATGAAAACCGCCGCCGCAGCCATGATTATGACATGATCACCGGACAGGTGGGGCAGGATCTGCTGCCGGGCTCGGGGCTACAGCAGTATTTCGGCTCTAAATCCACAGGCGATGTGTTCAACGGGATGGGCCTTGCTAATCCGGCGGTTGACAAGCTGATCACGCTGGTCGAGCAGGCGCAGACCGAGGACGAGCTGACCACCCGCGTCCATGCGCTGGACCGCGTGCTGCGGGCGATCCGCTTCTGGGTGCCTCAATGGTACAAGAACACTTATACGGTCGCTTATTATGATATGTATGACCACCCCGAGACCCTGCCGCCCTATTCGCTGGGCGAGATGGATTTCTGGTGGTATGACGCCGCAAAAGCAGAAAAACTGAAGGCCTCCGGCGCGCTGTAACGCGGGTCGGGGCACGGGCAGAAAGGGGCGAGGCCACTTATGGGCGCCTATATCCTGAAGCGGTTGCTTCTCGTGATACCGACACTTCTCGGGATCATGATCGTGAACTTCACCCTGACGCAATTTGTGCCCGGTGGCCCGATCGAGCAGATCCTCGCGCGGGTCGAGGGATCGGGCGATAGCATGCGCAACCTCACGGGCGGCGGCGATGCCGGTGCCGGTCAGGGGGGCGTAGAAGAGGGCGGCTATCAGGGTGCGCGGGGCATCTCGCCACAGCAGCTTGCCCAGCTCGAGGTGCAGATGGGCTTCTCGCGCATCGTCTGTGATGCGAGCCATCAGGGCGAGCCTACCATCGGCGCCCCCGGCTGCACCACCGAGAAAATCGGCGCGGTCGAGCGGTTCTTCATCATGATGGGCCATTATCTGACCTTCGATTTCGGCAAGAGCTATTTCCACAACGAGACCGTGATGCAGCTGATCATGGAGAAGATGCCGGTCTCGATCACGCTGGGGCTCTGGTCGACGCTTCTGGCCTATCTGATCTCGATCCCGCTGGGCATCCGCAAGGCGGTGCGCGATGGCACGTCCTTCGACACATGGACCTCGGCGGTGATCGTGGTGGCCTATGCCATTCCGGGGTTCCTGTTTGCGGTGCTTCTGCTGGTGCTATTCGTCTCGGGTAACTGCTTCCATATCCCGTTTGTCCCCGAAAGCTGGAACCCGACCTGTTACAGGCTGTTCCCGTTGCGCGGCCTGACCTCGGATAATTTCGATGCGCTGAGCACCTTGGGCAAGGCCAAGGATTACCTCTGGCATATCGTGCTGCCGATTACGGCAATCACGATCTCCAGCTTCGCCACGCTGACGCTTCTGACCAAGAACTCCTTCCTCGACGAGATCAACAAGCAATATGTCGTTACCGCCCGCGCCAAGGGCCTGACCGAACATCGCGTGCTTTACGGCCATGTGTTCCGCAATGCGATGCTGATCGTGATCGCGGGCTTTCCGGCGACCTTCCTTGGCGTGTTCTTCGGCTCCTCGATCATCGTGGAGACGATCTTCTCGCTTGATGGCTTGGGGCTTCTGGGCTTTCAGGCGGCGGTCGAGCGCAATTATCCGGTGATCTTCGGCACGCTCTATGTCTTCGGGCTGATCTCGCTGGTCGTGGGGATCCTGTCGGACCTGATGTATGTCTTTGTCGATCCACGGATCGATTTCGAGAAGAGGGGTGGCTGAGATGGCTCTCTCTCCGCTGAACCAGCGCCGCTGGGCCAATTTCAAGGCCAACCGTCGGGCGCTCTGGTCGCTGATCATCTTCACGGTGCTCTTTATCGCCTCGCTCTTTGCCGAGGTGCTGGCCAATGACAAACCGATCGTGGTGAACTATCAGGGGCATTACTATTTCCCCGCCTATAAGTTCTATCCCGAGACGGCCTTTGGCGGCGATTTCCGCACCGAGGCCGTTTACCGCGAGCCCGAGGTGCAATGCCTGATTGTCACGGGCGGCAACGAGGCCTGCTGGGATGACCCTGACGCCTATATGAAAGAGGCGCAGGAGAAGGGCACCGTTGATGGCGAGAAGGTCGATACTGGTTGGATGATCTGGCCGCCGATCCGGTATAATTACCGCACGATCTCCAACGATGCCCCTGCGTTCTCGCCCCCCGATGGCGAGCACTGGCTGGGCACTGACAATACTGCCCATGACGTCCTGGCGCGGGTGATCTACGGCTTCCGCACCTCGATCCTGTTCACGCTGATCGTCACCGGCGTGGGCTCGCTGATCGGGATCGCGGCGGGGGCGGTGCAGGGCTATTTCGGCGGCAAGGTCGATATTGTCTTCCAGCGGCTTCTGGAGATCTGGGCCTCGACGCCCTCGCTCTATGTCATCATCATCCTCTTCGCCATTCTGGGGCGGAGCTTCTGGCTTCTGGTCTTTGTCTCGATCCTCTTCGGCTGGCCCGCCTTGGTGGGGGTGGTGCGCGCCGAGTTCCTGCGGGCACGGAACTTCGAATATGTGCGCGCCGCGCGCGCCTTGGGCGTGACAGATGGCACCATCATGCGCCGCCATATCCTGCCCAATGCGATGGTCGCGACGCTGACCATGCTGCCCTTCGTGGTGACCGCGACAATCTCGATGCTGGCATCGCTCGATTACCTTGGCTACGGGCTGCCCTCTTCGGCGCCCTCGCTGGGCGAACTCGCGCAGCAGGGCAAGGAGAACCTGCAGGCCCCTTGGCTCGGACTCTCGGCCTTCTTCACATTCGCGGCCATGCTGTCACTTCTGATCTTCATCTTCGAGGGTGTGCGTGATGCCTTCGACCCGCGCAAGGTGTTCCAATGACCACGATCCTCGATGTCAAAGACCTCAAGATCAGCTTCGGTCGCGGGCCGGAGGTGGTGAAAGGCGTAAGCTTCACCGTGGCCGAGGGAGAGACCGTGGCGCTGGTGGGCGAGAGTGGTTCGGGCAAGTCGATCACCGCGCTGTCCTCGGTGCAGCTTCTGGGGCCGAATGCCCATCTGACAGGGTCTGTGCGCTATAAGGGCCAAGAGATGGTGGGCGCGCCCGAGCGCCTTCTGCGCAAGGTGCGCGGCAATGACATCAGCTTCATCTTTCAGGAGCCGATGACCTCGCTCAACCCGCTCCATACGCTGGAAAAACAGCTGGGCGAGAGCTTGGCGTTGCATCAGGGGGTGCGGGGCGCGCAAGCCAAGGCGCGGATCATCGAGCTTTTGGATAAGGTCGGTATCCCCGACCCCGAGAGCCGTCTGGCCGATTATCCGCACCAGCTCTCGGGCGGGCAGCGCCAGCGGGTGATGATCGCGATGGCACTGGCCAATGGGCCGGATCTGCTGATTGCAGATGAGCCGACCACCGCGCTTGATGTGACGATCGAGGCGCAGATCCTCGAACTGCTTGCGGATCTGAAACGCGATATGGGGATGAGCCTTCTGTTCATCAGCCATGATCTGGGCGTGGTGCGCCGCATCGCCGACCGTGTCTGCGTGATGCAGAATGGCGAGATCGTCGAGCAGGGGACGGCCGAGGAGATCTTCGCTAATCCTCAGCACGCCTATACGCGCAAGCTTCTGGCGGCCGAACCCAAAGGCACTGCCGAGCCTGTGCCCGAAGGTGCGCCCGAGCTGGTGCGCACCGAGGATCTCAAGATCTGGTTTCCGGTCAAGCGCGGGCTTTTGCGCAAGGTCACCGGCCATGTGAAGGCCGTCAATGGCGCATCGCTTTCGGTGCGGGCAGGGGAAACCTTGGGCATTGTGGGCGAGTCGGGCTCGGGCAAGACCACGCTGGCATTGGCCATCATGCGGCTGATCGAGAGCGATGGGCCGATCATCTATGCGGGCGAGAATATCGCCGCATGGGAAGGCAAGCGCCTGCGGGCGCTGCGCCGCGACATGCAGATCGTGTTCCAGGATCCGTTCGGCTCGCTCAGCCCGCGGATGACCGTCGAGCAGATCATCGCCGAGGGGCTGACCGTGCACGGGGTCGAGCCTGGTCGTGACCGCACCGAGATGGTGGCCGAGATCATGACCGAGGTCGGTCTGCCCCCCGAAGCGATGCATCGCTATCCGCATGAGTTCTCGGGCGGGCAGCGCCAGAGGATCGCCATTGCGCGCGCCATGATCCTGCGCCCCAAGGTGGTGGTGCTCGACGAGCCGACCTCGGCACTCGACATGACGGTGCAGGTGCAGATCGTCGACCTTTTGCGCGATCTACAGCGCAAGCACGGGCTGGCCTATCTTTTCATTAGTCACGATTTACGGGTGGTTAGGGCCTTGAGTCATAAGGTGATGGTGATGAAACGCGGCGAAGTGGTCGAGCAGGGGCGAGCGGAGGATGTCTTCGCCAACCCGAAATCCGGCTATACCCGCAACCTTATGGCCGCAGCCCTCGGAGAGACTGTTTGAAAATCCTCTTTGTCCACCAGAACTTTCCGGGCCAGTTTCCGCATCTGGCCCCGGCCTTGCAGGCGCGTGGACATGAGGTGACGGCCCTGACGGCGGAAAAGAACAACCGCCCCTCGCCGGTGAGAGTGGTCAAATACCGTGAACCGCAAGAGATCACATTGTCCTCGCGGCTGACCCGCATGTATGCGCAGGTCTCCGAACGCGGGTTGCGAGCGGCACGGGCCGCGCGCCAGATGCGCCGCGATCATGGCTACGTGCCGGATGTGATCTTCGGCCATCCCGGCTGGGGCGAGACGCTCTATCTGCGCGAGATATGGCCCGAGGCGCGGCTGCTGGTCTATGGTGAGTTGATGTATCGGACAACGGGGCTCGATACCGATTTCGACCCCGAATTCGCCCGCGACGGGTTCGACAGCCGGATCTCGACGGTGGCACGCTCTGCCCATCTGATCCAGACTATCGCCCAGGCGGATGCCGCCCTCTGTCCGACGCAATTCCAGGCCGATACCTTTCAACCCGAATTCCGTTCCAAGATTACGGTCTGTCATGATGGGGTGGATACCGACAGGCTCTGTCCGGACCCGTATGCTGTCTTCGAGATCCCCGAAAAGGGGGTGAGCTTCCGGCCGGGGGATGAGGTGATCACCTTCGTGAACCGCTCGCTCGAACCTTACCGCGGGTATCACAGCTTCATGCGGGCGCTGCCCGATGTGCTGGCGGCGCGGCCCCAAGCGCATGTGCTGATCGTCGGCGAGGAGGGGCAGAGCTATGGTGCGGCGCCAACAGACGGGATCAGCTGGAAGGAACGCTACCTGAACGAGGTGCGCGACCGGCTGGATCTGGCGCGTGTGCATTTTCTGGGCCGCATCCCCTATGACAGATATATCAAGATGTTACAGGTCAGTCGCGTGCATGCCTATCTGACCTATCCCTTCGTCCTGAGTTGGTCGCTGATGGAAAGCATGAGCGTGGGCTGTCATGTTATCGGCTCGGATACTGCGCCTGTGCGGGAGATGATCCGCCATGGCGAGACCGGCCATCTGGTTGATTTCTTCGATATCAAGGGCTGGTCCGCACGGCTGACCGAGGCGCTTTCCTCGTCCGAAAGATTCATTCCGCAACGGGTGGCCGCGCGCCGCGCGATGGTGGAGCGCTATGATCTCAAACGCTACTGCCTGCCGAGACTGGTGGAGTTCGTCGAGACGGCTGGACAGGGGCCGGATCGCGCGCTTCCAGCGTCCTGAAATATCCCGGGGGGGCCGAATTGCAGCGGGGCATTGAGCCCCGCCGCAATTCGGTCGGGGGCAGAGCCCCCTCCAGCCCCGGCCTCTTGCGTGGCACTCAAATGGCAGAGCTGTGACCCGCTCTCGACAAATCATAGGCGTCGAAATGCCGGGCGATCAGGCGGGTGAGCGGGCGGCCCTTCTCTGGAATGCGCAGCCCGGACGGAGTCATCTCGACGCAATCTTCGAATTCGGCCGCGCACTGGCCCAGCATCTGGCTCAACTGCGCCAGTGACACATCATGGGTCCGGATCAATTCATCCGTCTTCAATTCGAAATCGCACATCAGCGCCTCGATAATCCGCGCCCGTAGCTGATCTTCGGACGAGAGCTTATGCCCGCGCGCGGTCGAGAAACGGCCCTCGCGTATGGCGCCCACATATTTTCCGGTGGCCGGAGCATTCTGTGCATAGCCCTGCGGGAAGCGCGAGATGGCGCTTGCGCCAAGCCCGACCAGAACCTCCGCCTGATCGTCGGTATAGCCCTGGAAATTCCGCCGGAGGCGGCCTGTGCGCTGAGCGACAGCCAGCCCGTCCGCGGGCAGCGCAAAATGGTCGATGCCGATCGCATGGTAACCATCGGCCCGGAACAGTATCGCGGCACGGTCGAACAGGTCGAGCCGTTCCTCGGGCGTCGGTAACTCGTCGGAGGGCAGCATGTTCTGGCGCCGTGCCATCCATGGCACATGGGCATAGCCATAGAGCGCCACGCGGTCGGGGGCGAGGGACAGGAGCTTCTGCACCGAGGCGGAGATCTTCTCGGGCGTCTGGCGCGGCAGACCGAAGAGGATATCGGCATTCAGGCTCGCGATACCGCGGGCACGGATCATCTCGACGGCGCGGGCGGTCTCCTCGAAACTCTGCTCGCGGCCGATGATCTTCTGGATCTCGGGGTCGAAATCCTGCACCCCGATCGAGGCACGGTTCATGCCCGCACCAGCCAGCGCATCAAGGCGGGCCGCATCGATCTCGCAGGGGTCGATCTCGACCGAAAATTCCGCCCCCTCGGCCAGCGGGACGGCCTCGAACGTGGCTTCGGCCAGACGGGCCATCATACCGGCAGGCATAAGGGTGGGCGTGCCGCCGCCCCAATGCAGCCGCGAGAGCGTCACGCCGGGGGCAAGACGCTCTTTCAGCATCTTCAACTCGCGCAGGAGCACCTCGGAATAGGCTTGCACCGGCTCGGCGCTTTGTGTGCCCTGCGTGCGACAGGCGCAGAACCAGCACAGCCTGCGGCAGAAGGGCACATGCATGTAGAGCGAGATTGCGCTTCCCGCAGGGATCGCCTCGATCCAGGAGGAGAACGTCTGCGGTCCCACATCCGCATTGAAATGCGGGGCCGTCGGATAGCTTGTGTAACGGGGGACGCGCGCGTCGAACAATCCGAGACGGGCGAGTTGCGATTTATGTTCCATGCGCCTATCGTTACGATATCAACGCGCAACAGAAATTGACCCATATCAAATGTCCATTACGAAAGACGAAGTGCCATCGGTCACGCTGCAATGCGGCGACTGCACGATCCGCCATCGGGCGGTCTGTGCGCGTTGCACGCCGGATGAAGTGTCCGATCTCGAGAAGATCAAATTCTACCGCACCTACGAGGCGGGTCAGACCATCGTCTGGGCCGGTGATGATATGGAATTCGTGGCCTCAGTGGTGACAGGGATCGCCACCATCACGCAGGCGATGGAGGACGGTCGAACGCAGATGGTGGGGCTGTTGCTGCCCTCGGATTTCGTGGGCCGTCCGGGGCGCACGACGGCGGCTTATAACGTGACCGCGACCACCGATGTTCTGATGTGCTGCTTCCGGCGCAAACCTTTTGAAGCGATGATCGAGCGCACACCGCATCTGGCGCAGCGCCTGTTGCAAATGACGCTCGACGAGCTGGATGCCGCGCGCGAGTGGATGCTTCTGCTGGGCCGCAAGACCGCGCGGGAAAAGATCGCCTCGCTTCTGTCGATCATCGCGCGGCGCAATGCGTCCTTGCAGATGAAGAACCCGTCCGAGAGCATGACCTTCGATCTGCCGCTGACCCGCGAGGCGATGGCGGATTATCTGGGGCTGACGCTCGAAACCGTCTCGCGCCAGATTTCGGCGCTCAAGCGCGACGGGGTCATTATACTGGATGGCAAGCGCCATGTGACGGTGCCCGATATGGAGGCGCTGTTGCTGGAAGCGGGGGATGATGCCGATGGCGGATTGTTCAACTAGGGACTTTGTGACGCTCGACGTGTTCACCGACAGGCCCTTTGCCGGAAATCCGCTGGCGCTTCTGCCCGATGCCTGCGGGCTGGGCACGGCGCAGATGCAGGCGATCACGCGCGAGTTCAACCTATCGGAGACCATCTTCGTGCTGCCGCCCGCCGATCCGGCGCATCGCGCGCGGGTGCGAATCTTCTATCCGGGGGGCGAGATGCCTTTTGCCGGCCATCCGACATTGGGCTGTGCGATCTGGCTGGCCACGCAGGATGCGGGCGAGGGGGATTTCGACCGCGTGCTGGTGCTGGAAGAAGAGGCGGGGCTGGTTCCCGTGCATGTAACTCGCAAGGACGGTGCGCTCCGGGCCGAGTTCCAGGCATCCGTTCTGCCCGAGATCCAGCCGCAGGCAGCCTCCCACGGGGCCTGTGCCGAGGCTTTGGGGATCAGTCCGCAGGACCTGCGCGCCGAGTCGATGGCCGTGATCTCGGGCGGGCCGAGCTTTGCCTTTATCGGGGTGACGGATACCGAAGCCCTGGGCCGTGCGCGTCCCATGCAACCCGCGTTCGACACGGTGCAGACCGCGCTTTCGGCGGGCGGGGTCTATGTTTATGCGCAGACCGGCGCGCAAAGCTGGCAGGCGCGGATGTTCGACCCCGGTGGCGGGATCCCCGAGGATCCCGCCACCGGTTCGGCTACGGCGCTGTTTGCCGCGCAGCTTCTGGCGATGGGGGCCCTGGCCGAGGGCGAGACGCGGCTCTCGCTGCGTCAGGGTGTCGAGATGGGCCGCCCCTCCGAGCTGGGACTACGGATCATCTGCAAGGACGGCGCACTGAGCGCGGTCCATGTCTCGGGCTCGGCGGTCGAGATCTCGCAGGGCCGCATCAGGGTGCCCGCCCTCTGACGCTTTGACCTGTTAACTACGGGCCTGTTCCATACGGGTCTGCTAACTACGGGCCTGAGGTGCCCCGTCAGGCGGGGCAGCGCATATAACGCAGGGGCGCAGGCGCTGCGCCATCACCGGTCTCGGTGCGGATCAGGGTTTGGCCGTCATCCTTCAGTTCGAGAAGCTCGTGATAGGACCAAGACTGTCCCTCGCCGGTAAAGTCGAACATGCCGGACAGGCGGGCCGGTTGCTGTTCCTGCGGTTCGGTCAACACGCCGCGCGATTCGTAGAAGGTGAGGGTGTCGGCGCTGACGCTCATCAGCCCCTTGGCATCATCACGACCGGGGGTGCAATCATTGAGGCTCATGCCCCAGCGGCCTTGAAACCCCGCGGGGATCGGTCCGGCGGCCATCTTGTCGGCGCTCTGGCTGGCACCTCCGGGCGGCATGCAGGCGGCAAGCGTCAGGGTCGCCAGAAGCGGAAGGGCCAAGGGTCTCATCGAATTCCTCCGGTCGGATATACAGTCATCAGGATCGGAATAAACCATTGGAGCTGCAGCCCGAACTGTCCAGCCCACAGCAGAACGGGCGGCAAGAAGCCGCCCGTCGGGATCATATCCGGTGTATTTCCGCCGGTCCGCCAGGCCGTCGGTCAGTGCGACATCAGCACCGGAACATCGGCCATCTCCAGCATATGGCGGGTGGCCCCACCCAGAATCGCCTCGCGGAAGCGCGAATGGCCATAGGCACCCATCACGATCATATCGGCGCTGGTATCGCTGACATGGCGATTCAGCACGTCGGAGATGCGCGGCATGGTCTTGGGCAGAACCGTCACCTCGGCGGCCACCCCGTGACGCACCAGCATCTGGCAGAGCGCCGAACCCGGATCGGCGCGTTCAGGCCCGTGGGCGGGCGGCGCGATGACCGTTATATCAACCTTCTCGGCGGCTTTGAGGAGCGGCAGCGCATCGCGCACGGCATCGAGCGACTCGTCCGAGCCGTTCCATGCCACCACCACACGGCGCCCGCTGAGACGGCCATTGAAATCATCGGGCACGATCAGCACGGGCACATTGCCCTCGAAGAGCGCCGCCTCGATGGCCGCCTCGATCTCCTGACCACGATCCTCGCCATAGGGGCGGCCCATCACCACCAGATCGGCAAAGCGCGCCCGCAGCGCCACGGCAGGCGCGATGGCGCCAAGCTGCACGACCATCGTCTCGGTGGCCCAGCGGATATCCTCGTTTTTCAGCCGCGCCAGCACACCGGCCTCGACCTTGGCGGCCTCGTCCTGTGCCTGCTCGATGACCTCTTTCTGGACATAGGCCGTGGCGCCCGCGTAGTAATATCCGGTCTGCGAGACATCGACGCCCAGGCACAGCACATCCAGATGTGCCTGCTCCTGGCGCGCCATCACGATAGCGGCGTCCAGCTGGGCTTTGGCCGCGTCGAGATCGGTAACGATAGAAAGAATGGTTTTGTAGGACATGGCTTTGCCTCGTCGTTTGATTTCACCGACGATCATAGGCCTGCTTGCGATCGGCGACTTTGACCAAGATCAAATCATGGATCGCAGACCCGTTTTTTATGCTCCCGAACAGTTGATGCAGATCAAGGCAGTGTGATCGGCCTCCCCGCAAAAGGGACTGAAGTCGTGCCCGCATTCCTTCGTGCAGGGCAGAATAAGACAAAGGGACGCAATATGTGGGATTACCTCAAGCTTGCCATGCTGGGCCTTGTCGCCGTTCTGGCGGCGATCGCCGCAAGCTATGGTCGCGATCTCGCCTATACCGTGAATGCGATCGAAGTATTCGTGGCGGCAGTGATCGCATTGATCTGGGTGATGCGGGGCATGGAGAAAACCAGCCCCGTCTCGCAGACCGAGTATTTCGATAGTGTCATCCGCTATGGCGTGGTGGCGACGGTATTCTGGGGGCTCGTGGGGTTTCTGGTCGCGGTCTTTATCGCCTTCCAGCTGGCCTTTCCGGCGCTGAATTTCGAATGGGCTCAGGGCTATCTGAATTTCGGAAAGCTGCGCCCGCTGCACACATCGGCGGTGATCTTCGCCTTTGGCGGTAACGCCCTGATCGCGTCGTCCTACTATGTGGTGCAACGGACTTCCGCCGCACATCTCTTTGGCGGCAGCCTCGGCTGGTTCGTGTTCTGGGGCTATAACCTGTTCATCGTTCTGGCGGCCTCGGGCTATATCCTCGGGGCCACGCAATCGAAGGAATATGCCGAGCCCGAATGGTATGTGGACCTGTGGCTGACCGTGGTCTGGGTGGCTTATCTGATCACCTTCCTCGGCACGATCCTCAAGCGCCGCGAGCCACATATCTATGTGGCCAACTGGTTCTACCTCTCTTTCATCGTGACCGTGGCAATGCTGCATATCGTCAATAATCTCGCGGTGCCCGTGTCGGTCTTCGGGTCGAAATCGGTGCAGCTGTTTGCGGGTGTGCAGGATGCGATGACGCAATGGTGGTATGGCCATAACGCGGTGGGCTTCTTCCTGACCGCAGGCTTCCTCGGCATGATGTATTACTTCGTGCCCAAACAGGCGGGGCGTCCCGTCTATTCCTACAAACTCTCGATCATCCACTTCTGGGCGCTGATCTTCCTCTATATCTGGGCTGGTCCGCACCATCTGCATTATACCGCGCTGCCCGATTGGGCCTCGACGCTGGGGATGGTGTTCTCGATCATGCTGTGGATGCCCTCGTGGGGCGGTATGATCAACGGTCTGATGACGCTCTCGGGCGCCTGGGACAAGCTGCGCACCGATCCGGTGATCCGCATGATGGTGGTGTCGATCGGCTTTTACGGCATGTCCACCTTCGAGGGCCCGATGATGTCGATCAAGGCGGTCAACTCGCTCTCGCATTATACCGACTGGACCATCGGCCATGTGCATTCGGGCGCGCTCGGCTGGAACGGGATGATCACCTTCGGGATGCTCTATTTCCTTGTGCCGAAACTGTGGAAACGCGAGGCGCTCTATTCGCTCAAAGCCGTAAGCTGGCATTTCTGGCTCGCCACTATCGGGATCGTGCTCTACGCGGCCTCGATGTGGGTCACGGGGATCATGGAGGGCCTGATGTGGCGCGAGGTCGATGCGCAGGGCTTCCTCGTGAACTCCTTCGCCGACACGGTGGCTGCCAAATTCCCGATGTATGTCGTCCGGGCTCTGGGGGGCGTGATGTATCTGACCGGCTCGCTGATCATGGCATGGAACCTCTGGGCGACGGTCGCCAAGCAACCGAAAGCGCGCGTTGCCGCCCACGCCGTTGCGGCAGAGTAAGGAGATAGGTCTATGTCCATTCTGGATAAACACGGGATCATCGAGAAGAACGCGACGCTCCTTTTGATCGGCTCCTTCCTCGTGGTCACTATCGGCGGCATCGTTGAAATCGCCCCACTCTTCTATCTCGAGAACACGATCGAGAAGGTCGAGGGCGTGCGTCCCTACACTCCGCTCGAGCTGACCGGTCGCGATATCTATATCCGCGAGGGTTGCTATGTCTGCCACAGCCAGATGATCCGTCCGATGCGTGACGAATACGAGCGCTACGGGCATTACTCGCTGGCCGCAGAATCGATGTATGACCACCCGTTCCAATGGGGCTCCAAGCGCACCGGCCCCGATCTGGCGCGGGTTGGCGGGCGCTATTCGGATGCGTGGCATGTCGATCACCTGAGCGACCCGCAATCGGTGGTGCCGGAATCGGTGATGCCGAAATACGGCTTCCTCAAGCATAGGCTCCTCGACACCGGCCATCTGGAAGAACGTCTGGAAACCGACGCGTTGGTCGGGGTGCCCTATACCTCCGACATGATCGAGGCGGCCAAGACGGATTTCGCGGCCCAGCTGGACCCCTATGCCGATACCGATGGTCTTTTCGCCCGCTATGACGCGCGGGTGAATGTGCGCAATTTCGATGGCCAGCCCGCCGTGACCGAGATGGATGCGCTGGTGGCCTACCTGCAGGTGCTGGGCACGATGGTCGATTTCTCGACCTTCGAACCCGCACCGAGCCGCTGAGGAGAGCGAGATGGATTATCATATCTTCCGCGAATTCGCCGATAGCTGGATGCTCCTGTTCATGGTGGCGATGTTCGTGATTGCCATCCTCTGGGCCTTCCGTCCGGGAGCGCGCAAATCGCAGGCCGACAGTGCCGCCATTCCCTTCCGCCACGAGGACCATCCCGCAACGGCCCCAAGCGGGTTGGCCAAAAGGGAGTTGGATCAATGAGCAAGCTGAACAAGAACCTGCCCGACGACCCGTCGACGACCGGCCATAGCTGGAACGGAATCGAGGAGTTCAACAATCCGCTACCGCGTTGGTGGCTCTGGACCTTCTATGCCTGCATCCTTTTCGCGCTCGGCTATACGGTCGCGATGCCCGCATGGCCGCTCCTGAATGGGGCGACACCGGGTTTGTTGCACAAATCGACCCGTGCCGATCTGGCCGCCGATCTGGAGCGGTTCGACGCGATGAATGCACCCGTCGAGGCGCGGCTCGTGGCCGCGGATCTGGGGGCGATCGCCTCCGATCCGGAGCTTGCGAACTATACCCAGAATGCGGGCGCGGCCGTCTTCCAGACATGGTGTGCGCAATGCCATGGTGCGGGGGCGGGCGGCCAGCAGGGGCTGGGCTATCCGAACCTGCTCGATAGCGACTGGCTCTGGGGCGGCAGGATCGGTGATATCTACACCACCGTAACCCATGGTATCCGTAATGCGGATGACCCCGAGGCGCGCTTCAGCCAGATGCCCGCTTTTGGAACGGATGGCATTCTGGAAGAGGTGCAGATCGATCAGGTGGTGCAGTTTGTCCGCCAGATTTCGGGGCAGGAGGCCGATCCGGCGCTGGCCTCCGAAGGGGCCACCGTCTTTGCCGAGAATTGCACCGCCTGCCATGGTGATGCGGGCAAGGGCGACCCGTCGCAGGGCGCACCCAATCTGACGGATGCGGTCTGGCTCTATGGAGGCGATGTCGCAACCCTTACCCAAACGGTCCGTGAGGCCCGCGCAGGCGTCATGCCCAACTGGAACGCCCGCCTGAGCGAGGCCGAGATCCGCGCAGTGGCCTCTTATGTCCACGGGCTCGGGGGCGGGCAGTAAGCCGCTCCCCACCAGATCCCCGTGGCCGCGGATAGGGCGCGGCTGCGGGGCTCACCGGCACCCTGTCCCGTTCGCGCGTTTCATATGCAGGGTGCCGGTGTTTTTTGTCCCTGACCTTCGCGACGGCCTGTCGCGCGCGCTCCGGAGCTTTGCCCGGGGCGCTTTTTTATCTGGCGCCATCGCATCGGGAAAAATGCATCCGAAATCGCGATTTTGACGCATGTCAAAGAAGCACGGACCGCAAACGCGCATTGAGGACCAACGCGCAGACCGATCCGAGGAGACCGCAACATGAGCATGCCAGACCCTGTTGCCCCGCCGCCCCTTTATACCAGCCGCGAACCCGTTTTTCCGCGCCATGTGCGTGGCCGTTTCCGGCAGCTGAAATGGGGGCTGATGGCGGTGATGCTCGGGGTCTATTACCTCCTGCCGTGGATCCGTTGGGACCGCGGTCCGGCGCTGCCCGATCAGGCGGTGCTGGTGGATCTGGCGAACCGTCGGTTTTTCTTCTTCATGATCGAGATCTGGCCGCATGAATTCTATTTCGTGGCGGGGCTTCTGATCATGGCGGGGCTGGGGCTGTTTCTGTTTACCGCCGCGATGGGGCGGGTCTGGTGCGGCTATGCCTGTCCGCAGACGGTCTGGACCGATCTTTTCATGCATGTCGAGCGATGGGTGGAGGGCGATCGTAACGCCCAGATCCGCCTGTTGCGCGCGCCATGGGGCGCCGAGAAGATCCGCAAACGCGCCCTCAAATGGGCGCTATGGCTGGTGATCGCGCTGGGGACGGGGGGCGCATGGGTGTTCTATTTCGCCGACGCTCCCACCCTGATGCGCGATCTGGTCACGGGCCAAGCGGCGTTGGTGGCCTATCTGACGATGGCCTTCCTGACCGCCACGACCTTCTTCTTTGGCGGGTTTGCCCGCGAGCAGATCTGTATCTATGCCTGCCCGTGGCCGCGCATCCAGGCGGCGATGATGGATGAGGATACGCTGACCATCGGCTATCGCGACTGGCGCGGCGAGCCACGTGGCAAGCTGAAGAAAGGCGTGAAACTCGACGCGGCGCAGGGCGATTGTATCGATTGCAATGCCTGTGTCGCGGTCTGCCCGATGGGGATCGATATCCGCAATGGCCAGCAGATGGAGTGCATCACATGCGGGCTCTGTATCGATGCCTGCAACGAAATCATGGATAAAACGGACCAGCCGCGCGGGCTGATCGGCTATATGGCGCTGCGCGATGAAGAACGCGAGAAGCGTGGAGAGGCCCGTGTCAGCCCGTGGCGCCACATCTTCCGCCTGCGCACGATCATCTATTTCCTGCTTTGGGGCGGGATCGGTGTAGGGCTTGTCGTGGCGCTTCTGATGCGCTCGCCCATCGAGTTCAACGTGACCCCCAGCCGCTCGCCGCTTTATGTGACCCAGCCCGATGGCACGATCCGTAACATTTACACGCTGCGCTTGCGCAACAAGGACCATGCACCCACGGCCTGTGTGATCTCGGTCGCGGGGCCGGATGGCCAGCCGGTTGAGGGGCTGGTGGCATCGGTCGAGGGGCATGCAGGCGGGGTGGTCGAGGTGGCCCCCGATGCCACGCTCTCGGCGCGGCTCTACCTCGAGGCCGCGCGCGGAACGGCGCTGGCACAGGCCAAGCGCTCCGATGTGGTCTTGCGTGTCAGCCAACGCGATGGCGCTGGCTCGGTGACGGAACAGACGGTCTTCAATGGAGCAGGACAGCAATGATGACACGCGAACTGACCGGAAAGCATGTGCTTTCCATCACCATAGGGGCGTTCTCGGTGATTATCGGGGTCAATATCTTCATGGCGTATAACGCGGTCCATAGCTTTCCGGGCCTGGAGGTCTCGAACTCCTATGTCGCCAGTCAGGAATTCGATCGGCTGCGCACGGCGCAGGTGGCGCTTGGTTGGCGGGTGGAGCCTCGATATGCCGATGGCCAGCTGAGTTTCCGTATTCTGGGGATGGACGGGCTGCCGGCGCAGATCGCGCATTTCTCGGCACTTATCGGGCGCACCACGATGGCGCGCGAGGATGTCACGCCCGTGTTCCGGCGTGTGAACGGGGCCTATGTGACCGATCTCGACCTGGCGCCCGGAGCATGGCTCGTGCATCTGGAGGCTGTGGCCACCGATGGCACGCCCTTCCGGCAGCGGATCGACCTCTTCGTGCGGGGCTAGGCGATGACGTCCGCCCCCGATATCGAGAGCCGTCTCTCGGCCTGTCCGGCCTGTATCGCCGCACCCGCGGCGCAGGATATCGCGCGGCGGGGGATGGCTTCGCCCGATCTGATGCTGTCTTTGCCACAGGTGCATTGTGCGGCCTGTATCACCGATGTCGAGGCGGCGCTTCTTGGTGTCGAGGGGGTGCGGGATGCACGGGTGAACCTGACGCTCAAACGGGTCGCGGTGCGGGCGGAGGGGGTGACGCCCGACATCTTGGTCGGCGTGCTGGGGGCGATTGGCGTCGAGGCACATGAGCTGGACCCCGACCTGCTGCAGGCGACCGAGGCCGACCGCCAGGGCCGCGATTATCTGATGCGCATCGGCGTCGCGGGATTCGCGATGATGAATATCATGCTTTTGTCGGTGGCCGTCTGGTCGGGGGCGGGAGAGGCGACCCGCGACATGTTCCACTGGATCTCGGCGGCGATTGCCTTTCCCACCGTGATCTTTGCGGGCCAGCCCTTCTTTGCCTCGGCCTATCGGGCGCTTAAGGGGCGGCGTCTGGGCATGGATGTGCCGATTTCGCTGGCGATCCTTCTGGCCAGTGGCATGTCGCTTTACGAGACGATCCATTCGGGGCGGCATGCCTATTACGATGCCGCCGTCATGCTGATCTTCTTCCTGCTGGTCGGACGATATCTCGATTACCGCTCGCGGGCGGTGGCGCGCTCTGCCGCCGAGGAGCTGGCCGCGTTGGAGGTGCCGCGCGCCTTTGTGTGGCGTGACGGGGTCGAGGTCGAATTGCCCGTGGCCGATCTGCGCGTGGGCGATCATCTGCATCTGCGCGCGGGCGGGCGGCTGGCGGCGGATGGGGTGATCATCGAGGGGCGGTCGGACATGGACCGCTCGCTTCTGACGGGGGAGAGCTTGCCGGTGAGCGTGGGGCCGGGGGCTGTGCTCTCGGCGGGAGAGGTCAATCTGACCGGGCCGCTGACGGTGCGCCTGACAGCCGTAGGGCGGGACAGCTCGCTCCACCGGATGGCGCAGCTGGTGGCCGCAGCCGAAAGCGCGCGCACGAAATACACCACGCTCGCCGAACGCGCGACCCGCGCCTATACGCCGCTCGTGCATCTGCTGGCGCTTTCGGCCTTTGGCGGCTGGCTCTGGGCCTCGGGCGATCTGCGTCTGGCGCTGAATATCGCGGCGAGTGTGCTGATCATCACCTGCCCCTGCGCTCTGGGGCTGGCGGTGCCTGCGGTGGTGACGGCGGCCTCGGGGCGGCTCTTCCGGCAGGGGCTTCTGGTGAAGGACGGCTCCGCGCTCGAGCGGCTGGCCGAGGTTGATACGGTGGTCTTCGACAAGACTGGCACGCTGACCACCGGCCTGCCCGAACCTGCCGATCTGGAGGGGCTGGGCGAGACGGCAGGCGGCGTGGCGCTGGCCTTGGCTGCGGGCTCGTCGCATCCGCTGTCGCAGGCGCTGGCCGGGGCGCTGGCTGCGCGCGGGACCATGCCTGCAGCGCTCGATGATCTGCGCGAGGTTTCCGGCTGCGGGGTCGAGGCGCGGTATCGGGGCCGGATCGTGCGGCTGGGCCGCGCCGATTGGGTCGGGGCGGAGGGCGAGGGGACGTGGCTTTGCCTCGGCGAGGGGCGCGTCCACCGGGTCCGTTATCGGGACCGTCTGCGCGAGGGTGCGGCCGAGGCGGTTGCAGCCCTTCAGGATCTGGGGCTTTCGGTCCGGCTTCTGTCGGGGGATACGGTGCCTGCGGTTGCGGCCTTGGCCGAACGGTTGGGGATAGCCGATTGGCAGGCCGCGGCCCGCCCCGAAGACAAAGCCCGCATTCTGGCAGATCTGGCATCCGGGGGGCATCCAGCGTTGATGGTGGGCGACGGGCTCAACGATACGATCGCGCTCGCGCAGGCCCACGTTTCGATCTCGCCGGCCTCGGCACTCGATGCGGCGCGCACGGCGTCTGACATCGTGCTGCTGGGCCGGAGCCTTGCGCCGGTTGCGCAGGCAGTGGTGACGGCCCGCAATGCACGGGCGCGGATCAAGCAGAATTTCGTGATCTCGATCGGCTATAATCTGGTCGCGGTGCCGCTGGCGCTCTGCGGACTGGCGACGCCACTGGCGGCGGCCCTTGCCATGTCGGCCAGTTCGATCACCGTCTCTCTTAATTCTTTACGGATGAAATAGGCTCTGGAAGGTTACCTTATGTCGATTCTCGGTTTTCTGATCCCGATCTCGCTTGTTCTGGGGGGCGTTGGGCTTCTGGCATTCTTTTGGGCGTTGAAGTCCCGCCAGTTCGACGATCCCAAAGGCGATGCCGAGCGCATCCTTTCGAACGCATGGGATGACCATCCGAAACGGTGATTCCGGTCAGCGCCCCCCGACCTGTCATCGCATAGAAAAACGGGCCGCTTCCCAATAGGAGGCGGCCCGCTTAGTTGAAGCAGAGAGGGGAGGGGGCTCAGGGCCCCACGACCCCGCATTCCATGCTGCGCGCGGCCAGTCTGGCGCAGGCGAGGCTGGCCTGTTGCTGGCTCATGCCCACAAAGGTCGCCTCGTAGCCAAGCTTGCGCTTGACCACCTTGCGCAGGGCGTCGCCCAGCGTATCGCTTTCCATCAGCGCGATCTTCAGCATGTCCTGCTGGGCGTGGAATTCGGATGTTTTCAGCCCGATGGTCACGCCCCAGTTGCGCCCGCCCGAAGTCGAGGCGCGGGCGACGACGCGCGGCGTCTCGGAGGCTGCGGCCTGCGGCGGGTTCAGGGCCGCCAGAATGACGGTATCGGCTTTCTTGTCCTTCCCCATCAGAGCGAGTGTCTCGGGTTGCGGTTTGCTGGTCTGCTGGAAGATCGGACCGCCCGGATCGGTATCGCCCTGCGCGATCTGGCCGGCGAATTGCTCCTCGTCCTGGTCGGGCGCGCCGTCCTCGGCGCCGGTTTCAGCTGCGGCAACCTGAACCTCCTCTCCCGCCAGATCCTCGACAGGAGCCTCGACCGGTGCGGCTTGCGCCACGGCTCGGTTGGGCGCCAGAACGGGACGGGGGCTGGCATCAAGCGCCTCGGCAGAGGCCATGGTCACGGCCTCGTCCACCGCATCGGCATCGACAGGGCTGGTCTCGGGCGCGGGGTCGGCATTTGCCACGGCCACGGCGGCGGCAATCGCATCCGCGTCATGCGAGGTCGCACCGGGGCGGACAAGCGGGCGCGGGCTGCTCTGCATCGGACCGTTCGCCACGAGAAGACCGCGGGTCGGACGGTTGAGATCGATGATTTCGGGGGCATCGGGGCGGCGCAGCGGGCTGTTCTCATTCACGCGCTTGAAGCCCAGATCAAGGAGCTCCATCATCTTCGCGTTCCGCTGGGCGGTCGAGGTGCCGCCGAAGACGGTCGCGATGATACGGTCATTGCCACGCTGTGCCGAAGCCGTCAGGTTGAACCCGGATGCCACAGTATAGCCCGTCTTGATCCCGTCGGCGCCTTTATAGGCATCGAGGAAACGGCGGTTGGTGGAGTAGACGGTCTTCATGCCCGCATCAGCGGAGCGGCGCGAGAAGATATTGTAATATTGCGGAAAATCATAAAATAGGTGACGGCCCAGAATGGTCATGTCATGGGCGCTGGAGAGGTGTCCCTCGCGGGTCAGACCGTTGGCATTCTTGAAGGTCGAGTTTTTCATGCCGAGGGTCTTGGCAGTGGCGGTCATCCGCGCGGCCCAGTTCTCCTCGTTGCCACCCAGCGCATCGCCGATCGCGGCAGCCGCATCGTTTGCGGATTTCACGGCGGCGGCGCGGATCAGATAGCGCAGTTTGATCTTCTGTCCGGCGCGCAGCCCCAGACGCGAGGGCGGTTGCGAGGCAGCATTCTTCGACACCGTGATTTCGCTGTCGAGGCTCACCTCACCGGCTTCAATGGCCTGAAAGGTGATGTAGAGCGTCATCATTTTCGTAAGCGACGCGGGGTAGAGTCGCGTGTCGGCGTTTTTCTCGTAGAGGACCTCACCAGAGCGCATGTCCATCACATAGGCAGCAAAGGGCGCGGCTTGAACGGCCAGCGGCAAAAGCACCAATGTGAAGAACGCGCATACCCCTGCTCGGATCCAGCGCGAAAGCGTGGTCACGGTTCTTATCCTTATATCTGCCTCGATGCCCCGTTGTTTTTTGACCGGGACTTATGATTGGAAAGATAGCACGGAGGATTGAATGTGAAAATTAGGAAGTTCAAATCACATTAACTGCGTTTTTCCTGCATCACCACATCATGTGGTGGTTGCAATGGGTTGCGATACCTCAAGTTGTGTTGTTAACTGATCCTTAACCTTATATTCCCTTGCGGCAGTCAAGCCTCGTTCACGGGGCAGTGAGTGTTTTTTACTCGAAGGGATTCACTCGAGCGCGAATTTGTGCAGAGCCTCGGCAAGATTTTCCATCGATTCGAGTGTTAACAGGCGCGGATGGGAGGCGGGGGTCTCGGCATGATCGAGCGCCCATGTGACCCCCCGATCGGGAATGTGGATGGCGCGCCCACCGGCCTCGAGCATCGGGAGGATGTCCGATTTCATGGAGTTGCCCACCATGATGCCCTGTCGGGCCCCCATGCCGTGACGGTCAAAAATGCGGGTATAGATCTCGGGCGTTTTCTCCGACACCACCTCGACCGCCTGGAAACACGGTCCAAGCCCGGATTGTGCCAGCTTGCGTTCCTGATCGAGCAGATCGCCTTTTGTGATCAGCACGAGCTTATACGATGCGGCGAGGGTGGTGATCGTGGTTTCCACATGCGGCAGCAGCTCGATCGGATGCGCTAGCATTTCGCGGCCCGCCTCCAACAGCTCGGCGATCACCGTGGCGCTGACCCGTGCCTCCGAAACCTCGATCGCGGTTTCGATCATCGAGAGCGTAAATCCTTTTACCCCAAAGCCATAGCGTCCGATATTTCGGCGCTCAGCGGCCAGAAGGCGGTCCTCCAGATGATCCCGTCCGGCAAAATCGCCCATCAATTCAGCAAATCGCGCCTGGGTAAGCGTGAAGAACCGCTCGTTATGCCATAGCGTGTCATCGGCATCGAAACCCAGCATTGTCATTGGCCCTGTTTCCTTCCTATTGTCGGGTAAGAGATTACATTTCGAATTGCGAGCCGGGGCAGAAAGGGTTTTCTTCTGCTCCCGTCTTCCTATATTCGCCACAAGACCTGAGATATTCGGAACCCGGGAAAAGCGATGATGACAGGCGACTTCAAGCCGTTCAGCATGATGGCCGACGACGAGAATGGCAATGACGGCGATGCCGGTCTGGCCACGAAAACGCGGCCCAAGACCCGTAAGCCTCCGTTATATAAGGTGATGCTGCTCAATGATGACTATACGCCGATGGAATTCGTGGTGCATATCCTCGAACGTTTCTTCGGGCTCAATCATGCGCAGGCCTTCGAGATCATGTTGACCGTGCACAAGAAGGGGCTGGCTGTGGTGGGGGTGTTCTCTTTCGAGATTGCCGAGACCAAGGTTGCGCAGGTGATGGATTTCGCCCGCCGCCACCAGCACCCTCTGCAATGCACGATGGAAAAGGAATGAGCGCGGCCTTCCGCGACGAACCCAATGACACATCCCCGACTTTCGCTGGCGCTCGAACAGGCGCCCCTGCCGGAGACGGGCACGATCCTCGTGCTCGGTGCTCTGGCCGATACCGATCTTTCCGATCTGCCCAGGGACAGGCTGGAGCTGGTGCAGGGGTTTGCCCCTGATCATGCGGGGCTTTCGGCCCGTGGCTATACCGTCAGCCCCGCGCCTCAGAGTAAGGGATATGCGGCGGCAGTCCTCTTTCTGCCGCGCGCCAAGCAGGAGGCCCGCAACGCGCTGGCCCGTCTCTGCGCCCTGGTCGAGGAGGGCGGTATGATCCTCGTGGACGGTGCCAAGAATGACGGGGTGGATTCGGTTCTGAAATCCCTCAAACCACTGGTTTCGCCCTCGAGCGCCATCGCCAAGGCGCATGGCAAGGTGTTCCGCTTTGCCGCGCGGCGCGATGTGCTGGACGAGTGGGTCGTGCAGGCCCAGACCCCGACAGAGGGCTTCGTTACGACACCGGGCGTGTTTTCGGCCGATAAGGTCGATGCAGGCTCGGCACTGCTGGCGCAGGCGCTGCCCGGCCGCCTTCCGGCGCGTATGGCCGATCTGGGGGCGGGCTGGGGCTGGCTCTCGGCGCAGATTCTCGCTCGCGAGGGGGTCGAGACGCTCGATCTGGTCGAGGCAGATTTTGCAGCCCTTGACTGCGCCAAGCAGAATATCACCGATCCGCGTGCAAGCTTCCATTGGGAAGATGTCACGGGCTTCGAGCCCGCCGCCCGCTATTCGGGGATCGTCATGAACCCGCCCTTCCATGTGGGCCATGCGGGCGATCCGAACCTCGGTCAGGCCTTTATCCGTAAAGCAGCCTCTATCCTGTCGCTTTCAGGCAAGCTATGGATGGTCGCCAACCGCCATCTTCCCTATGAGGACACGCTCAGGCAGGTGTTCCACCATGTCGAGGAAATTGGTGGCAATACCCAGTTCAAACTGTTCTTCGCCGAAAAGCCGCTGAGCAAGTCGCAGGCCGCCAAGGCTGCCCCTACACAGACGAAACGCGGCCGCTAACCGGCCGCGTCTTTGCTTCAACCACTCCGCAGGAGACTGCATGTCGCTTTCCATTTCCGGCAAGACTGCCATCGTGACGGGCGCCGCCCACGGGATCGGGCTCGCCATCGCGCGCCATTTCGTGGACCGCGGTGCCAATGTGATGTTCGCCGATATCGACGAGAGCCGTCTGAAGGATGAATTTGCCGACACCGATACCTCGGAAGGTCCGGTGCGGATCTTTGCAGGCGATCTGTGCCAGAAGCTGAATGTCGCCAACCTTCTGTCGGCCACGATCGATGCGTTTGACCGGATCGATATTCTGGTGAACACGAACCGCAGCTTCACGCCCTGCGATCCGCTTGACCCCGACCAGACCGTGCTCGACGACATGCTGAGCCAGAACATGAAATCCTCGCTGCGGATCTCGCAGCTGACCGCCAAGCGCATGATCGCGCAGGCCGAGAAGGACGGGCGGACCGAGGGCGAGATCGGCTCCATCGTCAATATCTCGACGCTGGCCTCGACCCGCTCGCAACCCGAGACGCTGGCCTATTCCATTGCCTGCGCCGCGCAGGAACAGGCCGTGCGCGGACTGGCGGTGGCGCTTGCGCCGCATCGTATCCGCGTGAACGGGGTCAGCTTCGCCTCTGTCATGAGCCGTTCGCTGCAGGACGCGCTGAAGGAAAACTCCGAATGGCGCGAGGAGATCATCGGGGGCACGCCTTTGGGCCGGATCGCGGCGCCGAGCGAGCTGGCCGAAACGGTGCAGTTCCTTGCCTCGTCAGGGGCCAGCTTCACCACCGGCCAGATCATCCGCATCGATGGCGGGCGCGGGCTACTGGATGCGGTGCAGGTTCCCGTCTTCTGACGGGGACCGGTCAACTCTCGGTTTCGGGATAGGTCACCTTGCAGGCGGCGATATTGGCGCGCGCCTGCGGCTCGAGCGATTTGATCTTGGCCACCAGCCCGTCACGTTTACGGGTCTCGGAGGCCGGATCGATCGGCACGCGGCGCTGGAGCGTCTCTGTATAGTCCTGCCAGCAATGATAGGGGCGGCGGATCTTCTTGCCGTCCTTGGTGACATGCTCGTCATAGCCGCAGACCGTGTAGCGCGAGCGTTCGACCTCGTAGCTTTCCCATGCGTAGCCGCGCGCGAGGTTGCTGTTGACCTCTTCGAGCAGCCCGTTGAGCACGCGAATCTCCTTGGTGGAGCGGCCGATGCAGCGTTCCTGCGGCGTGCCGCAGGCGGCCAGAAACGCCAATGCGCCGAGGCCCAGAATGGCGGGAGAGAAGATGCGGATCATTGCTTGGCTCCTTTGGCGATCAGATTAGCTTCTAGCGGGCCGCACGGCTAGAGGGCTCATGCGAAAGAGGCATTTGCCCCCGCCAGCGCGGCCCGCTAAGACTGCGCCCAAGAAAAGGAGTGCCCATGACCGACCAGCCCCTATTCGCGGATGAGAAATCCCGCGCCAGCCAGTGGTTTTCCGATTTGCGCGACCAGATTGTTGCGGCCTTCGAGGGGCTTGAGGACAGTCAGGTCACGGGTCCCCATGCCGAAATTCCCGCAGGCCGGTTCGAGGTCACACCCACGGTGCGCACCGGCCCCGAGGGCGAGGATCATGGCGGCGGCAAAATGAGCGTCATGCGCGGGGGGCGTGTGTTCGAGAAGGTCGGGGTAAATATCTCCACCGTCTGGGGCACTCTAGGCGAGCGCGCGCAAAAGGCGATGGCCGCGCGCGGCGTGCCGGGGATGGATCAGGACCCGCGCTTCTGGGCCTCGGGGATCAGCCTTGTGGCGCATATGCAGAACCCGCAGACCCCCGCGGTCCATATGAACACGCGGATGTTCTGGACGCCGGGCGCATGGTGGTTTGGCGGTGGGGCGGACCTCAACCCTTGTATCGAATATGAAGACGACACCGCCGAGTTCCACGCGGCGCTGCAAGCGGCCTGCGATGCGCATGACGAAAGCTACTATCCGCGTTTCAAGGCATGGGCGGACGAGTATTTCTATATCCCGCACCGCAACCGTGCGCGCGGGGTGGGCGGCATCTTCTATGACGATCTGAACACCGGCAACTGGGAGGAGGACTTCGCCTTTACCCAGGATGTGGGTCGTGCCTTCCTGAAGGCATTCCTTCCAGTCACCGAGAAGCGCCGTAACCAGCCTTGGACCGATGCCGACCGCGAGACGCAATTTGTCCATCGCGGGCTTTATGCCGAATATAATCTGGTCTACGATAGGGGCACGAAGTTCGGTCTGGAAACCGGCCACAACCCCGATGCGGTGTTGATGAGCCTTCCGCCGATCGCGAAATGGGTGTGAGCGCATAACCAAGGGCGCAGATTACCCCTATACAGAAGGCCGCAAAGGGCGTATGAGCCGCCCCTTGCGCCGCAGTTGAGTGCGCCCGTTCCATTCCAGACCCGAAAGTCCCCCGCCATGAGCATTGATATCGCCATTCACCCCGCGCTGCAGTCCGCGCTGGAAAAGAAGGGCTACGAAACCCTCACCTCCGTGCAGCATGCGGTGGGTGACCCTGCTCTGGCGGATAAGGACCTTCTTGTGTCGGCGCAGACCGGCTCGGGCAAGACCGTGGCCTTCGGGCTTGCGATGTCGGCCCAGCTTCTGGCCGAGGGTCTGCCCACCCGCGCCGATGTGCCGCGCGCCATCGTCATCGCGCCGACGCGCGAGTTGGCGTTGCAGGTGAAGCGCGAGCTGGAATGGCTCTATGCCGAAGCCGGTATGATCATCGCGGGTGCTGTTGGGGGCATGGATCCGCGCAATGAGCGCCGTCAGCTGGAACGCGGGGCGCATATTGTCGTGGGGACGCCGGGCCGGATCTGCGATCATATCCGCCGTAACGCGCTGGATCTGTCGGAACTGCAGGTCGCGGTTCTGGACGAGGCCGACGAGATGCTGGATCTGGGCTTCCGCGAGGATCTGGAATTCATCCTCAACGAGGCGCCCGAAGAACGCCGCACGCTGATGTTCTCGGCGACCGTCTCGCCCGAGATCGAACGTCTGGCCGGCACCTTCCAGAAAGATGCGCAGCGCATCTCGACCATCGACCGCAAGGCCCAGCACAGCGATATCGAATATCGCGCGCTGGTGGTGGACCGCTCGGACCGCGAGAATGCCATCGTCAACCTGCTGCGCTTCTACGAGGCGCATAACGCCATCGTCTTCTGCGGCACCCGCGCGATGGTGACCCATCTGACCACGAAGCTGCTGAACCGTGGCTTTGCCGTTGTGGCGCTCTCGGGCGAACTGAGCCAGGAAGAGCGTTCGCGCGCGCTGCAGATGATGCGCGATGGCCGTGCCCGCGTCTGTATCGCCACGGACGTGGCCGCACGCGGTATCGACCTTCCGGGCCTCGAGCTGGTGATCCATGCCGACCTGCCGCAGAACAAGGAAGCGCTGCTGCACCGTTCGGGCCGGACCGGTCGTGCGGGGTCGAAAGGCGTGTCTGCGCTGGTCGTGCCGATCAATATCAAGGCCAAGGCAGAGCGCCTCCTGAAATTCGCCAACCTCACCGCCGATTGGGCGCCCGCGCCTTCGGCCGAGGAAGTGCAGGAGCGTGACAGCGCCCGCATGATGGAAATGCCCAGCCTTACCGACCTGATCGAAGCGGACGAGAATGACGCCGTTCAGGCGCTGGCCGCGCGTTTCGACAAGGTTCAGCTGGCCGCCGCCGTTGTGCGCGCCTTCCGTGCCGGTCGTTCGGCGCCCGAGGATATCACGCCGATCAGCGTGGACGGGCCGAAGCCGCGTGCAAAGGTCGAGTTTGAGCGCTCGACATGGATGCGTCTGTCGATGGGCCGTGACAGCGGCACCGATCCGAAATGGCTGCTGCCGATGCTCTGCCGCGCGGGTGATCTGACCCGCCGTGACATCGGTGCGATCCGCATCATGAACGACCATACGTTCGTGCAGATCCATGCCGATGCCGCCGACCGTTTCCTGCAATCGGTGGGCCCCGAGCGCTCGCTCGAGGATAAGTGCGGTGTGGATGTGCTGGACAAAGCGCCTGAGGGGCTCGACCGTCCGAACCCGCGTCCCGCCAAATGGGACAAGAAACCCGGTGGCGCGCGCCGTCATTCCGAGGGTCGCGATTTTGGCGACCGTGGAGACCGCGAGTTCAAGAAGCCGCATCGCAAAGGGGATTCGGACGATGGTGCGCCGCGCAAATCTTTCAAGAGCCGCGACGAGTTCGGCGAGGGAAAACCTGCGAAATTCGGTAAACCCGCCGCAGGCAAGTCTTTCAAGGACAAGCCGAATCCCAAGGATAAGGGCAAACCGAAAGCCAAATATGGCAAGCCCGGCAAGAAGTAACAAAAAAAGGCGGCCTCGCGGGGCCGCCTTTTCCATTGGGGGGATGTCTACTGGGAACGGGGTTTGGCGCGCAATGTTGGGTCGGCCTCGCGCGGGTTTTCGGGCCACGGATGTTTGGGGTAGCGCCCGCGCATATCCTTGCGCACATCGGCATAGGAGCCGTCCCAGAAGCCCGGAATATCCATCGTTACCTGAATGGCCTTATGGCCGGGCGAGAGGAGCGTCACGCGTAACGGCAGGCGTTTGGGACCGATGCTGGGATGGGCCGTCACACCGAACATCTCCTGCAAGCGGATCTCGATAGCGGGGTGCTCTCCGCTATAATCGATGGGCACGCGCCGCCCCAAAGGCGTTTCGAAATGCGCAGGGGCCAAGCGGTCCACCAGCTGTATCTGCTCCCAGTCGAGGCTTGCGCGCAGCGCGTCGGTGATATCCATCCGGCGGAGGTCGGCTTCGGTGCGCTTGCCACCCAGATAGGGCAGAAGCCAGTCCCCGGCGCGCGCCATCAGCGCATCGTCATCGAAGGCGGGCAGATCCGCGCCTTCCTCGTGCAGAAGCTGCACACGGGCGCGGAAGCGTCGCGCGGCATCGGAAAATGGCAGCCCGATCTGGCGGATGCCGTCCAGCGCCCCGCGGGCCAGCGCTTCGCGCGGGGCGTCCTTCCAGATCCGGTCATCGAGCACCAGCGCGCCGAAACGCTCCTGCTTGCGCGCCACCACGCGGCCCTCGCGGCGCGACCACTCGCAGACATCCACCCAATCGATCTGCGCGCTGAACAGCCCGCGGATCTGGGCTTCGGAGATCTGGGTGCCCTGGCGCAGCATGGCCTCGCGCGGGTCACCATTGGTATCAGTAGCCACGATCAGGCGGGCGGTGGCCAGCGGGTCCGTATCGGCGATCTGTACGCCCTTGCCACCCGAGAGCACATAGCGGGGCTGGTCGCCCGCGCGGCGCAGGCCCACACGGTCGGGATAGGCAAGTGCGGCCATTTCGGCGGGCTCGAGCGGGGTAGTATGATCGACCATCTTCGCCAGTCGGCGGGTTTCCTGCCGGATGCGGTCCACCGTGCCACGATGGGGCTGCCACGGATGATCGGCGGCAAAGTCACGCGGTTTCTGGACCGCTTTCAGGCGTAGCGTCAGCTCGGCGGGGGCCCCGCGCAGAGGGTCGCGCTCGGCCAGCAGGGCGGCCAGATCGGCGGCGCTTTTTCCGGCCTTCAGCAGCATATGCCCGAGGCGGGGATGGAGTGGCAGGCGGGCGAGCGCCTGACCATGCGGCGTCAGGCTGGTGCCATCGAGCGCGCCCAGATTTTCCAGCAGGGCGCGCGCCTCGGCCAATGCGGGCGCGGGGGGCGGCGTGAGAAAAGCCAGATCCGATCCGTCGCTGCCCCATTGCGCCAGCTCCAGTGCGAGACCCGACAGATCGGCCACCTCGATTTCGGCAGGCGGGAAGGCGGGCAGCGCGCCCTCGGCGCCTTTGGTCCAGAGCCGGTAACAGATGCCCTCGGCCACACGGCCCGCGCGTCCGCGACGCTGCTCGGCTTCGGCGCGACTGACAGGCTCGGTCACCAGACGCGCCATGCCCGATCCCGCGTCAAAGCGCATCCGGCGCGCGCGACCGCCATCGATCACCACACGCACATCCTGGATGGTCAGCGAGGTCTCGGCAATCGAGGTTGCCAGAACCAGTTTGCGGCCCGTTCTGGCAGGCTCGATGGCCGCGCGTTGGGCGGCAAATTCCATCGCGCCAAAGAGCGGACGGATGGTCATATCGGCGGGCAGGCGGCCGGCCAGCAGCGCCTCGACGCGGCGGATCTCGCCCTCGCCCGGAAGGAAGGCGAGAATGCTGCCCGTGGTCTCGGTGGCGGCCTGCTCGATCAGGCCCGCAAGTGCGGGTTCAAACCGCATCGTGCGGTCCACGGGACGGTCGAGCCAGCGGGTCTCCACCGGAAACGCGCGGCCTTCCGACACCACCACCGGCGCATCATCGAGCATCGCCGCTACCGGCCCCGCGTCAAGCGTGGCGGACATCACCACAATGGCGAGATCGTCGCGCAGCGCGCCACGCACCTCCCAGACCAAGGCCAGCCCCAGATCGGCATTGAGCGAGCGCTCGTGGAATTCGTCGAAGATCACGCAGCCCACGCCCGAGAGCTCGGGGTCGGACTGGATCATGCGGGTCAGGATGCCCTCGGTGACCACTTCGATACGGGTTGCTTTCGAGACTTTCGCCTCGCCACGGATGCGGTAGCCCACGGTCTGGCCCACCGGCTCGCCCAATGTGTCGGCCATGCGCTCGGCGGCGGCACGGGCGGCCAGACGGCGCGGCTCCAGCATCAGGATACGACCGCGGATCTGGTCCATCAGGGCCAGAGGCACGCGGGTGGTCTTGCCCGCGCCGGGCGGCGCCATCAGGACGGCGCGGCCATCGCGGGCGATCGCGGCGCATAACTCGGGCAGGACGGTATCGATAGGAAGGGTCGTCAAAACTCAGCGCCGTATCAGGCGGCCTTCGCCATAGATCGTATCGGTGGCAATCTGGCTGACCTCCAGACGGCCCTTGGCGGTGGGACTATAGGTCAGGGTGAAAGGGAAGACCGATTTCTTGGACATATCCGATTTGGAGAAGCCCGACAGGCGGCGGTATTCGCCGGTGCAGATCACGTTATTCCCCTGTTTCTGCGGCGCGTTCAGTTTGACCTGCGAGCGGCGGGAGCCGTCGAAGATCTGCTCGGAGCGGTTGCAGGCCTCGTCTGCGGGAACCGAGCGCAGGACCGAATAGAGTGCGGTTAGCGGATCGACCGTGCCATGCTGCTGCGTCGGGTCCAGATCGGTGCTGCGCGGCTTGCGTGGCGGTTCCTGACTGACCGAGATCGGCGTGCCGCGGTTATAGACCATCGTCGAGACACGGTCCCGGTCCGGCGTATCGGCTTGCTCGACATAGCGGGTAGGGGTGAAACGCTGGCCGGTGATGTAGCCGTTCGCGGTCGCATCAAAACGCACCTTGCGGATGAAGCCCAAGAGCCCTGTGGTCTGCAGCGTCCCGTTGGCGCCATAGCCATTGCCCTCGATTTTGCCATTAATCAGCAATTCGCCCGCCTTGATACCCTTCAGCTCGACATCAAAGGTGATCTGGTCGCTCTGATCCGCACGCGCGGCATATCCGGTGGCGATCTGCCCCAATGCCAGCGCACCGGCCAGAACGATCTTGTGCATAACCCCTGCTCTCATGACGGTCCTTTCGTCGTGACGAAACCTGAAGCTCTTCAGGCTATGGGCTGGACATATACCTTTTGGCCGAGGCAAGAAATAGGAAGCGTTTCACAGATACTCACTCTTTTACGCTAGGTTGCAAGGATTGGCCGATAGGGGGAGAACCATGCGCAATACTGCCGATGATCTGGCGCGCGGCATTCTGGCCGGAGAAAGACGGGCTCTGGCGCGGGGTATCACGCTGATTGAATCGCAGCGTCCCGATCACCGTGCCGAAGCCTTGCGCTTACTGGATCTGCTGGCGGGCGGGGGGCATGCCCTGCGGGTCGGATTGTCGGGCACGCCGGGTGTGGGAAAATCGACCTTTATCGAGAGCTTCGGGCTGATGCTGACGGGGCAGGGCAAGAAAGTTGCCGTGCTGGCCGTCGATCCGTCCTCGGCGCGCTCGGGCGGCTCGATCCTTGGCGACAAAACGCGGATGGATTTGCTGTCGCGTGACCCCAAGGCGTTTATCCGGCCCTCGCCGTCGCAGGCGCATCTGGGCGGGGTCGCGCGGCGCACCCGCGAGGCGATCCTGCTTTGCGAGGCAGCGGGGTTCGATCTGATCCTGATCGAAACGGTGGGCGTCGGCCAGTCCGAGACACTGGTGGCCGATATGGTCGATCTGTTCGTTCTTCTGATGGCGCCTGCGGGAGGGGACGAGCTGCAGGGGGTGAAGCGGGGCATCATGGAAATGGCCGATATCCTTCTGGTCAACAAGGCTGATGGCGACCTGAAGATGACGGCGCTGCGTACGGTGGCCGATTATGCAGGTGCGCTCAGGCTGTTGCGCAAACGTCCGCAGGACCCGGAGGGGTTCCCCAAGGCGATGGCGGTGTCGGCGTTGGAGGAGGTGGGGCTCGAGACCGCATGGGACGAGATCCGCGCCTTGGCCGGTTGGCGCGAGGCCGAGGGGCATTTTGCCGCCCGCCGTGCCGAGCAGGCGCGTCACTGGTTCGAGGCAGAGGTGCGCGAGGGGCTTCTGGCGCGATTGCGCAATGATCCGGTGATCCGCGAGCGGATGGCCGCTCTGGGGGACGAAGTGGCGGCAGGGGGCACTGCGCCGGCGGTGGCCGCCGCCGCAATGCTCGAGATCCTGCGCTAGGTCAGTTGTGGCTCATGCTGCCGTGGCTCTGACCGGTCGGGCCTTCGCCCATCGTCACCTGCAGATCGACGGTCACGGGGGCGGCGTGTTCGAAATCGAGCGTAAGCTGGATATGCTCGCCCTCTTCCAGCGGTTCGGTCAAGCCCATGAACATCACATGATCGCTCCCACGCGCCAGTGCATGCGCGCCATGAGCAGGGATCGCAAAGCCCTCGGGGACGTGCAGCATTTCCATCATGCCGTTGGCATCGGCCTGATGGGTATGCAACTCGGTGCGCTCTGCGATGGTGGAGCTGACACCGACAAGACGGTCGGCCTCACCGGAAGTGTTCTCGATCGTCATGAAGGCCGCGCCGGATTTGGCGACGGGAGAAGAGATGCGCATATAGGCATCATGAACGGTGATGCCATCGGCAAAGGCGGGCAGGCCGAGAATGAGGGTCGTGGTGGCCAGAAGGGTCGAGCGGATCATTATATGTCTCCTGTAAAGATCGCATTTCAAAGGGTTATGCAGCAGTCTCAGGAGGATCGCGGGCCTTCGGGAGAATGATGGCATGGCCGCCCTCGACAGGGAGGGGGGACGTGGCATCGAGCCGGTGCATGCCGTCCGGGCGGTGCAGCACAGGCGGGTTGACGCCGAGCGAGGCCAGCAGACCCAGCGCCATATCGGGACAGATCTTCACATGACGAATCGGTGTGCCACCGGCATCGACCGTCACCGTGACCAGCCCCTGACCGCTACAGAGCACGATCTGTCCGGCCGCGCGGGTCTGACCGCGCGCGGAGGCGAATTCGAGACTGGTGAGCGCGAAGACTGTCACCAGAAGTATCGTCACAAAGGGCAAAAGCCGGAGCGTCTTCATATCCGGCGTCATAGCCTGCCGCGCGGGCCGGACCAAATGATTTCGATCAGGAAGCGCCGTAAAGAAAAAACCCCGCGCCGGAGGCACGGGGTTCGAAATCTGTCAGGATCGCGGGGATCAGGCTGCTGCCTGTGCCTTCACGATGGCCTTTTTGATTTTCAGAGCGTTGACCGAGAGGTCCGCGTCTTTTGCCTTGGCAAGGAATGCGTCCAGACCACCGCGGTGATCGACCGAACGCAGGCCATGCGCCGAAACGCGCAGTTTGAAGCTCTGGCCGAGGGTCTCGGAGATCAGGCTTACATCATTGAGGTTCGGCAGGAAGCGGCGACGCGACTTGTTGTTCGCGTGGCTTACAGTGTTGCCCGTCATCGGGCCTTTGCCGGTTAGTTCGCAAACGCGCGACATGGCATCATCCTTTGTTTCCACATGGGCGAAGATCGCCCGTTTTCGCAACATATGAAGGCGCCGCAAGCGCAGCGCCCAGAATTCTGTCCGCGGGAGATACGAGTAAACGCAGCGCAGGTCAAGCGATTCATCTGGCAATAGCGCAGCGATATGCAGGTTTTTACACGCTATGCTTGGGTCAGCTGCTCTTTTACCCACTCCGGCACAAGCGTCGCGGCTGGTCCGTGGCGGCATTCGTCGAATCTGGAGGTGCCGGTGGAGGGGTCGAGATTGAGTTCCAGTGTGGCCACGCCCGCACGCGCGGCGTCCTGCACGAAGCCCGCCGCCGGATAGACATTGCCCGACGTGCCGATCGACACGAACAGATCGGCGGCGCGCAGCGCGGTCCAGATCTCGTCCATCCGGTAGGGGATCTCGCCGAACCAGACGATATCGGGGCGCGTTGCCATCTGGCCGCATTCGGGGCAGGGATCGGAAGCGCGCATGATCTCAGGGGCTGGCCAGCGTGACTTGCAGGCATGACAGATCGCGCCATAGAGGCTGCCATGCATATGGATTACGTTCCGCGCGCCGCCACGTTCGTGCAGGTCATCGACATTCTGGGTGACGATCAGCACTTCGAAGCGCGGATCGGCCTCCAGTTGGGCCAGTGCGATATGGGCAGGGTTGGGCTGCGCTCCCGTCGAGACGGCGCGGCGCTTGTTGTAGAAATCAAGCACCAGATCGGGATCGGCCTCGAAGCCCTCGGGGGTCGCGACATCCTCTATGCGGTGCTCCTCCCACAGCCCGTCCTCGGCGCGAAAGGTGCGGATGCCGCTTTCGGCAGAGATACCGGCCCCTGTCAGAATAACGATCTTGCGGGGCGCGCGCGCGGGCTTGGCCATGGCTCTCTCCTGCTTTAAGCTCTTCTCCATGCGTATCCTTTTTCTCTGCCTAGGCAATATCTGCCGTTCGCCCGCCGCCGAAGGTGTGTTCCGTGATCTGGCCCGCAAGGCGGGGCTGGAGGTGGTGACCGATTCGGCAGGGACGGGGAGCTGGCATGCCGGCAAGCCGCCCTATGGTCCGATGCAGAAAGCGGCAAGGGCGCGCGGCTATGATCTGTCGGATCTGCGGGCGCGGCAACTGACGCGGGATGATTTCGGGCGATTCGATCTGATTCTGGCGATGGACCGGCAAAATCTGGCGGATGCGCAAAGGCTGGCACCGGTTTCTGGCGGAGCAGAGATCCGGCTGTTCCTGCCGGATGATCTGGCGGGGGGCGAGGTGCCCGATCCTTATTATACGCGGGACTTCGACGGTGTTCTGGATCTGATCGAAAGAGGGGTGCGCCGCACTCTTGCCGAGCTGAGCGCCCCGGACTGAGGGCGCCCGCGTTATGAAAAAGGGCCGGAAACCCCGGCCCGATCATCGGGATCAGTTGCTGCAGTAACCTTCTGCGGCGGATACGAAATTCTTGTAGCGCGCCCAGAAATCCTCATCCGAGGGACGATCCGAGCTGCGCACGATCTGTGCCTGATCGGGATCGGTGAAGAACTTGGCGGCGCGGCGTTGGTCGCGATTGCTGAGCGTGATATCTGCGACCTGCTGGATACAACGGCACAGGCCCGTATCGGTGGTGCGCCCCCCCTTGCTGACAGGCGTTTTCCAGCGCGCCAGCCTGCGCGGTGGTGCCTAGGCTCAGGCTTAGGGTGACCGCTGCCGCTGCGGTCAGAATGATCGTCTTCATGCTCTGCCTCGATATGGTTTGCTCGGTTCTTATGGACGCTGCACGCGTATCTTTATTTTAGCAAGATGGTTAACAAACTATGAAGCTCGCCTCAAAGCAGAGTTGCCCCTCTCGCTGGATCGTGAAGTTACTCGATCACTTCCGCCGGATAGCCTGCGCCTTTGAGGGCGGCCAGAACGGTCTCAGGGGGCAGGCCGGTGACCTCGACCTCCTTGTCTTCCAGAAAGACCTCTGCCTTGCCGCCAACCTCTTCGATGGCGTTCTCGACCGAGGCCTTGCAATGCTTGCAGGTCATATTGGGGACGGACAGGATCATGGGAACCTCCTTGGGGATGCTTCCTCTAACTTGCGCGGGCAGAGACAAAGGTCAATGTGCGGCTATGAACGCCAGCGGCATATTTTTGCGCTCGGCGCGCTTCGGGCAGGCTTGCCAAGCCACGATCTTCACGCCATAGCAGGCTTTCTGCGGTAGCTTAGGGCCTGCCGTGTGAATTTCTCTTCCCGCAACGTCGAAACCTATATATATCGCGCGCCATGACCGATCTCGACCGCATTCGCAATTTCTCCATCGTGGCGCATATCGACCACGGTAAATCGACACTCGCCGACCGGCTGATTCAGCTCACCGGGACGGTGGCCGAACGTGACATGAAGGCGCAACTTCTTGATGCGATGGATATCGAGCGCGAGCGCGGTATTACGATCAAGGCGAACTCTGTCCGGATCGAGTATCCCGCAAAGGATGGTAAGACCTACATCCTGAACCTGATCGACACCCCCGGCCACGTCGACTTCGCTTACGAGGTCTCGCGCT
Organism: Thioclava kandeliae; assembly: GCF_040297545.1. Classification (NCBI taxonomy): domain Bacteria; kingdom Pseudomonadati; phylum Pseudomonadota; class Alphaproteobacteria; order Rhodobacterales; family Paracoccaceae; genus Thioclava; species Thioclava kandeliae. Next base: position 215,103 of record NZ_JAYWLC010000002.1, read on the forward strand.
CCATGCAGGCTGTGGAAGGATCGCTTCTGGTGGTCGATGCCAGCCAAGGCGTCGAGGCGCAGACACTGGCCAATGTCTATCAGGCCATCGATGCCGACCACGAGATCGTGCCTGTTCTCAACAAGATCGACCTCCCTGCCGCCGAACCCGAGCGGGTGAAGGAAAATATCGAGGATGTCATCGGCATCGATGCGTCCGATGCTGTGGAAATCTCGGCCAAGACGGGCCTTGGCATTCCCGATGTGCTGGAAGCCATTGTCCACCGTCTGCCCGCCCCCAAGGGCGATCGCGATGCGCCGCTGAAAGCCATGCTGGTCGATAGCTGGTATGACAGCTATCTGGGCGTTGTCGTTCTGATCCGCGTCATGGATGGCGTCGTCAAAAAGGGCGACCAGATCAAGATGATGAAGACGGGCGCCACCTACAAGCTGGACCGTCTTTCCGTGCTCAAGCCGCAGATGGTCGATATTGCCGAGCTGGGGCCGGGTGAGATCGGGGTGTTCACCGCCTCGATCAAACAGGTGCGTGACACGAAAGTGGGCGACACCATCACCCATGACAAAAAGCCCTGTGCACAGGCGCTTCCGGGCTTCAAGCCGTCCATTCCGGTGGTCTTCTGTGGCCTCTTCCCCGTTGATGCCGCCGATTTCGAGGCGCTGCGCGATGCGATCGAGAAGCTGCAGCTGAATGATGCGTCCTTCTCGGCCGAGATGGAAACCTCGGCTGCCCTCGGTTTCGGCTTCCGTTGCGGCTTCTTGGGGCTTCTGCATCTCGAGGTGATCCGCGACCGTCTGGAGCGCGAATACGATCTCGATCTGATCACCACCGCACCGAGCGTTGTGTTCAAGCTGCATATGAAGGACGGCGAGGTCATCGACCTGCATAACCCCGCCGATATGCCGGATCTGACCTATGTCGACCATATCGAGGAGCCGCGGATCAAGGCCACGATCATGGTGCCCGACGAGTATCTGGGCGATGTGCTCAAGCTCTGTCAGGATCGTCGTGGCATCCAGATGGATCTGACCTATGCCGGTCAGCGGGCGATGGCGGTCTATGACCTGCCGCTCTCTGAGGTCGTCTTCGACTTCTATGACCGCCTGAAATCGGTAACCAAAGGCTATGCGTCCTTCGATTATTCGCTGATCGGCTACCGCGAGGACTTCCTTGTGAAAATGTCGATCCTGGTGAATGACGAGCCGGTGGATGCGCTCTCGATCATGGTGCATCGTGACCGCGCCGAGGCGCGTGGCCGTGCCATGTGCGAGAAGCTGAAGGACCTAATTCCGCGTCACATGTTCAAGATCCCGATTCAGGCGGCCATCGGTGCCCGCGTGATCGCGCGCGAGACGCTTTCGGCGATGCGCAAGGACGTGACCGCCAAATGTTATGGCGGGGACGCGACGCGGAAGAAGAAACTGCTCGAGAAGCAGAAGGCCGGTAAGAAGAAGATGCGGCAGTTCGGTAAGGTCGAAATCCCTCAATCCGCCTTCATCGCCGCGCTCAAGATGGATGACTGAACCACAGAAGATATGCGAAAAGGCCCCCGGAGGGGCCTTTTCTTTTGCCGTGAGTGGCATCCTGTGTATCAGGCGAGCTCCTGCGCCAGTACGCGCCCCTGATAGGCTTTGAGGCTCTGGCGTGCCAAGGCCGGCACCTCGCCAAGCGGTAGCTCGGGAAAGAGCGATGGGACTTCGTCGCGTTGTAGCGTGTCCAGCGTATCGAGACCTGTTTCGCCCACGAAGAAACTTTCCGAGGGGCAATCTTCCGCAAAAACGATCTGATGGCATCCGAACAGGATATGGAAATACTCGACCGAGCCGCCCTGCCTTATCCGGATCGAGCAATCATTCTGCAGATGGGTCGCGGCCACGAGAATCTCGGGTTCGCCAAAGAGCAGTTCTGCCTGCCAGCCGCTGATCAGCATCCGGTGCTGTTGTGACACTTCCAGAATGCGGCTGTTTCCCAGAGCGCCCTCTTCGATGCGGATGGGGGCGAATGTGCCTCTCGCATTGACCTTTCGGTGTCCGATCCAAGCGATAGGCTGCAGCCCGTCATCTGCGGTCTGGACGAGGTCACCGACACGCAGCGTCTCGACGGGACGTTTGCCAGCTATAGTATCGATCAGAGTGCCACGCGTGAAGCAGACCGGAAGATCGAAAGAGCCACCTGCATCGAAATCGACAGTGAGCAGGGCGTTTTTCTCGACATATTCCGTCAGGCTGGTGACGCGGAGCACCCTCAGGACCGTGGCGAGACGAGGGATACCGGCTTCAAGCTGTGACACCAGACCATCAAGAAGAGAGGCTTGGTCGCCGTTCGGATAGTAGATATAGGTCGTGCCGTCGACGTCCCAAGCTTCGAATTCGACGGAGGTGCCGACATCGAGATCCAGCCCGAAAACAGAGAGATTCAGGCTGACACCCGATGTGATCGTGCCCGATCCGATATAGGTAGCCTCTGCACCGTTCCATGTGCCGGTTTCGCCAACATCCCAGTCGCGCCCGTTGTCGGTATCCTCAACGGTCAATGTTCCGCCGGACGTGTCGGAGAAATCGCTCAGGATGAGGTTGTTCTGGATGCCGAGCAGGCTGCCATTATAGGTCTGGACGTTATCGAGCTCTTTTGTACGCGTTGTCATGAGGGGGTTCCAATCGCGAAACACTCATCAACCAAGCACCGGATACAGGTTTATGTGCCCCGCAAAGCAACATGCCTGCGGGATGGGTGGGGGCGGTGAAATGAAAGAGGCTCTACCCCGGGGCGGGGCGTCGCTAATTGGAAGGTTGCCCAGAGGGCGAGAAAGGCATTAACAGTTTTAATTTCGACAACAAACGTTGATCTTTCAATTTTTAAGTGTGCCGATCCCCATTTTACGTTTCGTCACAACGCAGAAAATGCGCAATAACCTGCTCACTTCTATTGGTTAACCTAACGAAAGTTATAATTTATTTATCTTTTATGCCGGTAGAACAGATTGGTTTTCTGAGGGCGATTCTCCCTTGGGTTGCTTCGGTGCCTAGCGAAGCAAGTAGAGTAGGGTCGAGAGTGTCACGAAGGACAGAGCCGTTGCCGTGATAAGGGCTGTTGCGGCCACATCCTCGCGACGGAAGCGGATGCCGAAGAGCATATAGACAGACATCATCGGCAGTGAGGCATTGACGATCGCCGCGATCTGTAGATCACCGGGCATCCCCGAAAGAAGCAGGATCATCAGCCCCACCCACAGCGGGTGGAGGATCAGCTTGCACAGGGTAATACGCACGACGCCCCAGCGGAAGGTGCGTAAAGACAGCTCCGCCACCGCCCCGCCGACCGTCAGCAGCGCCACAGGAGCCGCCACTGGTGTCATCAGCCCGATGGCATCCAGCGCGATCTGTGGCAAACCCAGACCGGTGGCCTTCCATATGAGCCCCGCCACCGCGCCGACAAGAAGCGGGTTGGTCAGGACCCCGAAGATCAGTTTGCGCAGTTTCGGCCATGTCAGCCCACTCTCCGCCTCGATGATGCTTACAGCGAGGGGGATCATGATCAGGTTCTCGACCAGCAGTGCCATCGCGAAAATGTCGAAGGCAATCGCGGGGCCGGAGACCAGCGTCACGATGGGTAGCCCGAAGAAGGCCGAGTTCGAGCAGGAGCATCCCATGGCCTCGAAGGCCCTGACACCATGATCCTTGCCCGCCATCCACGCCATGCCATAGGCGCTCGCATAGCTGAGCAGCGACCCCCCGACATAGGCGGCAAACAGCATCGGATGCAGCGCGGTATCATGCTGTCCCGCGCCCACCGCCGCAAAAACGACAAGCGGCAGGAAAAACCGGATGACAAGCCGCCCCGCTCCGCGCAGATCAGCCGGCGCGATATACCGGATCCTGATCAGCACGAATCCGACGGCGATGAGCAGGTAGATCGGGAGGATGAGGCGGATAATGTCGAACATGATGAGCTGTCTTATCTATTTCACCCTTGATAGCACGGGCTATCGGAGCTGCAACGGGATTGAAAAGCCGGTTTGGGCGGTGAAATGTCGGTTTCAGCCTTGACCCATGCGCCGAAGATGCGAAGTAGGCACAAGACGCGGCAGGAAAGTCCGATGAAGGTTTTGTTCGATCACGGTCCGCTCGGGGCCCATACCTGTTTTGCGAACCCCGTCGAGGTTCTATGCGCCAACCGCCCCGAAGAGGTCGCGCCGGTCCTTGCACGGATCGAGGCACTGCAGGCCGAGGGCTACTGGCTGGCGGGCATGATGTCCTATGAGTTGGGCTATTGTTTCTCCGATAAGCTTCTGCCGCTTTTGCCCGAAACTAGACGCGATCCGTTGATTGCCTTCGCCGCCTATCACACGCCGACGGTCACACCGCCCTTGCGGGGAGCGGCCGAGCTTACCGAGTTGGTGCCGCGCTGGTCGCAGGGCGATCATGGTGCAGCCTTCTCCCGCTTGGCCGAGTATATCCGCGCGGGCGATTGCTATCAGGTCAATCTGACCTTCCCGGTGACGGGCAGGCTGACAGGGCGGCCCGAAGCGCTCTATGCGCAAATGGCACAGCAGACGCCCCTGACCTATGGCGCTTTCGTCGATTTCGGTGGAGTGCATTTCGTATCGCGGTCGCCGGAACTGTTTTTCGAGGTCGATCCGGTGCGCAATATCCGGACGCGCCCGATGAAGGGCACGCGTCCGCGCGGCGAGGATCATCAGGGCGATCAGGCGCAGATCGCGGATCTGCGTGGGTCGGAGAAAGACCGCGCGGAAAATCTGATGATCGTCGATCTCCTGCGCAACGATCTTTCCCGTGTTTCATGTCTGGGCAGTGTGAAAGTGCCCGACCTCTTTACCGTCGAGACCTATCCGACGGTGCATCAGATGGTCTCCACCGTCGAGGCCCGTTTGCAGCCCGGGGCCGGTTTCAGCCAGATTGTCGAGGCGCTCTTTCCCTGCGGTTCCATTACCGGCGCGCCCAAGATCCGCGCCATGCAGATCATTCGCGAACTCGAGCCTTGGGCGCGGGGGCTGTATTGCGGGACCATCGGCTGGATCGGACCGCAGGGGAATATGGCCTTCAACGTGGCGATCCGCACTTTGCGATGCGAGGCAGGGGCAGTTACGCTGAATGTCGGAGGCGGGATCGTCTATGATAGCCGTGCCGAGGCCGAATATGAGGAGGCCCTATGGAAAAGTCGCTACGCCGGACCTGTCCTCCGGACCTGAAGGTCATCGAGACATTCCGCGTCGAGGGCGGGGTAGCCATCCGGCTGGATCTGCATCTGGATCGGTTGAAGCGCACCTGTCTTTCGCTCGGTATCACGCTGGATCGCGGGAGAGTGCAGCAGTGCTTGCAAAAGCTGCCTGCGACAGGGGTCTATCGCGTGCGTTTGACAGTCGGGCTCGAGGGCGTGGTTGATCTACAATGCGTGGCGCTCGGCCCGGCGATGCCGGAATGGAATGTGGCGGTTGCGCAGCCGCGTCTGTCATCGGGCGATCCGTGGCTGCAGATAAAGACAACCCAACGCGCTCTTTATGACGAGACACGCAAAACATTGCCGCGAGGCGTTGATGAGTGGATTTTTCTCAACGAGCGTGACGAGGTGTGCGAAGGCACCATCACGAATATCTTCGTCGAGCGGTCGGAGGTCTTTCTAACTCCACCGACCGTTTCGGGGCTGTTACCCGGAGTGCTGCGCGAGAGCCTGCTGGTCAAAGGGCGTGCCCGAGAACAGGTTCTTCGGCTTGAGGATCTGCAAGACGGTTTCTGGCTCGGCAACTCGCTTCGCGGCCTTATTCCGGCGAAGCTCGTCTAGCCGCGCTGAAGCTCGCCTGTCTCAGCGCGCATTCAGACTTTCGAGAAGGTTGTTGAGGGCATCACGCTCTTCGGCACTGCGATCCAGAAGACGCTGCGCATTGGAAAGTTCGCCCTGAGGGGCTGCCTCCGAGGTGGACCCTGTAAGCCCGAAGGCCTGTACGAAAGCCTTTTCGGGCTCGGAGCCCGAGGTCGCGAGTGTTTCCCAATCCTGCCGTCGTAACGCATTGTCGGGGCCTGCGTCAGAAAGTTGCGGAACTCCGCCGCCTTCGTTCAGGGTATCCCCGCCAAGGAAGTAATTTTGGGCTTGCAGGCGTATTTGTTGGGCTTCTTCCGTATCGATTCCATCAACATAAGTCATGGCGGCAGGGCCATCATGTTCCAGTAGAGCAGCTTTTGCCATAAGAATACGCGATGGATCCGATAACGGGCGCTCGTTCTCGAGTAACGTCTGGACGCTATCGGGCAGGCCGAGATCGACGAGGCGCCCGGCCATGTGCTGATGATCGTCCAGTGTGAGATTCGCAGCCTCTATCTCTGGTTTATGCTGGAAGAAGAAGATCAGCATTTCCTTGTCATCAAGCTCACGGATGGCGCGCTGCAGGATCTCTTTTTCAGTTTTTTTCTTCATCTCAGGTTGCTGATCGTCCGGCCAACGCGCAAGGGTCAACATTGCGCCGTTCCAGTCGTCACGGCTGGCTCGGCCCAAGGCGTCTGCACGTAACAGCTTTGCGCCATCCTCCGAGGGCAACAGTTCGATCGCGAGCGCTGAAGCGTTCTCCAGAACAAGCTCGTCCATAGCGTGATGGTCGCGGAACGCGGCTTCCGCGATCATGAGAGTTGCGTCCACAGAGTCATCATTGTCACGCTCGACGACAGGCTTCAGCCTCTGCTCTAGAGCATTTGCCGTTTCACGCTCGCTATCGATAGTTGCATCAAGCATAACGGCTTGCAAACTCTTGTTTTCTTCGCCGCGCCCCAGTGAGAAACGGACGGTTTCCGCTTCACCGGGATAGCCGAGGGCAATAAGTTTGTTTGCGAGTGGAACGCCTAGCGACCGCCGCAGAGAAATAGGCAGGTCGGAATAGGTGCGCTGGATGGCTTTCATGTTGATTTCGAGCGGATCGGAGGTGTTCTGTCCCAGCAAGGCCCAAAAGGCCACTGAACCGTCGCAGGTGCTCATCGAGAGAAGAGGGTTGTTCTGGGCTACCGGCTTTCCGTCGACGATCCCCGCCATCAGGTGGATCACGTTCTGAGCGTCGTCATCGACCGAAAAATTCTCGACGATTGCCTCTGCTTCGGCGCCAAATCCGAGTGCGATATAAATCTGTGCCAGTCGCAATGCGACAGTCTCGTCGGGCTTGTCGAACTCGCCTATCAGAGAACGTCTCAGGTTCGAGATCAGAGCAAAGGGGTCACCTTCCTCGGACCATTCGCGGAGCGCGAAGCTGGAATTGGGTGCGCAACGCTTATCTCCTAAGGCATCGTCGAACGCGCTTTGCAACGATCCTGCGTCGCGGTCGATTACCGTCTCGGAATGAATCGCAATATGCTCATTTTGCCGCGTTGGTTCTGGAGCCGGCGCCTCTGCGGGCGCCGCCATCGGTTCCGGCGGCGGCGCCTGCGGCATTTCGAGTTTGATCAACCCTTGTGAAGCGGCACGACTAAGCTGCTTCAGAAGCTGCTCTTCAGCTTCCGAGACACGATCATCGTCGTCGTTGAGCAACTGATCTAGCGCCAGAGCACTTTCTACCGATGTGTCTGCTTGGGGGGTAGCTTCTTCTTGAACTGGCGCAGTGAGGGCAGAGTTCGCTTTGCCGAGGGAAAGCTGGTCGGAAAGGCGCCAGTAAACGGCCGGATCGGAAAGCGCGATAGCCGTAGACGTTGGAGGTGTACTGGCCACTCGAGGGCTTGAAGGGTTGATTTCTATTTGAGGCGGGGAGGCTGGTGCCCGCGCAGACGGTTGTGGGGCCATCGATTTCCTCGCATCGACAACAACTTCACCGGATGCCAACTCGAAGGCGGTCAGTTCGATATCGTCTGGGGTCTGGATATCCAGGCTGGATGAGCCATTAACGGGATAGAGATCGTTAATGCGTGTACGGGGAATAAAGTAGAATACGTTATCCAGATTGTATTCAATTTCCGGCCTGTTGACCGAAAAAGAATAACCGTTCTCGTTCTGCTCGAGTGACCAGTCAACTTTATCGCGGAACAGAAAAACTAGGCGCGTAAAATCTGGATGCTCTCCCGATTGAACGGTTACGGTCTGGGCCGTGGTGACCGTTGCTATCGTGGTAAATATCGCGCCGACAAAAAGATGCCTCATGCTGCCTCCGACTTGACGGATTTAAGCGCTTCTTCCAGTGCCGAAAAACTCGGACGAATGTGGTGAGGAGTATTCTGGCGCCCGACTTCGATGCAGATATTGGTCGCGTGGTTATGCAAATTTGCCACAAGGACTTCTCGGATCAACTTGTAGAAATGGGAATCCTCATCGACAACAGCCTTGATGCGCGACGCAAAGGGACCGATGAACCCATAGGCCAAAAAGACGCCGAGGAAGGTTCCGACAAGCGCCCCACCGATCATCTTGCCGAGCACTTCGGGCGGCTGGTCGATGGAGCCCATCGTCTTGATAACGCCGAGCACAGCAGCCACAATCCCGAGCGCGGGCATTGCGTCAGCGACGTTCTGGATCGCATGACTGGAATGCATTGCGTGATGGTAATTGGCTTCGAGCTGCTTCTCGAGAACCTCTTCGACCTGATGGGGGTCGTCATAGTTCATAGAGGCCGAGCGCAGCGTGTCGCAGATCATTTCGACGGCTTCGTGGTCATGGAGAATCTTCGGATATTTCCCAAAAATCGAAGAGTTCTCGGGGTCTTCGATATGTTCTTCGATGGCCACGGGGTTTTGCCGCTGCAGGCGGATCAACTCGAACAGCAGACAGAGAAGATCCCGATAATCATCAGGCCTCCATTTCGGCCCCTTGAAGACTTTCCCGATGTCCTTCAGCGCGTGCTTGATAGACGCCATGTCATTTGACAGGATAAAGGCCCCGACGGCCGCGCCCCCGATCATAATCATCTCAAAGGGGAGTGATTTCAGGATAATTCCCATCTTGCCACCGGCTGCTACATAGCCGCCAAATACCATGGCGAAGATGATCACGATTCCCACTATGCCAATCATCGTCCGTCTCCATTGTTACGATGCAAGCATCGCAAAGGACGTTTAAAAAACTACTGACGCGCTTTACCTTTTTGGGGCGTTCGCGTTCCGACCGGCCATCAATACGCTGATCGTATAGGCGGTGTCCGGGGACAGACCTGCCATAATCGATGCAGCCGCGGCGGGTTGCATGCGCCCGAGGAAGCCTGCCGCAAATTCCGGCGCCATGGTCTCGAATAGAGGAACGGCTTGTTTCGGCTTCATATTTTCATAGAGCGTCACAAGTCGAGTTACATCGTCCTCGGCACCGCGATCCGCAATCTGGACAGTTTTGGCGAGCTCTTCCTCGGCGGTTTTCATTTCTTCGATGCGCTGCCTCAGCCGATCTTCTGCGACGCTGATCGCTGTGGCACGGTTGGCCAGAAGGGCTTCGCGTTCATCAAGCTTGCCGGAGCGGGCATTCACCTCGGATAGAAGCGCCATGACGCCTTCTTCTGTCGTGCAGGTTGGAGAGGTCACAGCGTTGGTGAGATCTGTAGCCTTCGCAAATGCCGTGTCTGCACCTGCCGCAATACGGATCGCGGCCGAGCCTGCGAGGAGCGTTGCGATGATCATCAGCGTATTGCGCGCCGGTCTGCGCGGGGTGGCTTTGGGCTTTCGCGCCGCTTTCGGTTTGCGGGCGTCTTTCTTTTCGGTCGCGCTCATTCCGCGGCCTCCATGTTGTCACGGTTACGGCGCCGTACGACGCGCGGGCGCTTCGGGGCATCGGCCGCTTCGGTCATCACGGGTTCTGGGGGAACCGTAGGAGCGGGACGCGGTTCGGGAGTTGTGTCCTGAGGGGCAGGCTCCGGAAGATCATGCAGCGAGGCGAGCATGATCTCCAGTTTCTCCGCGCCGATCTCCGCGCGTTTCGTGAGCGTCCGCAGCTGCTCCGCCGAGGTATTTGCTGTGCTTTGTGCCTTTTCCAGAGCCTTGGTCAGTTCATCGACCTGAGCGGATAGAACGGCAATCGCGCCGCCCATTCCGCTTTCAAGCTGATTGAACTTCTTGAGGCGGCGCGACAGGACAATACAGTAGACGGCAGCACCCAGAGCGCCAGCGATCAGCAGGATATTAGAGATAAGTTCCATGGTCTGCATTCCTCAGTTCAGCACAAATTCGATGATAAGCAGATCATTCACACGGCCCTCGCCGGTGACGATCTGGATGCGCCGCAACATCTGTGCGCGAAGCTTGATGAGTGCGGTGCGGTCCTCAAGCTCGCTCAGATCTACAGCGCGCAGATAACCGTTAAGCACATCCATGACGCGCGGCCGTAGCTTCTCGACATCGGCCTGATACGCCGTCGGGACTTCAAGCTCGGCGCTGAAGCGTAGATGGCGCGAGGCAGAATCGCTAAGCGAGATCACCATCGGATCGAGTTTGATAAAGGAAATATCCGGCAGATCCGCCGGTTTTGGAACCTCTTCGGCATGTGGATCCTCTGCCGCCGGAGGGGCGAGAATCATGCCGGAATAAAGTGCGAAGAAACTGCCGCCGCCAAAGACGAGCATCAGCACGAGGCCGATAATTAGCGGAAGTTTCGACTTTTTCTTCGGCTCTTCTGAGCCTTCTATCTGATCTGCTGTTGCTTCTGCCATGGGATCATTCCGATTACTTCGTTGAAACCGTAATAAACCCAGACCCACTAACCGATTGTTAAGGGCGATCGGCGAAACATGAGACGACGACGGGACAGAAGGTCCGCTCATGGAGGTGCGTCTTGGAACAGGTAACGGCCGTTTGGCAAGCGATGGATACGCGGCGGCGTTTCATTGTGCTCGCAGCAACCGGGATCGTCTTCGCGGCGATCCTGCTTCTTTCTAATATGGCATCCAAGCCATCCTACTCTCTCCTCTATGCAGGACTGGAAGGGAAAAGCTCTGGGGAGGTTGTCAGCGCGCTCGAACAGCGTGGCGTTCCTTATGAAATCCGTGGCGATTCGATCTATGTCGATGCAACCCAGCGCGACGAGCTTCGCATGACGCTTGCCTCCGAAGGACTACCGGCGATGGGCGGCGCCGGATATGAGCTGCTCGATTCGATGTCCGGATTTGGCACGACCTCGCAGATGTTCGATGCGGCCTATTGGCGCGCAAAAGAGGGCGAGCTGGCGCGGACGATTGTAGCCAATCCCGGCATCCGCTCGGCCCGTGTCCATATCGCACATGGCAGCGATAACGCTTTCCGCCGTTCGATCGAGCCGACGGCTTCCGTCTTCATCACTGCAGCCTCCGGCTCTATCAGCCAACAGCAAGCGCGCGCGCTTAAGCATCTTGTTGCCTCGGCGGTCACGGGTATGAAGCCCGAAGATGTTTCGGTGATCGATGCGAATGGTGGTCTGATCTCTACCGGTGACGATGACAACATCCTGCAAAATGGCGAAGATCGTGCAGTCGAGCTGAAAAAGAACGTGGAACGACTTCTGGAAGCGCGTGTTGGTCGTGGGAATGCCGTGGTGGAGATCTCGCTCCGTACCGCTTTGGAAAGCGAATCTATCACCGAACGCGTGATCGACCCGGCCAGCCGGATCGCAATTTCGACCGACGCTCAGGAGCAGAGTGACAGTTCCCAATCGACCGATCCGGCGAATGTGACCGTTGCATCCAACCTTCCTACCGGCAATGCGAATGCGGGTGGTCAGTCCCAGAGCAACAGCTCGCAGACCCGCGAGCGCACCAATTTCGATGTGTCCGAGACACGGCGCGAGGTTCTGCGTAAACCGGGTAGTGTGACACGCCTCACCGTCGCAGTGCTGGTGAATGGCCTCCCGACCACCGGTGCCGATGGTACCGTGACCTGGGCGCCGCGCCCTCAGGCTGAACTGGACCAGCTTCAAGCGCTCGTGTCGTCGGCTGTAGGCTTTGACGAAGCGCGTGGCGATGTGATCACCCTGCAAAGCATGCAATTCGAGCCGACGCTGATTGAAGGCACCGAGGCGATGTCGGGAGGCTTCATGGGTGGCCAGAACCTTGATGTCATGCAGCTTATCCAGCTGGGTGTGCTGGCGGTGGTGGCGCTTATCCTCGGTCTCTTCGTGATGAAGCCTATCCTGACCCAGCGCCAGCAGGTTGCACAGCTGCCTCCTGCTGCAGGTGACCCGAATGCACTGACTGGCGAGATTGCCGATGGCGACTTGCCCGATGATATGCCGCTTGTGTCCGGGCTCGGGGGCGGTGACGAACTGGGCGGTTTCGACATGCCCTTCGCCATGGGCAACGCCTTTGATGATGCAGAAAATGATGCCGATCCGGTCGACCGGTTGAAACGCCTGATCGAAGAGCGACGCGACGAGACCGTAGAGATCTTGCGCAGCTGGATGGATGAGAAGGAGGAACGTGCGTGATGCAGCGGTTCGAACTGGAATCCTTTGAAACGACCTCGCATGTGCCGCAATCCGTGACCGTGGAACATGCCGAACTCGAGGAAATCAAGCTCGCGGCCTTCGAAAAGGGCTACTCGGCAGGCTGGGAAGATGCGGTCGCGGCCCAGAATGCCGAGGAGGCGCGTTTGCGCGCCGATCTGGGCCAGAACCTGCAGGCGCTCTCTTTTACCTTCCACGAAGCGCGTCAGCATGTGCTCGAGGCCATGAAGCCGCTGCTTGTTGATATGACGGCAAAAGTTCTGCCGACTGTTGCACGCCAGACGCTGGCACAGACAATCGCGGAGCAGGTCATGCCGATGGCGACCGAGCTTGCCGATACGCCGCTCACCGTGGTGGTTAACCCTAATAGCCTCGAGCAGGTGCGGGAGCTTCTCTCGCAGGAGAAAAGCCTGCCAATGAGCTTTGTTGCAGAAGATACGCTGGGCGAAGGGCAGGTCTATCTGCGCTTCGGCGGCAAAGAAACGCATATCGACCTTGATGGTGTTATCGCACTGATCGGCGATGCGATTGCCAGTTATTTTGGCGCGGTCCAGAAGGAGCAGAATAATGACTGAGGCGGCAACCCAATCCTCGAACCCATTTACCCAAGTGCCGATCGAGATCACTATCTCGGTGGGTAAGGCGCGCCCGATGGTGCGTGACCTTCTGCGTATGAAGCGCGATTCGGTCATGCCGTTGGACAGCCGCGTCGATGATCCGGTCGAGCTCTATGTTGGGGACAAGCTGATCGCGCGTGGCGAACTGACCGAGCTGCAGGGGGATCACGCCGGGCAACTGGGCGTGCGTCTGACCGAGGTGATCGATCTGCAAAACGGGCTGTGACATGACAATGTCACGCCTAATTTGTTACGGCGCATTAACGTTAATGCTTTCTGCGGCGCCGGGTTTGGCGCAAGAGGTCACTCTGGATTTCGGCGGCGAGAATAGCCTCACGGGCAGTTCGGTTCTGCTGATCTCTGCGGTGACCCTGCTAAGCCTCGCGCCCGGCATCATGATTATGGTGACCTGTTTTCCGTTCATCGTCACGGTCCTGTCGATCCTGCGTCAGGCGATCGGCCTGCAGGCGGCGCCGCCGAATATGCTCATCATCTCGCTGGCGCTGTTCCTGACATGGTTCATCATGGAGCCCACCTTTATGGACGCCTATACCAACGGTATTGCGCCCCTGATGAACGGTCAGCTCGAGATGATGCCCGCACTGGAGCGCGCGATAGAGCCGTTCCGGACCTTCATGGCAGGGCGCACCAATCCCGAGACCTTCGCATCTCTGGCCCAGCTCCGCTCGCCTGATGCGGCCCTTGCGCTGTCGCCGGATGTGCCGCTCTCGACCCTGGTGCCGTCTTTCATGCTGTCGGAGATCGCGCGTGCCTTCCAGATCGGTTTCCTGATCTACATTCCGTTTCTGGTGATCGACCTCGTGGTATCGGCCGTGCTGATGTCGATGGGGATGATGATGGTGCCGCCTGCGGTCGTGTCCTTGCCCTTCAAGCTGGCATTCTTCGTGGTGGCCAATGGCTGGGTGCTGATCTCGGACGCGCTGGTGCGCAGCTACTTCTAACGCGAAAGGCGCCCCTCGGGGCGCCTTTTCCAGTTCCGTGGCTTACTTGACCTTGGCAGAGGCTTCTTCCATCCGCTTGCCATGTTCCTTGCGCAGCTCCTTGCGCAGCTCTGCGGCATCCCAGCGGTGCTGCTCTTCCTCGTTCTGCGGCACCAGCTTCGGCACCTCGACCGGTTTGCCGATCTCGTCCACGGCCACCATCGTGAAATAGCAGCTATTGGTGTGGCGGCGGCGGCCTGCGGTGATGTTCTCGGCCTCGACGCGGATCCCGATTTCCATCGAGGAGCGGCCGGTATGGTTCACGGCGGCCTGGAACCGCACCAGCTCGCCCACGAGGATCGGCTGTTTGAAGGTCACCTGATCGACCGAGAGCGTGACCGCATAAGAGCCCGAATAGCGTGAGGCCAGCGTGAAGGCCACGCGGTCCAGCTCGGCCAACAGCGCCCCGCCATGCACCTTGCCGGAGAAATTCGCCATATCCGGCGTCATCAGAACGTTCATCTCGAGCGTCTTGCGCTCGTCTTCGGTCAATCTACTGGCCATACCCGTCATGTCCCACTTTCCTTTCCGTGCCTTAAGCCATGCTGTGACCGGAATGGGAACCCCCGACGGCGCAAAGGTGCCTTGCACATGGAGGATATGTCACAGCCCGCACATTATTGTGCCAGATGTCGCAGACCTTGGGTCACATCCGTGCGGATCGCAAGCCGTAAACCGGGGTCGTCGCCTGCCCGTAGCGCGGCGAGGATCAATCTGTGGTGACGCGGCGGTTCATTGCGCTGCATGGACGCATAATAGGTGCTCATCGTCGGGCCCAGCTGCAGCCAGACGGTCTCGATCACGGCGAGGATCGCGGGGGCCTGTGCGCGCAGATAGAGCGTGCGGTGGAATTCCAGATTGGTGCGGATATACCCGATCGCATCCATCTTCACCACGGCCTCGGCATTGGCGTGGTTGATGGCCGTCAACCGGTCGATCAGCGCCATGTGGGCGCGGGGCAGGGCGCGCGAGGCCAGTTCCGGCTCGATCAGGGCGCGCAAGGCGGCCAGCTCCTCGATCCGTTCGTTCGACAGCATCGGCGTTGTTACCCGTCCCGAGGCCGAGAGAAACAGTGCGCCTTCCGCAACCAGACGCCGCAGCGCCTCGCGCACGGGGGTCATCGAGACACCATTCTCCTTGGCCAGCCCGCGCAGGGTCATCGGCGTGCCGGGCGGGATTTCCCCGTGCATGATCTGCATGCGCAGGCGCCGGTATAGCTTGTCATGCGCGGCGCTATCGATCTGGCGTGTGGTGATGGTGGTCATGGTCTCTATGTGATGAGCTTTGGGGGGCAGGTCAATGGGCTTCAGGGCGCGCGGAATTGCGTCGCATGTAGCCGGCCGCCTTCCTCACGCAGCCAGCGCCGCTCTTTGCGCCAGCTCGGGCGCAGCTCCTCGACGATGGACCAGAAGGCGGGAGAGTGGTTCATCTCCACGAGATGCGCCACCTCATGGGCTGCCACATAGTCCAGCACCTCGGGCGGGGCCATGATCAGCCGCCAGCTATAGCTGAGCGCGCCTTTCGAACTGCACGATCCCCAGCGCGAGCGCGTGTCACGCAGGGTGATGGCGCTGAAATTGCGCCCGATCCGCGCGGCGTAATGCTCCGTCGCGCTCTGGAGCCTGCGGCGGGCATTATGCTTGAGGAAGCTCTCCAGCTTGCGCGCCATGCGGTCCTCGGGACCGGGCACGAAAAGGGTCGTGCCTTCGCGTAGCGGCAACCGCCCCTGACCGGGCGCCAATGTCACCTCTTGCCCCTCATAGAGGATGCTCTGGCCGTAGCCTACGAGCGTCACCGAGGGCATGCGCGCAATCGCTTCGCTAAGCCAGTCGGTCTGGGCGCGGGCGAATGCAATTGCCTCCTTTTGGGTGCCACGCTGCGGGATGGTCAGGGTTACGCTTCCGTCGCTGCGCGAGACCCTGAGCCCGTAGCGCCGCGCCCGTGCCGAACGGTTGAGACGGATCGCCACACCGGGCAATTCGGGCAGTTCGATGAAGACGGGCTCCGCCTTGACGGGAGGGGGAGTGCGTTTGCGCGACAGGAAAGCCATGATCCAGATACAACCCCTTCATCCCATTCGGCGAAAATTTCGAAAAAGCTTTGACACGCCTCGGTCATTGTGGCAGTTGGCTTCGACTCTTTCTCTCAGAGCGTAGCCAGGAGAATTCCATGCCCAAAGAGGAATGGGGCGTCAAGCGCCTCTGCCCGCATTGCCAGAGCCGGTTTTACGATCTGAACCGTGATCCGATGATCTGCCCTGTCTGTTCCAATAGCCTGACGCTGGAAAGCGTATCGAATGGTCGTGGCCAGGTTCTGGTCGCGGATAAGACCAGCAACAAGCAGACCGATCTCGAAGTCGATGATCTCGGTGATGACGATCTGGATGATGATGCAGGCGACGTCGATCTCGACGATGATCTGCTCGACGAGGATGATGACGATAACGTCTCGCTCGACGATATCGCTGATGTCAGCTCGGATGACGACGATAACTGATCCATCGATTAGGATGATATCGGGAAAGGGCGCGGCCATTGGCGGCGCCCTTTCCTGTTGGCGAAGCGGGTAGGATAAAATCTGCCCATCAGAAAATCTTCTGGAACAGATCGGCCATGCTGCTGCGTTTTAAGCGCATCGAAAGGAAGATCTCATGACAAGCAATTTTAACGGGCTCAGCCGCCGTAATCTGATGAAGGTCCTTGCGGCTTCGCCAGTGGCCGTAACGGGCGCCGGAATAGCCAGCATGGCCCATGCCGAGGCCGAAGCCGCCGCGCAATCCGTGGGGCTGATTTCGGGCAATATGTGCCTTGTCTCGCCGGAAACCACCGAAGGGCCCTATTACATCGACCCCAAACTGGTGCGGGCCGATATTCGCGAGGACAAAGAGGGCATCGCGATGACCATGCAGTTGCAGGTCGTCGATGAAAACTGTCAGCCGATGGCCAATGCTCGCGTCGACATCTGGCATTGCGATGCCGAGGGAAATTACTCGGGTTATGCCTCGCAAGGCTCGGAGGGGACGCTGGACACCGAGGGCGAGACCTTCCTGCGTGGCACCCAGATGACCGACGAAAGCGGTATCGTCAGCTTCCAGACCATCTATCCGGGCTGGTATCGCGGGCGCACGACCCATATCCATTACAAGGTCTTCCTCGACGAGACCAATGTGCTGACCTCGCAGATCTTTTTCCCTGACGCGCTAAGCCAGTATATCTATGACAATATCGAGCCCTATACGCGCGACAGCACGCGTGACACCTATAACGCCATCGACGGCATCCTGCAGGCGGCGGGCGATGGGGCCTATACGGCGATCCGCGAGCAGTCCGAGATGTATCTGGCACAGCTGGTGGTAGGGGTGGACCCCGATGCGGTAAGCCAGGAGGGCTCGGGCCCCGGCGGTGCGCCGAAATCGGCCAATATGGGCGAGCCGCCCGAGGGCGCAGCACCGGAGGGGGGCGCACCGGGTCAGCCGCCGGAACAGAGCGCGGGCGATCTTTCGCCCGAGGATCTGATCCCCGGCAGCAAGACGGAATAAAAAAGGGCGGCCCCGGGGCCGCCCTTTCTTTTAACTCTCCGCCAGATCAGGCGTGGATCGCGCCGTCGCCGCAGGCCAGAGCCGCTTCGCGGACCGCTTCCGAGAAGGTCGGGTGGGCGTGGCAGGTCAGTGCCAGATCCTCGGCAGAGGCGCCGAATTCCATTGCAACACAAACCTCGTGGATCAGATCGCCTGCGCCCGGGCCGATGATATGGGCACCGAGGATGCGGTCGTTCTCGTCCACGATCAGCTTGGCGAAGCCTTCCGCCTGGAAGACGGCCTTGGCGCGCGCATTGCCCATGAAGGGGAACTTGCCGACCTTGTATTTGACGCCGTCTTTCTTCAGCTCTTCCTCGGTCTTGCCGACCGATGCCACTTCGGGGGTGGTGTAGATCACGCCGGGAATGACGCCATAGTTCACATGGCCATGCTTGCCGGCAAGGACCTCCGCCACGGCCATGCCTTCGTCTTCGGCCTTATGGGCCAGCATCGGGCCGACGATCGCATCGCCGATCGCATAGATGCCTTTGACAGAGGTCTGCCAATGCGCATCGGTCTTGATCTGGCCGCGCTGTTCCATCTCGACGCCGATATCCGCCAGACCCAGACCATCGGTATAGGGCTTACGGCCGGTTGCCACGAGCACGGTATCCGCGTCGATGGTGACCTCGCTGTTATCCTTGCGCAGCTTGTAAGTGACCTTGGCTTTGCCGTTCTTGGTCTCGACCGATTGCACGGCCGCGCCAAGGACGAAATCCATGCCCTGTTTGGCAAGGATCTTCTGGAACTGCTTCGAGACCTCGCCATCCATGGTGGGGGTGATTACATCAAGGAACTCGACCACGGTCACCTTCGCGCCAAGGCGTGCATAGACCGAGCCCATTTCCAGACCGATGACACCCGCGCCGATCACGACCAGCGATTTCGGGATCTTCTTCAGCGCCAGCGCGCCGGTGGAGGAGACAACGGTCTCCTCGTCGATCTCGATGCCCGGAAGCGAGGACGGAACAGACCCCGAGGCGATCACGATGTTCTTGGCGTTATGGACCTCTTCGCCCACTTTCACCTGACCGGCGGCCGGGATCGAGCCCCAGCCTTTGAGCCAGGTGATCTTGTTCTTCTTGAACAGGAATTCGATGCCCTTGGTGTTGCCGTCGACGACCTCTTGCTTATAGGCCTTCATCTGGTCCCAATCGACCGAGGGCGCCTTGCCCTTGAGGCCCATCTTGGCGAAGTTATGCTCGGCTTCATGCAGCTCATGGGTCGCATGCAACAGCGCCTTGGAGGGAATGCAGCCGACGTTGAGGCAGGTGCCGCCCAGCGTCTCGCGGCCTTCGACCACAGCGGTTTTCAGGCCAAGTTGTGCACAGCGGATCGCGCAGACATAGCCACCCGGGCCGCCGCCGATTACGATCACATCAAAATCTGCCATTTGTTGCTCCTATCTGTCAGGTGCGGATATCGTCTCCGGCAGGCGGACCCCGCCGGAGGGTGTTAGATCAGGCCAATCACGAGAATGGCCAGCGTTGCAAGCAATCCCACGCCCCAGATCAGCGAGCGCCAAGGCACCCAACCGAAGGCATAGGCGGGGATATAGAGAAGCCGTGCGACGAGAAATACGCCGCAAAGCGAAAGGGTGAGCGCACTGGTCTGGCGGGTCAGAACCACCAGCAGAACGGCAGGGGTGAACAGGATCAGGCTCTCGAAAGAGTTGTTCATCGCGCGGCGCAGGCGGGCGGTGGTCACCGACAACGGCACCGGCGGTTCATCATCGCGCGGCCCCATCGTGTAGCTCGAGGGCAGCTCCATATTGGCGCGCACCGCGAACAGCACCATAAGGGCGATGTGCAGGAAAACGGCGAGCCCGAGGGCGCTGAGTTCGGGGGTGGTGAATGCGATCATGATACCCTCAGAACACTGCCGCCAGAACCATCACCAGCGTGGCCAGAAGGCCCAAGGCAAAGATCGCGGACCGCCACGGCACCCATGCAAAGGCATAGGCGGGCAGGTAGAGCGCACGGGCAATCACATAGATCCACGCACAAAGGCCCGTCAGCCAGCCATTCGAGCCGGTGAACTGCACCAGCACGACGGCAATTATGAACAGCCCGATATTCTCGGTATGGTTGGACAGCGCGCGGCGCAGACGCTTGGTCCGCTCGGACAGCTGGGCGTCAAGGTTTTCCCGCGTGCCAAGATTGCCGTCCTTGCCGATATCGGCTTCCAGCGAGCGCTGCGACCAGAAGACCGCCGCCAGATGGATGAGGACCGTGGCGGCCAAGGCGTAAAGCTCTGCTGTCATGCAATTGCCTCTTTCGGTTTGCGGATCACGAGCGAAAGCCCCGCGATCATCGCCAGAATGCCGTCAACCAGCGGCCAGAGATTAGCGAGAGCAATACCACCGGAAATCGCGTGGAGATAATGCAGGGCGCAGAGGCCGAGGGCGGCGGCAAGGGCAGGGCGTGAGGGGGCGCGCAGTGCGAATTGCACGGAGAGCAGAAGCAAAACATCAACCAGCAGGAGGATCATGTCGGAGGCTTCCGCACGCCCCATCGCCAGATACGCGACAAGGAGGGGGAAATAGACGCCGCGAAGCGCGATCTCTGCCCAGAACATCCAACGTGCCAACTGCATCAGTCTTGCCTCGAAATGCGTCCCGAAGAACGTAGGGATGTGGCGCCCCGTGACGGAGCGCCACATGTCGGATCACAGATCCATCAGCAGGCGGCGCGGATCTTCCAGCGCTTCCTTGACGCGCACGAGGAAGGTCACGGCGCCTTTGCCGTCGACGATACGGTGGTCATAGGACAGCGCGAGATACATCATCGGGCGGATCTCGATCTTGCCGTTGACGACCATCGGACGGTCCTGGATCTTGTGCATGCCGAGGATACCCGATTGCGGCGGGTTCAGGATCGGCGAAGACATCAGCGAGCCATAGACACCACCGTTGGAGATGGTGAAGGTGCCGCCCTGCATCTCTGCCATCGACAGCTTACCGTCACGCGCGCGCTTGCCTTTTTCCGAGATCGCTTTCTCGATATCGGCAAAGGACATGCTGTCGGCGTCGCGGATGACCGGAACGACCAGACCCTGCGGGGTGCCTGCCGCCACGCCCATATGGACGTAGTTCTTGTAGACGATCTCGTTGCCGTCGATCTCCGCGTTCACTTCCGGCACTTCTTTCAGAGCGTGGCAGCACGCTTTGGTGAAGAAGGACATGAAGCCCAGACGCGCGCCATGTTTCTTCTCGAACATGTCCTTGTACTGGTTGCGCAGCGCCATCACCTCGGTCATGTCCACCTCGTTATAGGTGGTCAGCATGGCAGCGGTGTTCTGGCTGTCTTTCAGGCGCTTGGCGATGGTGGCCCGCAGGCGGGTCATCTTCACGCGTTCCTCGCGGGCCGCGTCATCGGCATTCGAGGTGCCGCGCGGCATCTGTGCCGGTGCGGGGGCCACGGACGCTGCCGGAGCCGAACCCGCTTTAGCCACATCCTCTTTCATGATGCGACCGTCGCGGCCGGTGCCGGTGACCGATGCGGGGCTGATGCCCTTCTCGGCCATCGCTTTTTCTGCCGAAGGGGCGTTCTTCACGCCGGCGCCGGAGGAGGCTTCTGCCGCCGGAGCGGGGGCTGCGGCGGGTGCGGAACCGGCCGACGCGCCTGCCGAGATCACGGCGAGCTTGGCCGAGGCATCAACGGTGGTGCCCTCGGTGGCCACGATCTCCATCAGAACGCCAGCGGCGGGCGCGGGCACTTCGACCGACACCTTGTCGGTTTCGAGTTCGCACAGCATCTCGTCCTGCGCAACGGTGTCGCCGACTTTCTTGAACCAGGTCGAGACGGTGGCTTCCGACACCGATTCGCCCAGCGACGGGACCATGACATCCACAGGCTTGCCTTCCGAGCCACCAGCTGCCGGAGCCGCAGCCGCGGGGGCCTCGGCCTTGGGAGCGGAGGCTGCGGCTTCGCCACCTTCGCTGATCATGGCCAGAAGCGCGTCCACACCAACGGTGGTGCCTTCTGCGGCCACGATCTCGCCCAGCGTACCGGCTGCGGGAGCGGGAACCTCGACGGTGACCTTGTCGGTTTCCAGCTCGCAGAGCATTTCGTCTTGGGCAACCGCGTCACCCGGCTTCTTGAACCAGGTGGCGACAGTCGCCTCGCTCACGGATTCGCCCAGCGTAGGGACGCGAACTTCGGTACTCATGGATTATCCCTCCAGTGCATCATTAACGAGCGCGTCCTGCTCGGCCTTGTGCGATTTCGCTAGACCCGTTGCGGGCGAGGCGGAAGCGGCACGGCCTGCATAGCGGGCGCGGGAATGTTTGGCGTCGAGTTTTGACAGGACCCATTCCAGGTTCGGTTCGATGAAGGACCAGGCGCCCTGGTTCTTCGGTTCTTCCTGACACCAGACCATCTCTGCGTTCTTGAAGCGGGCCAGCTCGTTCGACAGCGAATTTGCCGGGAACGGGTAGAACTGCTCGACGCGCAGCAGATAGACATCGTCGAGACCGCGGGCGTCGCGCTCGGCCAGCAGGTCGAAATAGACCTTGCCCGAGCACATCACGACGCGCTTGATCTCGGCATCGGGTTTCAGGTTCATTTCGGAATTGCCCTTTTCCGCATCGTCCCACAGGACGCGGTGGAAGAAGGACCCGGTGGTGAAATCTTCCTTGGTCGAGATCGCCATCGGGTGGCGAAGCAGCGACTTCGGCGTCATCAGGACCAGCGGCTTACGGAAGTTCCGGTGGATCTGGCGGCGCAGAATATGGAAGTAGTTGGCGGGTGTGGAGCAGTTGGCAACGATCCAGTTGTCTTCCGCGCACATCTGCAGGAAGCGTTCCAGACGTGCCGAGGAGTGCTCGGGCCCCTGACCCTCGAAGCCATGCGGCAGCAGCATCACCAGACCGGACATCCGCAGCCATTTGCGCTCGCCCGAGGAGATGAACTGGTCGAACATGATCTGCGCGCCGTTGGCGAAGTCACCGAACTGGGCTTCCCACATGGTCAGCGTGTTGGGCTCTGCCAGCGAGTAGCCATATTCGAAGCCAAGAACCGCATATTCGGACAGTGCCGAGTCGATCACCTCGTAGCGGGCCTGACCTGCCTTGATGTGATTGAGCGGGTAATAACGCTCCTCGGATTTCTGGTCGATGAAGGCCGAGTGACGTTGGCTGAAGGTCCCGCGGGTCGAGTCCTGACCTGCAAGGCGCACCGGATAGCCTTCCGCAAGGAGCGAACCGAAGGCCAGCGCCTCGCCGGTTGCCCAGTCGAAGCCCTTGCCGGTTGAGAACATCTCTTCCTTCTGGCCCAGCAGACGCGTGACCGTGCGGTGCATCTCGAACCCTTCGGGGGCGGTGGTCAGCGCCTTCCCGACCTCGTGGAAGGTCTCTTCGGAGACAGCGGTGGAGCCTGCGTCATAGACCTGCCCCTCGCGTTCCATGTTCTTCCAGCGACCGTCAAGCCAGTCGGCCTTATTGGGTTTGTAGACCTTGCCCGCCTCGAACTCCTCGTTCAGATGGGCCTGGAACGCGGCTTTCATATCCTCGATCTCGCCCTCGGGGATCAGGCCGTCCTTCACCAAACGCTCGGTATAGAGCTGGAGCGTCGTCTTGTGACCCTTGATGTTGGTATACATCTGCGGGTTGGTGAACATCGGCTCGTCGCCTTCGTTGTGACCGAAGCGGCGGTAGCAGAAGATGTCGAGAACAACGTCCTTGAGGAACTTCTGACGGAACTCGGTGGCCACTTTCGCGGCATGCACAACCGCTTCCGGATCGTCGCCGTTGACGTGGAAGATCGGGGCTTCCACCATCAGCGCGATATCGGTCGGGTAGGGCGAGGTGCGCGAGAAATGCGGCGCGGTGGTGAAGCCGATCTGGTTGTTCACGACGATATGGATCGTGCCGCCGGTGCGGTGACCGCGGATGCCCGAGAGCTGGAGGCATTCCGCCACAACACCCTGACCTGCGAAGGCCGCGTCGCCATGCAGCAGGATCGAGAGCACTTCGCGGCGCTCGCTATCGTTGAGTTGGTCCTGCTTGGCGCGGACCTTGCCCAGAACAACAGGGTTCACGGCCTCGAGGTGCGAGGGGTTCGCGGTCAGCGAAAGGTGGACCTTGTTACCATCGAACTCGCGGTCCGAGGAGGCACCGAGGTGGTATTTCACATCGCCCGAGCCATCCACGTCATCGGGCTTGAACGACCCGCCCTGGAATTCGTTGAAGATGGCGCGGTAGGGCTTCATCATCACGTTCGACAGAACCGACAGACGGCCTCGGTGCGGCATGCCGATGACGATCTCTTTCAGGCCGAGATTGCCGCCGCGCTTGATGATCTGCTCCATTGCGGGGATCAGGGCCTCGCCGCCATCCAGACCGAAGCGCTTAGTCCCCATGTATTTCACATGCAGGAACTTCTCGAAGCCTTCGGCCTCGACCAACTTGTTCAGGATCGCGCGACGACCTTCACGGGTGAAGGTGATCTCCTTGTCATAGCCCTCGATACGCTCTTTGAGCCATGCCGATTGCTCGGGGTCCGAGATATGCATGTATTGCAGCGCGAAGGTGCCGCAATAGGTGCGTTTCACGATCTCCATGATCTGGCGCATCGAGGCGATTTCCAGCCCCAACACTTTATCGAGGAAGATCGGGCGGTCCATATCGGCATCTGTAAAGCCGTAGGATTTGGGGTCGAGTTCCGGATGCGGAACCTCGTCGCGCATTTTCAGCGGGTCGAGGTCTGCGGCCAGGTGACCACGGATACGGTAGGCACGGATCAGCATCAGCGCGCGAACGGAATCCAGCACGGCACGCTTGATCGCGCCCTCGTCGAGAGCGACGCCTGTCTCGGCGGCTTTCTTCGAGATTTTCTTGCCGGCATCCTTCACTTCGGCGGCCGGCCACTCGCCGGTCAGCGCGCCCATGATCTCGGACGGCGCCGCACTCGGCCAGTCGCTGCGTTCCCAGCTGGGACCGGAGGCCGATTTCTTCACGCTGGCTTCGTCGTCCTGCAGCTGACGGAAGAAATCCGCCCATGCCGCATCTACAGACGCCGGATCATTAGCGAAGCGTGCGTAAAGCTGCTCGACATATTCGGCATTGCCTCCCTGAAGGAAGCTGGATGCCTGGAATTGGCTGTTTGGAGATTCGTCGTTCATATGGTCACCTGTTCAGGTGGATGGGTGATGGCGCGGCCCGCGCGTCTCGCGGACCGTGATGCTTGTGTGGCCTTAGTTGCTGTAAGGCGAGATATAGGGCTGGCTGGCGGCAGGCAAACCTGCGGCATGAGCACAACCGTCTGAGTATTTGGACCAGTCATTGGCATTGGTGCAGCGCGCAGCTTGCCCGTTGACAATGGTCCCGTCCGTGCGGGCAGTATTTGCAACGGCATAACCCGTAGAACCGGTGGGCGTGGTGCCTGCCGGAACTTTTCCGTGACCGACAACCGGCCCTGTGGTGATCGGGCCGGGGGCACCTTTCACCATTTGGTCCTGAATTTCGTGAGCGGGGGTGTCGGATTGCTCGTGCAGCTTGCCGCTGCCCCAGTAATTGCCCGGGCCGCAAGCGGTCAGGGCAAGCGCCGCGACCCCCAGCATCGACAGCAGGGGGAAACGGAGGGAACGGGTTGTCGTGGGCGTCATCGTCATTGTCCTTCTCGGAGGCTCGGCTGCACTATCGGTGTCATTAGTCAGATAATAGGTTTCCGCATCGTCAAGGCCGTCGGGGCAGATAGCGGTAAGTTTAACATCTGGCATATGTGCGTGCAGTATGGGCGAAACGCTGGTGACGGAGGCGTAGGCGCGAACCGCCCGGCCACGATGGGTCGGGAGATGGCTCGTCAGCACGTTGATCCGTCTTCTCATTGGTTCGCCCTTTGCCCGACCTTTTGTCAGGCTGACGTAGTTCTAAAGAAACCTCGGAAGGGCAAAACAGAGACGCGGTCTCTGTTCAGCTCTGCCGAGTGGCCCGGAAATGAGCCGGAGATGCCCGCGCAGGTCACCTGCGCGGGCACCAGAAAATTAGCCCTTGATGGCTTTCATGACGGCTTCACCCAGCGTTGCGGGGCTGTCTGCCACGACGATACCAGCCGATTTCATGGCTTCGATCTTCGATTCCGCATCGCCTTTGCCGCCGGCGACGATTGCGCCTGCGTGGCCCATGCGGCGGCCTGGAGGGGCCGTGCGGCCTGCGATAAAGCCTGCGGTCGGCTTCCAACGGCCTTTTTTCTTCTGCTCGGCGAGGAATTCTGCGGCTTCTTCTTCCGCCGAACCACCGATTTCACCGATCATGATGATCGAGGTCGTTTCCGGATCGTCAAGGAACATGTCGAGCACGTCGATATGTTCGGTGCCCTTGATCGGGTCGCCACCGATACCGACAGCCGAAGACTGGCCCAGACCCAGATCGGTCGTCTGCTTGACGGCCTCGTAGGTCAGAGTGCCCGAACGCGACACGACGCCGACCGAACCACGCTTGTGGATGTGGCCGGGCATGATGCCGATCTTGCAGGCATCGGGGGTGATAACGCCCGGGCAGTTCGGACCGATCAGACGCGACTTGCTGTCGATCAGAGCGCGCTTAACCTTCATCATGTCGAGCACCGGAATGCCCTCGGTGATGCAGACGATCAGCTCCATTTCAGCGTCGATCGCCTCGAGGATCGAGTCGGCCGCGAAAGGCGGGGGAACGTAGATCACGGTCGCATTGGCTTCGGTGACATGCTTGGCTTCATGAACCGAGTTGAACACGGGCAGGTCCAGATGCTTCTGGCCGCCTTTGCCGGGGGTCACGCCGCCGACCATCTTGGTGCCGTAGGCGATCGCCTGTTCCGAGTGGAAGGTCCCCTGCGAGCCGGTGAAGCCCTGACAGATGACTTTGGTGTTTTCGTTGACGAGAACTGCCATGATCTTAGCCTTTCACCGCTTTCACGATTTTTTCTGCGCCGTCGGACAGGTTGTCTGCGGCAATCACATTCAGGCCGGAAGTCGCGATGATTTCCTTACCCTTTTCGACATTTGTGCCTTCAAGGCGGACAACCAGCGGAACTTGCAGGCCGACTTCTTTCACGGCGGCGAGAACGCCTTCCGCGATGATGTCGCAGCGCATGATGCCGCCGAAGATGTTGACCAGAATGCCTTTGACGTTCTTGTCGGAGGTGATGATCTTGAAGGCCTCGGTAACCTTTTCCTTGGTCGCGCCGCCGCCCACATCAAGGAAGTTCGCAGGCTCTGCGCCGTAGAGCTTGATGATGTCCATCGTCGCCATCGCCAGGCCCGCGCCGTTCACCATGCAACCGATCTCGCCATCGAGCGCGATGTAGTTCAGGTCGTATTTGGACGCTTCGAGTTCCTTGCTGTCTTCCTCGGTCTCGTCGCGCAGCGCTTGGATGTCGGGGTGACGATAAAGTGCGTTGCCGTCGAAGCCGAGCTTGGCGTCGAGCACTTTAAGGTTATTATCGGGCATGACGATCAGCGGGTTGATCTCGAGCTGCTCCATGTCCTTCTCGATGAAGGCTTGGTAGAGCTTGCCCAGAAGGCTGACCATCTGCTTGACCTGACCGCCTTCAAGACCCAGCGCGAAAGCCACGCGACGGCCATGATAGGCCTGGTATCCTGCTGCCGGGTCGATCGAGAAGGAGATGATCTTCTCGGGGGTCGAGGCCGCAACTTCTTCGATATCCATGCCGCCTTCGGTCGAGCAAACCACCGAGACGCGGCTCGACTGACGGTCGACCAGAAGCGCCAGATACAGCTCGCGCGAGATATCCGAGCCGTCTTCGATATAGATGCGGTTGACCTGCTTGCCTGCCGGACCGGTCTGATGCGTGATCAGGGTCTTGCCGAGCATCTGCTTGGCCATGGCTTCGGCTTCTTCCACCGATTTGGCAAGGCGGACACCGCCTTTTTCGCCGGCTTCGGCTTCCTTGAAATGGCCCTTGCCACGGCCACCGGCGTGGATCTGCGCCTTAACAACCCAAAGCGGTCCGTCGAGTTCGCCTGCTGCGGTCTTGGCCTCCTCTGCCTTCAGAACCGCGCGACCCTCCGAAACCGGGCAACCGTAGCTCTTGAGGAGCTGCTTCGCCTGATATTCATGAATGTTCATGATCTCCGTCCCATGCTGGTGCGATTTGGGGCAGACTGGACAGAATGTCGCAGCCTGACAAGCTGAAATTGCCTTGCGCGCTGATATGTGAGCGGAAAACCGACTTTTGTGATCACACGATTGATGCGTGTGATCACAAGGAAGAATTCGTTAGCGATTCAACTCTGCAGTAGCCAAAACGGAACGAATCTTTGAAGACTGGGCAGGGCAGTTGAAAGTGATGCAGCAATGACGAAATCCGACGAATCACCGGAGCTTCCGAGATGGGGGGTGGTCGGCACGATGGACGAGCCTGTGCCGCTTGTCGCGGCCTGGGTGGCCCATCATCTGGCCATCGGTGCCTCCGAGGTCCATGTGGTTTTCGACCGGCCCGATCCTCCGGCAGAACGTCTTTTGCGCGGGGTAGCCGGGTGCTTCGTGCATCGTTCGGGCGAAGATGGCTGGGTGCGGCATTGGAACGCGCAACGTCCCTCACGCCACCAAGCCCGCCAGAAATACAACGCGACCCGGATCGCCAACGAGGTGGATGTGGCCTGGATGGTGCATTGTGATGCAGACGAGTTCATCCATCTTGAACGGCCCTTTGAATGGGAGCTTGCAAAGACCCATGAGAAGGCGTGGTTGCGGCTGGAAGTGCTTGAGCGGACCTTTGTGCCTGATGTGACCGGCAACGACATTTTCCAAGGCGTCTTCCGCAAGCGCTGGGATGCATTTTCCGAAGAGGGAGAGGCGTTTTACGGCGCACGGGCGCAGTTCCTCAACCGTGGCGTTTCCGGCCATATCGCGGGCAAGGCCTGCACGCGCGTGGGGCAGGGCTATGTGTTGGGGGTTCATCACCCCACCGAACACTGGGACGCGCCAGGTGGCACGGTGACCCTGCCGTA
Organism: Thioclava kandeliae; assembly: GCF_040297545.1. Classification (NCBI taxonomy): domain Bacteria; kingdom Pseudomonadati; phylum Pseudomonadota; class Alphaproteobacteria; order Rhodobacterales; family Paracoccaceae; genus Thioclava; species Thioclava kandeliae. The sequence goes on from NZ_JAYWLC010000002.1 coordinate 243,620, forward strand.
TCGTCCCTCCTATAATGCGCGACTGATGCATTTCGACGGGCTCACGCCGCTGCATTATATTCTCAAGATGATGCGTCGGGCCTTGACGCAGGTGCAAGGTGATCCGGTGCCCTATGCCGAACCACGCGTCGCACAGTTCCGGGAGGCCGCCGCGCGGGCGCGGGATCCGCAGGCGCTATGGGACCAGTGGTATGCCGTTCAGGGCGTCACGGAGGCGGAGGAGGTGGGGTTGCTAAAGCGTCATCTGCTGGAGCGGATCGCCTGTCCGGTTCTGGGCCATGCCCGTGCACTTTTTCCCGAGCTGGATTTTACCTCCGCGGGGTTCGACAGGCTGCTCATGGAGCATGAGGCGGCTCTGATCGGGCGGGCGAGGGAGGAGCTGGGCTTCGATGCGCGGGCCTTCGCCATGGACGGGATCGCAGGCTAGACCCGAATGCAAAAGGCGCGGCCTGAGCCGCGCCTTTCACGTGAAACATCGATGGCTTATGCCAGCGAGCTGTCGATGCCTTTGCAGGCTTCGACGAGGCCATTGACCGCGTCTACCGACTTGTCGAACATGGCTTGTTCGTCCTTGTTCATCTTGATGTCGACAACGCGCTCGATGCCGCCGGCACCGATCACGGTCGGGACGCCGACATACATGCCGTCGAGGCCGAGCGCGCCTTTGACATAGGCCGCGCAGGGCAGAACACGCTTCTGGTCCTTGAGATAGGCTTCCGCCATCTCGATCGCCGAGGTCGCAGGCGCATAGAAGGCCGAACCGGTTTTCAGCAGGCCCACGATCTCTGCGCCGCCATCACGGGTGCGCTGGATGATCGCGTCGAGTTTTTCCTGCGTGGTCCAGCCCATTTCGACGAGGTCGGGCAGCGGGATGCCGGCAACGGTCGAATAACGGGCAAGCGGCACCATCGTGTCGCCGTGACCGCCGAGCACGAAGGCGGTGACGTCTTTCATCGAGACATTGAACTCGGTCGCGAGGAAGTGGCGGAAGCGGGCCGAATCCAGCACGCCTGCCATACCGCAGACCTTCTCTGCCGGCAGGCCGGAGAATTTCTGCAATGCCCAGACCATCGCGTCGAGCGGGTTGGTGATGCAGATCACGAACGCGTCGGGGGCGTATTGCTTGATCCCCTCGCCGACCGATTTCATGACTTTGAGGTTGATGCCCAGAAGGTCATCGCGGCTCATGCCGGGCTTGCGCGGAACGCCAGCCGTCACGATGCAGACATCTGCACCAGCGATATCGGCATAGTCGTTCGTGCCTTTCATCGTGGCATCGAAGCCTTCCGACGGGCCGGATTCTGCAATATCGAGGGCTTTCCCCTGCGGGGTGCCTTCGGAAATATCGAACAGGACGACATCGCCAAGTTCTTTGAGGGCTGCAAGATGGGCGAGAGTACCACCGATCTGACCTGCGCCGATCAGCGCAATCTTGGGTCGGGCCATGAATTCCTCCGTCATAGGATGGATATAAGTGACCGGTGATGGGTAGGCGGTTTTTATGCTTTAGGCAAGAGGACCTAGCGCATTCGTGCATCCTAAACGGGTTCTGTATGCTATGGTGTACGGCTTCGCGAGTCAGGAATGCAAGCGGGATCAGTCACTTATATGTGAGCAAAAATATCCCGCGAAATCAAATAAAACAGGTGGATTCCGCCGTTCAGATGTCTTTTTTCGGGCCGGTGCCGAAAGCTCTGCCAAAACCGCCGCTTTGGGTCTTGAAGTCCATTCCGGAGGCGATCAGGCAGCTGGTGCCACCAGGAGTGGTGGCCAGCAGGGTCCATGTGCCGCTCTCCGCGGCAAACAGCTCCATCAGCGTATTATTGGCAGCAATTCCCGTGCTGCGCTGTGTTTCCTGATAGCGGTTTGCCAGCTCGACCACGATCTCGGAGCGGTCACCACAGGCGGGGGTCTCGGCGCGCAGGTTCTGCGCGGCAAGGATGAGTGCAAGAAAGCCCAGTGAGAGGGCAAAAAGCTTCTTTTGCATAGATCGCCCCTTGGTTGTGATATGCAATGATCACTAAACTAAGGCGAACTGACGAAAAGAGAGTTAATCACCCTGGGGGCGCCCGCAATTTACCTGCGAGAACTAAAATTCTGCGATGCGGCAGAAATTATATTGCAAATAAAGTTTATACTGTGATCTTTTGTTCCGTATAGCAGTTTGGGAGGAGAATCATGTCGGCACAGCCTTATCGTTCGGTGCTTTACATCCCCGGCTCCAAGGAGCGGGCGCTTGATAAGGCCATGGGGCTAGATTGTGATGCGATCATCTTCGATCTGGAGGATGCTGTCGCCGTTGACGAAAAAATCAACGCCCGCGACACGCTGGTCGCAGCGCTGAAGGATAAGGATTTTGGCAATCGCGCGCGCATCGTGCGGATCAACGGGCTCGATACCGACTGGGGTCGCAAGGATGTGCTGAAGATGGCACGCGCCTTGCGCGAAGGCGCCCGGATCGATGCGATCCTGATCCCCAAGGTGAATGACCCCGCCGATCTGGATGCCGTGGGGGATCTGATCCCCGACGTGCCGCTCTGGGCAATGATGGAGACCTCGCTGGGGATGCTGAACGCGCAGGCGATTGCCGCCCATCCCCGCCTTCAGGGGATGGTGATGGGCACCAATGACCTCGCCAAGGAACTGGGCGCGCGGTTCCGCCCCGACCGGTTGCCGATGCTCTCGGGGCTGGGCCTGTGCCTGCTGGCGGCCAAAGCCTATGGGAAGATCATCGTGGATGGAGTCTATAATGCGTTCAAGGACGAGGAAGGTCTGGCCGCCGAATGCGCGCAGGGACGCGACATGGGCTTTGACGGCAAGACCCTGATCCATCCGGCGCAACTCTCCGTGGCCAATACCGCCTTTGCCCCATCCGAGGCCGAGATCGATCTAGCCGAGCGCCAGATCGCCGCCTTTGACGAGGCGCGATCAAAGGGGCAGGGTGTTGCGGTTGTCGATGGTAAGATCGTGGAAAATCTGCATATCGTCACAGCGCGGCAGGTCCTCGCCAAAGCGGAGGCGATTGCCGCACGGATATAAGCCAAGCGGAGTAAGCCAATGATCCTTCTCATCCTCGGTGTCCTGATCTGGGCGCTGGCGCATTTGTTCAAACGTCTGGCGCCCGAGGCGCGCGCGAAGATGGGGCCGCAGGGGCGGGCGATGGTGTCGGGGCTTCTCGTTCTGTCGCTGATCCTGATGGTGATCGGTTACCGCTCGGCGGATGGCGCGTTCTTCTGGGGCCGTAGCCCTGCGGTGACAGGGGTGAACAATCTGCTGATGCTGGTCTCTGTCTACCTCTTTGCCGCTGCCGGCATGAAGACCAAGATCGCGCAGATCTACCGCCACCCGATGCTGCTGGGCGTGCTGCTGTGGTCGGTCGCGCATATCCTCGTGAATGGCGATACGCCGAGCTTCGTGCTCTTTGGCGGGATCGGGATCTGGGCGCTGGTCGAAATGGTGCTGATTAACCGCACCGCGTGGGTGCCGCCCAAGGGCAAGGGCGCCAAAATGGAGATTTTCGCCCTTCTCGGGACGGTGATTGTCTATGGCGTGATTGCGGGTATCCATTATGCCTTCGGCTACCCGGTATTCGGGTGAAGGAGGATCCCATGAAAGCCTATCGTTTTCTCACGGCAGATGACACGAGCGAGTTCTGCCACAAGGTAACCGAAGCCCTGGCCAAGGGCTGGGTGCTGGAGGGGAACCCGCAATATGCGTTCGACGCGGCGCGCGGCGTGATGCGCTGCGGGCAGGCGGTGACGAAGATCGTCGAGGGCGAGTATTCGCCCGAACTGAAACTGGGGCAGCTCTAACGCGCCCCCAAACGGGAGGAGTGCAGGGTATGGCCAAAACGAATGCGGGCCGGTTTTTCGAGGATTATCATGTGGGGCAGGTGCTGAAACATGCCGTGCCCCGCACCGTCTCGGGCGGGGAGAGGGCGCTTTATCACGCGCTCTATCCCGCGCGCGGGGCGCTTTATTCATCGGATGAATTCGCACGGTCCTGTGGCCTGCCTGCCTCTCCCATCGACGACCTGGCGAGTTTCCATGTGATCTTCGGCAAGACGGTGCCGGATGTCTCGCTGAATGCGGTCGCCAATCTGGGCTATGCCGAGGGGAGATGGTATCTTCCGGTCTATCCCGGCGATACGCTGCGCTCCGAATCCGAGGTGATCGGTCTCAAGGAGAACTCCAACGGCAAGACCGGCGTGGTCTATGTCCGCACGCGCGGGCTGAACCAGCGCGATGAAACGGTGATGGACTATGTCCGCTGGGTGATGGTGCGCAAGGGCAACCCGGATGCGCCCGCGCCCGAGACAGTGCTGCCCGATCTGGCCAGGGTGGTGGCGCCCGAGGACCTGATCCTGCCCGAGGGGCTGGATTTCACCGGCTATGATTTCGATCTGGCGGGCGAGCCGCATCGCTGGGGCGATTACGGGATCGGCGAGAAGATCGACCATGTCGATGGCGTCACCATCGAGGAAGCCGAGCACATGCTGGCCACCCGCCTGTGGCAGAACACCGCTAAAGTGCATTTTGACGCGACCTTCCGCCCCGATGGCCAGCGGCTGATCTATGGCGGTCATGTGATCTCGATGGCGCGGGCGCTGTCGTTCAACGGGCTGGCCAATGCGCAGATGATCGTGGCGCTCAATGGCGGCGCACATGCCAATCCCTGCTTTGCGGGGGATACGGTCAAGGCATGGTCGGAGGTGATCGACAAGGCCGAGACAAGCGCCCCCGGCGTAGGGGCGCTGCGCCTGCGTCTGGTCGCCGCGAAAGCGGGGGCTGCACCTTTTGCGCTGAAGGGGGGGGACGGGAAATACCTACCCGAAGTGCTGCTGGATCTGGACTACTGGGCGCTTTGCCCCCTGTGACCGACCGGCAAGATACCGCCTAAAACATTGAAATCGAATGCATATGTTTGAATGCATCCGGTTTTTGCGGTTGATCATCCTAAAAACCTGCTTCAAACGGATCACATTGATGCGACCGTTTTGCGAGAATTTTAGATGAGCGATACACGTTCCCCGAAGTCCTACGGCACCGCTGTCGCGCTCTGTGGCGTGTTCGGTGTGCTGGGCGTGCATCACTTCTATCTCGGCAATATCCTGCACGGGCTGGTCGATCTGGGCCTGTTCCTCGTGACTGTGGCGCTGTTTTGCAACGGTAATCCGCTCGCGCTGGTGTTCCTGCTGGCGGATGCGCTGCACACGGTCATCGTGTTCTACAAGCTGATCACCGAGCAGGAACGCGACGGGCAGGGCCGACGCATCTGCCTTGCATCAACACCTATCTGACCTTTTCCCAATACCGGAGATTTCCATGACCGCTACCCCGATCGAGCCGCAATCCATGCAACAAGCCCCCGTTACGGGCGAATCCACCAAGGGTTTCGTTCCGGCGGTTCTGCTATGCTTCTTTCTGGGTAGCCTCGGTGTGCACCGCTTCTATCTGGGTCGCATCTTTACCGGCATCCTGATGCTGATCACGTTTGGCGGGCTCGGGATCTGGACGCTGATCGATTTCGTGCGCCTTGTCGTGGGCTCGCTGAAAGACAAGAACGGCCTGCCGCTGCGTCGCTAAGCTGGCCTCGCGCCCCCCAATCATGCACCCGTCCATGGATTGGGCGGGTGTTTTCGTTTAGGATCCGCCAGCGGCCTCTTGTGCGACTCTGCCGGTGCCCACGCTATAAGTCGACAAAATCACTCATGAATTGTTAGCGCCAATAATGTGATCACAGGAAGAATTTTCGTGATCACAAAGCGGGATTTCCACTCTGTTTTCACTGAAACGTGGCAAATTTTCCAGTCGTGACGCGTGACACCTGCGACAGATCGTCCTATGCATGTGCCAGACATTATTCCGGCCAGCCCCGCGGCACCCATAGCAATAGCCGATCGTCTTTTGCCATGCGAATTTCGGGGCCAAGCGACAGAGGGACCCACTATGGCAGAAACGAAACGGGTTGAACGGCCCCTTTCCCCCTTCATGATCGGTCAGTATTACCGCCCGCAAATGACCTCGATCTCGTCTATTCTGACGCGGATCACGGGCAATGCGCTGATCATTACGACAATCCTCGCCGTCTGGTGGCTGATGGCCGCAACCGGCGCGCCCTCCACCTTCGAGACCGTCAACTGGCTCATGACCTCCTTCATCGGCGATCTGGTCTTCACGGTTTCGGTGCTGGGCCTTTGGTATCACTACCTCGCGGGGCTGCGTCACTTCTACTTCGATTCGGGCCGCGGGCTCGATATCGAGACTGCCGAGAAACTCGGCATGGCCTGCATGATCGGTTCGGTCGTGCTGACCCTTCTTACCATCATCATCGTCTGAGGGAGGGATCTCATGCGTTACCTCACCGACCGCAAGCGCGCCGTTGGCAAAGGAGCCTCGGGGACGGGCACCGAACATCACTGGTACATGACCGTCTCGGCATGGGCTCTGGTGTTCCTCGTTCCCTGCTTCATCTTCATCTTCGGCTCCGCCTTGGGCAAGTCGCAGGCGGAAGTCATCGCGACCTTCTCGCACCCCTTCCCGGCGATCATCACCGCGCTGACCTTCTTCGTGGGTCTGCGTCACTTCGCCAAAGGCGCACAGACGATGATCGAGGACTACTGGCAGGGCATGACCCGCAAGATTGCGGTGCTGTTCGTGCAGGGCCTGTCCTATTTTCTGATCGCATGCGTGCTTTACGCGCTTGGCCGGATGGTTCTCATCGGCCTGGCAATGGGCGCCTGATAATAACGGGATAAAGACAAATGGCTGCTTACGAATACGAGACGCATAAATATGACGTCGTGGTTGTCGGTGCCGGTGGCGCCGGTCTGCGCGCGACGCTGGGCATGGCCGAGCAGGGTCTGCGCACCGCCTGTGTGACCAAGGTTTTCCCGACCCGCTCGCACACGGTTGCCGCACAGGGCGGTATCGCCGCCTCGCTGGCCAATATGGGCCCCGATAACTGGCAATGGCACCTCTATGATACCGTGAAGGGCTCGGACTGGCTGGGCGACACCGACGCGATGGAATACCTTGCGCGTGAGGCGCCCAAGGCCGTTTACGAGCTCGAGCATTACGGCGTGCCGTTCTCGCGCACCGAAGAAGGCAAGATCTACCAGCGCCCCTTCGGCGGTCATACCACCGAATTTGGTGAAGGCCCGCCCGTTCAGCGCACCTGTGCCGCCGCCGACCGGACCGGTCACGCGATCCTGCACACGCTCTACGGCCAGTCGCTGAAGAACAACGCAGAGTTCTACATCGAATATTTCGCCATCGACCTGATCATGTCGGAAGACGGCAAGTCCTGTGTGGGCGTGCTGTGCTGGAAACTCGATGACGGCACCTTCCACCTGTTCTCGGCCAAAACCGTCGTTCTGGCGACCGGTGGCTATGGCCGCGCCTATTTCTCGGCAACCTCGGCCCATACATGCACCGGCGACGGTGGCGGCATGGTGGCCCGTGCGGGTCTGGCGCTGCAGGATATGGAATTCGTCCAGTTCCACCCGACCGGCATCTATGGCTCGGGCTGCCTGATCACCGAGGGCGCGCGCGGCGAGGGTGGTTATCTGACCAACTCCGAAGGCGAGCGCTTCATGGAGCGTTATGCACCGACCTATAAGGACCTCGCGTCCCGTGACGTGGTCTCGCGCTGCATGACGATGGAAATCCGCGAAGGTCGCGGTGTGGGCGAGCATAAAGACCACATCTTCCTGAACCTCTCGCACCTTCCCCCCGAGGCGCTGCACGAGCGTCTGCCGGGTATCTCGGAATCCGCGAAGATCTTCGCCGGTGTCGATGTGACCAAGGAACCGATTCCGGTTCTGCCGACGGTGCACTACAATATGGGCGGCATCCCGACCAACTATTGGGGCGAGGTCATCAACCCGACCGCCGAAGACCCCGATGCGATCGTTCCCGGCCTGATGGCTGTGGGCGAGGCGGGCTGTGCGTCGGTTCACGGTGCGAACCGTCTGGGCTCGAACTCGCTGATCGACCTTGTGGTCTTCGGTCGCGCAGCCGCGCTTCGGGCGGGCAAGACGCTCGATCCCGAGGCGCCGAACCCGACCATGAACCTCAAGGGCGTGGAAGCGGCCTTCGAGCGGTTCGACAAGATCCGCTATGCCAAGGGCGGCACGCCGACGGCAGAGCTGCGTCTCGAGATGCAGCGCACGATGCAGGCCGATGCGGCCGTGTTCCGGACAGACAAGACGCTGGCAGAAGGCGTCGAGAAGATGAAGTCTGTGGCCTCCAAGCTCGACGATCTCTCGGTCACCGACCGCTCGCTCGTATGGAACTCGGATCTGATGGAAAGCCTCGAGCTGACCAACCTCATGCCGAATGCGATGGCCACCATCGTCGGTGCTGAGGCCCGTAAGGAAAGCCGCGGCGCCCATGCGCATGAGGACTACCCGGATCGTGACGATACCAACTGGCGCAAGCACTCGATTATGCGTGTCGACGGCCCGAATGTGGATCTGACCTTCCGTCCGGTGCATATCGATCCGCTCACCAAATTCGAGGATGGTGGTATCGATACGGCCAAGATCGCGCCCAAAAAGCGGGTCTACTGATGCGGGGGCGGCCGGCTCTGGCGGTGGTTCTGGGGGGCGCGCTTGCGCTCTCCGGCTGCACCAAGATCCCGGTCGCTCGGGCAGAAACCTTCTGCCAGCAACGCGTGCAGGATGCGCGTCCGGTCTCCGGTTCTGTGGGATTGGGCGTGGCAAACGGAAAACCGGCCACCTCTTATGATCTGAAGGTGGGGATCTCCTCGGATACGTTCCGCGACCCCAACGAGGTCTACAAGAGCTGTGTCTACCAGTATTCCGGTCAACTGCCGCAAACGCCGCTCTATAACAGGTGATCCGCTGTCCGGTGGCCCCGGGCAGGGAAGAGATATAACGGGGGCGCTTCGCGACGAAGTCCGCTACGCAGCGACCCGCCCCGTCCACATATGACCGGAGGTAGAAACATGGTTCAGTTTTCCCTACCCAAGAATTCGAAGATCCGTGTCGGCAAGACATGGCCGAAGCCGGAAGGCAAAAACGTCCGCAAATTCCAGATCTATCGCTGGGAGCCGGAAGATGGTGAAAACCCGCGGGTCGACACCTATTTCGTCGACCTCGCCAAATGCGGCCCGATGGTTCTCGATGCGCTGATTAAGATCAAGAACGAGATCGACCCGACCCTGACCTTCCGCCGCTCGTGCCGCGAAGGGATCTGTGGGTCCTGCGCGATGAATATCGACGGCCATAACACGCTGGCCTGTATCTTCGGTCTCGACGAGATCAAGACCGATGTGGTCAAGATCTACCCGCTGCCGCATATGCCGGTGGTCAAGGATTTGATCCCCGATCTGACGCATTTCTACGCGCAGCACGCGTCGATCATGCCGTGGCTGGAAACCAAGACCAACCGTCCCGAGAAGGAATGGCGTCAGTCGATCGAGGATCGCAAGAAACTCGATGGTCTCTACGAGTGTGTTATGTGCGCTTCCTGCTCGACCTCCTGCCCGAGCTACTGGTGGAACTCCGACCGCTATCTCGGTCCGGCAGCCCTCCTGCATGCCTATCGCTGGATCATCGATAGCCGCGATGAAGCCACGGCAGAGCGTCTCGACCAGCTCGAAGATCCCTTCAAGCTCTACCGCTGCCATACCATCATGAACTGCACCAAGACCTGCCCCAAAGGTCTCAATCCGGCGAAATCCATCGCCGCGATCAAGCATATGATGGTCGAACGCCAGAACTGATCCTTACGGTCATGTCCTGCGACACCCCCGGCGAAAGCTGGGGGTGTTTGCATTTTGCATTGCAGTATACGCATGTAAGCGTTGCAGCGCGGGCCATGGCGCCGCGATATAAAAACTTTATATCAGGCGTCGGGGAGGAACTCGGAAACACTGGAGAGTTCCATGAATCAGATTGTCAAATTCCCGGAACAGGCCGAGTCCGCTCTGAAGCAGGAAGACGCGCTGGCCTATTACAATCCCGGTACGCACAAGCCGGAACAGGCCTCACCGCAGGCGCAAAAACCTGCAAACATCGCTGTTCTTGATGAAATGTATGGCTACTATAGCGCCTGAACCGGTCTCTAGGGCCTGACAGACCCCGGTTGAGCAACCGGGGTTTTGTTATGTCCAAGAGGTTCGCGATGAAGCTTTCCACGCCCGAACATGCCGCGCCCGCCGATGCCATCGCGCGCAAATCCGTCCCGCCGGTGATCTGCTATCCCGTCACCACATTGCCCCGACCCGATCTTGCCGCCTATCGCGCATCGCGGGCAGGGGCGGAGAAAATCGGCGAGGTAATCGTTCCTCCGCGCGATGGTGCCTGTTTCCACGTGAAAGCCGGCCAGTTCTTCCGGATCTCCTCGATCGAGGGCGCCCAGGTGGGCGATCTCAACCTCTGGTCAGCCGATCTTTCCGAGCGGTTCTATTCCGGCAAGACCCGCGCACTCCACGGCACGCATCTGTCCAGCGGTGACCGCTTCTGGTCCTCTTTCCCGAGCCTGCGCCCGATGGCCACGATCATCGATGACAGCCTCGACTGGTATGGGGTCGATCCCGATGGCGGGTCGGTGCATGATGTCATCGGTACCCGCTGCGACCCCTATACCCATGCGCTACTCAGCGATGGCGGGCAATATCACCATTGCTGCCATTCCAATCTGACGCGTGCCTTGGCAGCGGAGACGGGCATGTCCTTGGCCGAGGCTGAAACCCAGGTGCATGACGTCTTCAACATCTTCATGTGCACAGGCTTCACCCGCGATACGGGGCAGTATTTCATGAAGGCAAGTCCGGTCCGCCCCGGCGATTACATGGATATCTTCGCCGAGATCGATCTTCTCGGCGCGCTCTCGGCCTGTCCGGGCGGCGATTGCTCCTCCGAGCACAGCTCCGATAGTGCGGCCTGCTACCCGCTCAAGGTCGAGATTTTCGCCGCCTCAGAGCCGCCCCGCGGCTGGGAGCCTCCCGCACGCAGCTCCTATGACCGGAGCCACGGCCTGTAACAAAGACAAAGGGGCCCGCGCGGCCCCTTCTTCCAGTGTCTGTAAATATCCCGGGGGAATTGGCGCGCAGCGCCAAGGGGGCAGAGCCCCTAATCGGCCTCCGGCTGCGGTGCGGCGAGGGGGGCAAGCTCGCTCTCGACAAAGCGTTCGAACGCATCCAGATCCATCGCCCGGAACTGGCCGAAACTCTGGATCCAGATGATCGCCTCGCTCATGGCCGAAGGTTCCAGCTTGCACCATTTCACACGGCCATGCTTTTCCTGACTGATCAGTCCTGCTTGGCTCAGGATTGCCAGATGTTTCGACACGCCCGCCAGCGAGATGTCGAACGCGCTGGCCACATCGCTCACCGCCATATCGTCCTCGAGCAGCATATGCAGGATCTCGCGCCGCGTCGGGTCGGCGAGGGCTGCGAATATCGCATCGAGATCGGAAGAGGGCTGCGTGCTCATGGGCATACTTACGAAGGTTTTGGGTCGATGGTCAACCGATGGGTTGAATTTGGATTTTGGCCCCGCGGGGCGGGGTGGTCAGATTGTCGCAGGGCGGCGTGAGGTGTGCGGTTTTCAAAATTGATACATATCAGTGCCTTGCGCGGTATTTCTCCTACGGTCATGAGCGTTGACTCACTGCGCCGTGACGTCTATCACAGCCCTAACACGACCAAAGGCCTGAATGATGAGCAACGAGCCTGATCCCGAACGTCTAAAAGCGCTCGAAGACAAGCTTGCGAAGCTGAGAAAGCAGGCTCCGGGCGAGACGGATGGACCACCGCGTGGCGGTGTCGCACAATCCGAGCTTGCCTGGAGGATGGTCATAGAGCTGGTTTCGGGGCTGGGTATCGGTTTCGGGGTCGGTTACGGGCTTGATGTCCTCTTGGGAACGTTGCCGATCTTCATGATCATCTTCGTTCTTCTGGGGTTGATTGCGGGGGTGCGCGTGATGATGCGCACCGCTGCGGAAATAAATGCGAAACCTGATGCCGCTCCTGCGGCTGATGAAGAGGGAAAATAGACGTGGCGGAAAGCACTTCGAACGCCAATGGCTCGTCCAAGATGATCAGCTACATCTTGTTCGCCGTTGTGATCCTGATGCTCCTCATTGCGATTGTGACCGAAGGGTCGGGCGAGATGGCTTTCCACCCGATGGACCAGTTCGTGGTCTCCCCTCTGGTGGGTGAGGGTGCTGTCCATTGGTATACGATCACCAATGCAACCCTGTGGATGGCGATTGCGATCGTCGCAATCGTTCTGGTGCTGGTTGTCGGCACCCGCGGCCGCGGCATTGTGCCCTCGCGCGCACAATCCATCGCCGAACTGTTTTACGGCATGGGCCACAAAATGGTCGAGGATATCTGTGGCAAGGAGGGGCTGAAGTTCTTCCCCTATGTCATGGTGATCTTCTCCTTCATCACCTTCGCTAACTTCCTAGGCCTGCTGCCGGGTAGCTTTGCCACCACCTCGCATATCGCTGTGACCGCTGTTCTGGCACTCTTCGTGTTCGTCTCGGTGACCGTGATCGGCTTCATCAAGAACGGCGCGGGCTTCCTGAGCCTGTTCTGGGTCTCGGCTGCGCCGCTTCCGCTGCGCCCGATCCTTGCGCTGATCGAGGTGATCTCCTATTTCGTCCGCCCCGTATCGCATTCGATCCGGCTTGCGGGCAACATCATGGCCGGTCACGCGGTGATGAAGGTCTTCGCAGGCTTTGCCGCCATCGCGCTGATCTCTCCCGTGTCCGTGCTGGCCATCACTGCAATCTACGGCCTCGAAGTGCTTGTTGCCTTCATCCAGGCCTATGTTTTCACGATCCTGACCTGCGTCTATCTGAAAGACGCGCTGCATCCCGCACACTAAGGTCGATCCAAGGATCGCGTTAATCTACTCAAGCCAATTCCAACTTTAGGAGTGACGACTATGGAAGGCGATATCGTTCAAATGGGTGCTTACATCGGTGCAGGTCTGGCTTGTATCGGTATGGGTGGTTCGGCAATCGGTGTGGGCACCGTTGCAGGCAACTTCCTGTCGGGTGCCCTGCGCAATCCGTCGGCAGCCGCTGGTCAAACCGCAACGCTGTTCATCGGCATCGCATTCGCAGAAGCACTGGGGATCTTCTCGTTCCTCGTCGCTCTGCTGCTGATGTTCGCCGTCTGATCCCTTTTTCGCAATCTTGCGGACGGAGGGGCCCCGACGGGCCCTTCCGAGTTTGAGACAGGACCGCGTGCCTGCGGTCCGAGAGGGACAACGACATGGCAACAGAACATGAAGCTGGCGATGTGGCGGTGACGGCTGGCGCTTCGGCGCATAACGCCGATGCTGCCGGTATGCCGCAGCTCGACTTCTCGACCTATCCCAACCAGATCTTCTGGCTTCTGGTCTCGTTGGTCGTGATTTATTGGGTTCTGGCAAAAGTCGCGCTGCCGCGGATCGCCTCCGTGCTGGCCGACCGTCAGGGCACCATCTCGGGGGATCTTGCCTCCGCCGAGGAATTCAAGCTCAAGGCCAAAGAAGCCGAGGCCGCCTATGAAAAGGCCCTGGCCGATGCTCGCACCAAAGCGCAGGCCATCGTGGCCCAAGCCCGTGCGGACATCCAGAAAGACGTGGATGCGGCAATCGTGAAAGCGGATGCCGAGATCGCGGCGAAAACGGCCGAAAGCCAAGCGCGGATCGCGGAGATCGAAGCCGGTGCCAAAGAGGCGGTGGAAGCCGTCGCCAAAGACGCTGCTGTCGAGATCGTCTCGACTCTGGGTGGTCAGGCCGACCAAGCCAGCGTCGCTGCGGCTGTCGACGAACGGTTGAAAGGATAAGGTCATGAAGAAACTTGCTGTTCTCATCGCCCTTGTTGCTGCTCAGCCCGCCTTCGCAGCGTCCGGCCCGTTCTTCAGCCTGCATAACACGAACTTCATCGTGACGCTGGCCTTCCTGACCTTCATCGGTGTGCTTTTCTATGTGAAAGTCCCGACGATGCTGGGTGGCCTGCTCGATAAGCGTGCCGCAGGGATCAAATCGGACCTCGAGGAGGCGCGCAGCCTTCGTGAGGAAGCCCAAGCCATTCTTGCCACCTACGAGCGCAAGCAGCGTGAAGTGCAGGTGCAGGCCGACGAGATCGTCGCCAGCGCCAAGCGCGACGCGGAGCTGGCTGCCGCTCAGGCGAAGAAGGATCTGGCCGATTCGATCGAGCGTCGCCTGAAAGCTGCAGAAGAGCAGATCGCCTCTGCCGAAGCCGGTGCCGTGAAAGCGGTGCGCGACGAGGCCATCACGGTCGCGATCGCTGCTGCTGGCAAGGTTCTGGCCGAGCAGATGTCTGCCGCTGATAAAGCGGCCCGCGTCGATGCGTCCATCGACGAGGTCGCCCAGCGTCTGCATTGATCTTTCGAGGTCACCAAACATTCTAACCCGGCCCTTGGGCCGGGTTTTTTCATGTCAGCTTGCGGGACGCGTCAGCTGCTGCGCTGTTGCAAACGCAGCTTTGCTGTTTCCTCGTTTTTCATCGCTTTGCGGTTATGGGTCATCTCGACCTCGACGAAGTTCATATGCGCCGCCACTGCCTCGCGTGCGGCCGTCCCGTCGCGCTTCTGGATCGCCTCGTTCATCGCGCGGTGCTGGTTGAGCAGCTCGTCACGGGTCACGCGGTTCTTGAAGAGCATGGAGCGGTTGTAAAACACGCCCTCGCTCAGCAGGTCGAACATCGCGCGCATCATATGCAGCATGATCACGTTATGGCTGGCCTCGATGATGGCCAGGTGGAACTGCGCATCAAGCGCGGCTTCATCGGCATAGCTGCGTTTGCTATGGGCGGCTTCCATGCGGCGGAAAAGCCCGTCGATAACCTGCAGATCGGTATCGGAAGCAAAACGCGCGGCGCGCTCGGCGGCCAGCCCTTCGACATCGCGGCGGAAGGCCAGATAGTCATAGACTGCCTGATCGGAGGACGAGAAGAGGCGGATCAGCGCGGGCGAGAAAGCCGAGCCCAGAACATCGGCCACATAGACACCGGCTCCGGCGCGCGTGGCAAGCAGCCCCTGATCCTGCAGCTCCGCAATCGCCTCCCGCAGGGACGGGCGCGAGACGCCGAGCCTGTCCGAAAGTTCGCGCTCGGAGGGCAGACGTTCACCCGGGCGCAGGATCCCCTGCAGGATCAGCTCTTCGATCTGGCGCACGATGGCCGTGGCAAGCTTTTCCGATTCGATTCTCTGGAACGGCATCGCAGGCACCTCCTTGGTTAGTTTTTCTAGCCAATCTATCCGATGCCATGGGATCTGGTCAAAAGAAAGGGCCAGCAGATGCCGGCCCCTCCCAAATCGGTAATGGAAAAACTCAGTTGTTCGTCGGCGTGATGATGAACTCGACGCGGCGGTTCTTGGCGCGGCCTTCCGCGGTCAGGTTCGACGCGATCGGGTTCTCTTCGCCGCGACCATAGGACTGGATGCGCGAGGCGGGCACACCGGCCTGCACCAATACGCCGGTGACGGCATCGGCGCGGGCTTCCGAGAGGCGCTGGTTATAAGCAGCTTCGCCGGTGTTATCGGTGTTGCCGACGACCTGCAGCGTGGAGTTCGGGTAGCGGTTGAGGCTACCGGCCAGCGTGTAGAGGTCGTTACGCAGGCTCGGGCGGACGGCCGAGCTGTCGGTATCGAACAGGATATCCTGCGGCATGGTCACGACAAGGTTGTTGCCGTTGTTGACGACCGAGGTGCCTTGCGCGTCGAGATCGCGGCGAAGCTCTTGCGCCTGCTTGTCCATCTGGTTGCCGATGGCGCCACCGATCAGGCCGCCCACGGCGGCACCGGCTGCAGCTTTGGTCAGACGCTCGTCACCACCGGACATGGCGCCTGCGGCACCGCCCAGAAGAGCGCCTGCGATCGCGCCGCCACGGGTGTTCTGATAGGGGTCGTTCGGGTCGGCGGGGGTGGTCACACAGCCTGCCATTGCAAGCAAGGCGACACCTGCCACACCAAGGGAAATCTTCTTGTTCATCTCGTTCCAGCCTTTGTTCACGCGCCCGTATTCTCGGGCGTCCGGTGGATATTACGTCCGAGAGAAGGGGAAGTTCCATCGCGCTTCAATAGCTGGGCGGCATTTTGCCGAAGGGTTCCGGCAAATGTTATCCGCCGCGAGCCAGCGCTACAGCATAGGCGAACGCTCGGCTTCCGAACGGGCCGCTTCGCGCGCCAGAAGCACACGTTTGGTCGTCAGCCCCCAGTGATAGCCGCCCAGTCCGCCCGATTTGCGAAGCGCACGATGGCAGGGAATCAGCGCGGCAATCGGGTTCTTGCCGATGGCGGTGCCGACCGCGCGGGTGGCCTTGGGCGAGCCGATGGCCGTGGCTATGTCCTGATAGGTGGAGACGGCGCCTTCGGGGATCTGCAGAAGCGCCTCCCAGACCTTGATCTGGAACGCGCCGCCTGTGAGGGTCAGTGAGACGTCTCCCCGCTGGGCGAAAGCTGCCGCGACCCAATTGCCGAGTGCGGCAGGGTCCTCGCGGAACTGCGCGGCAGGCCAGCGTTTTGCCAGATCGGCAAAGGCCAACGCCTCTCCCATCACTTCGGTAAAGGCCATCCCGCAGATGCCACGCCCGGTGCCCATCGCGATCACAGGACCATAATGTGTCTCGAAGCGCCCCCAATGGATCGTCAGCCCCGCTCCCGCACGCGCGAACTCGCCGGGCGTCATCGCCTCCCAGCGCAGGATCAGATCATGCAGGCGGGCAGAGCCGGAGAGCCCCGTATCGGCTGCCACGGCGATCAGCGGATGCCGTTTGCGCAGGAGATCTTTGGCCAGATCCAGCTTGAGGTATTGCATGTAGCGCTTGGGAGAGACACCGGCCCATGCGGTGAAGCATTTCTGGAAATGCGCCTCGCTCAGGTTCAGGCGCTGCGCCAGATCGGCCAGCGAGGGTGTCAGCCCCTCGGCATGGGCGGCATCGATCTCGGCGATGGCGCGCGCGATCAGGCGGTAATGATAGCGGTCTTCCATGGGGTAGGGCCTTTTGCGGTTTGGCCCAGATTAAATCGGGCCGCGCCGGAGCACGACCCGAAACCTGTGTGAAATTCAGGCAGCGATGCGGTCCTGACGGGCGCGGCGGTCCTTGCAGAACATCTCTGCCTCCCAATCGGCGAGCCAGACGCGGGCCGACAGGTCATGATATTGCGCCAGCTGCGGCGCAAGGCTGGTGCGCACGCGCGGCGGCATCAGCGACATATAGGGGGAATCTGCCTGAACGGTCGCAACCCACATCCCCTCGGCCAGAACCAGCTCGGGCGCGGTAAAGAGGAGCGAATAGACCATGCGGCGGCCTTCGAGGCGCGGGCTATGGGGCGCCAGATGATCGGCCTGTGCCAGCATCTCGGCCTCTGCAAACCACAGTTCCAGTTCGGGTCCCGCCAGCAGGACACCGGTGCGCGGGCTCATCACCAGCTCGCGCTCGGGCAGGTTTGGGCCGAGCAGTTCGGCGGAGACGGACATCAGCTGCGTGGCCAATGGCGCACGGCGCGGCATGGTGTGATGACCAAGCCAGAGAAGCGGCTGGTAGCCATTATCGCGGGTCAGCACACGGTCACCGGGGCGCAGCCAGTCGATGGGCTGGGGGCCTTCATCGGTGGCAATCAATGTGCCGCCCGCGAGGCAGGGCATGTTTGAGATTTCTTCGGGCGAGGCGGCGCGCGCACCGCTCGAGCTTTGGGAAGCCTCCCGGTAGGGGATGCCGGGTGTCATCACGTCGGAGGGGATATAGAGACAGAGCTGTCCGTCGATTTCGATCCGGTCAAGGCGCAATGTCCCCGAGGTCGATTCGAGCAGAACGGGGATATCGGCGGTCAGATAACCACGGGCCAGCGCTTGACCATCAGGGTCGCGCAGCACCGCGATCTCACCCTCGAACAGGATCTCCAGCATGTTTTCCGGCTGAAAATCGCTCCGCAATGTCCAGACCTGTTCGTCGCGATCCCGTATGATTGCCGAGATCGGATAGCCCATATCCATCTGCACCTCCTCGTATTTGTGCCCCGCATCCTCAATCTGCTTCGAGGATGGATAACATCTGCTTAACGGAAATGACGTTAATGATGATTTCGTGAGTTGCTCCCGGGTTTGACTAGAAAGAAGACAGCGCTGAATGGGCTTGCGATGGAGAGCTCATCTGGGCATAGCTGGACCATGAGCAAACAAAGCGTCAAACAGTTTGGATATAACGAAATGTGCGAGGTTTTCGCACGTTTCCAGGCTTCCGAGGCCGAGCCCAAGGGCGAGCTGGACCATGTGAATGCCTATACGCTTCTGGTGGCGGTCGCGCTCTCGGCGCAGGCGACGGATGCGGGGGTGAACAAGGCCACAAGGCACCTCTTCCCGATCGCCGATACGCCGCAGAAGATGCTGGATCTGGGCGAGGAGGGGCTGACCGAGCATATCAAGACCATCGGTCTGTTCCGCCAGAAGGCCAAGAATGTCATCAAGACGGCCAGAATTCTGGTCGAGGAATATGGCGGGGAGGTGCCATCGTCGCGGGCGGCGCTGCAATCGCTGCCCGGCGTGGGGCGCAAGACGGCGAATGTGGTGCTGAATATGTGGTTCCATTATCCCGCGCAGGCGGTTGATACGCATATTTTCCGCATCGGAAACCGCTCGGGCATCTGCCCCGGCAAAGACGTGGACGCGGTCGAGCGCGCCATCGAGGATAACGTCCCCGTGCAATATCAACATCATGCGCATCACTGGCTGATCCTTCACGGACGCTATATCTGTGTCGCGCGTAAACCGAAATGTGGTGCCTGTCTGATACGCGACCTGTGCCAGTTCGAGGAGAAAACCTTATGAGCAAATATGATGTCGTGGGTATCGGCAATGCGATTGTCGATGTGATCAGCCGCTGCGAGGATGCGTTTCTCGACAATATGGCGATCGAGAAGGGGATCATGCAGCTGATCGAGACCGATCGCGCGGAGCTGCTTTATGGCGCGATGGACGAGCGCAACCAGATCCCGGGCGGCTCGGTGGGCAATACGATTGCGGGCATCGGTAATCTGGGGCTGAAATCGGCCTTTATCGGGCGGGTGCGTGATGACGGTCTGGGCCGGTTCTACGAGGCGGCACTGAAGGCCGAGGGCACCGATTTCCCCAATCCGCCGGTGAAGGCGGGCGAACTGCCCAGCTCGCGCTCGATGATCTTTGTGACGCCGGATGGCGAGCGTTCGATGAATACCTATCTCGGGATTTCCTCGGAGCTGTCGACCGAGGATGTCCCCTTGGACGTCGTCGAGAACACGCGCTACCTATTCCTCGAGGGGTATCTGTTCGACAAGGATAAGGGCAAGGCCGCGTTCCTGAAGGCGGCGCAAGCAACGCGCCGGACGGGCGGGCAGGCAGGGATCGCGCTGTCGGACCCCTTCTGCGTGAACCGTCACCGCGAGGATTTCCGGCGCCTTGTGCGCGACGAGATGGATTTCGTGATCGGCAACGAGCATGAGTGGGAAGCCCTCTACGAGACCGATCTGGCATCGGCGCTGGAGCAGGCCGCGCAGGAATGCGCGCTGGTGGTCTGCACCCGCGGCGGGGCCGGTGTGGTGATCCGTCGTGGCAACGAGACAGTGGAAGTGCCGGTAAAAGCGGTGACGCCGGTCGATGCGACAGGCGCGGGTGACCAGTTCGCGGCAGGGTTCCTGTATGGTATCGCCACGGGCGCGTCGCTCGAGGAGGCCGGCCGGATGGGGTGTGTGGCGGCGGGCGAGGTGATCACCCATTACGGTGCACGGCCGGAAGTGGATGTGAAAGAGCTCTTTGCCGCAGCCGGTATCTGAGCGATATCATCGGGGTGAGTGCCCGAGGGGGGGGAGCCTTCCTCGGGCGCCCGAGGGCGCCGCTCGCGCGGCTCCGCTGCCGCGTGTAGGTGGTTAGTCCTGCGGGGGAATGTCGGGTTTGGGTCGCGTGGGGAAGAGCCAATCGGCGATCAGCATGCACGCCACCGCCCATGCAGCCCCGATGGACCATCCCGCCAGCACATCGGTCGGCCAGTGCACGCCCAGGGCAACGCGGCTGATGCCGACGCTGACCGCAATAAGCACCGCTACCGAAATCAGATAGGCCCGTGTCCGACGGCGGGCCTGTAGGCGCGCCAGCATCACCGCAAGGGTGAGCCACGTGATCGTGGCCATCATCGAGTGGCCCGACGGGAAAGAGGCCGAGGTGACATCGGTCCCGTGCGGCACCAGGTCGGGGCGGGTCCGGTCAAACAGCATCTTGGTGATATTGGAGACGACCTGCCCGCCGATGACGGCGGCCAGCAGCACCCAGACCTGACGCCGATAGCCTTCCATCAGCAAATAGCCCGCGGTGAAGACGGTCAGCGCGCCGAGGACCGTGACCCCGCCAAGCGCGGTGATATCGCGCACCACGGTTTCCATCCATGCAGGCCCGTTGAGCACTGCCAGATCATCGCCATTGCGGAACCACAGAAGGATTGCGCGATCGAAGGCGGTGGTGTCGCCCTCGGTCATCTCGGCGGCGATGGCGCCGAAGGCCCAGATGCCGCCTCCGATCAGGATCAGGCTGAGCAGCACTCCGATCTCGATGCGATCCAGATGCCGCCCGAGCCATGGCCCGACAGGGGCGGGCAGGCGGGCGGCGAGGCGGGCGGGTAGGGTGGGAGCTTCATGCGACATATCCGGCCAACGCAGCTTTCATAAGCGGGTTCCCCAGCCCGAGAAATTATTGCCCGAGCTTGGCATGGACCTCATCGAGGTCGACCTCTCCCAGAGGCATCTTGTTGTCGGGATTGTCAAAATCATATCTGAAGAGCTGGAAATCCTTCTTGTAGATCTCCCAGACCAGATGGCGCGAGAGATCATCGAAATAATCGCTGATCGGATGGGCGCGCTTGGGGCCGTGGCCTTCGGATTCGTTGAATTTCGGCACCGCCGAAAGATCCACTTTCACCGGCGTCTGGATATCGTCGAGCACGCTTTGCATGCCCTCGTTGAACTTCTCGGTGAAGAAGATGTTGTTGTAGCGGCCGCCGTTGACGATGAAAGTCGAGATATGGCCGGACATGGCCGACCAGTGGATGTCGGGCTCCATCGGGCGCCGCCAGCGGATTGTGTCACGCGCAAACAGCAGGAAGCGGCGGAAGCTCTTGATCTGATCGAAGTCGAAATTATCTTCCGGAGAGCCGACATCGATCCCGTATTTCTGTATCAGCTGCGGCACCAGATTGCCGCGGTAGCGGCGGCCATTGCGCTGGATGCCGGCGATCTTGTCGAAGAAGGATGACAGGATCCGGCCATAGGGATTGCGTACACAGGTGAAGGAATAGGCCTGACCGCCTTTGACGACCCGCTCGATCGGGCCCTGGCTATGCTCTTGCGACCATTTGTGCAGCCCTTCTTTCGAATCGTGGATGTCACCATCGAAGAACCGCCCGTGATCGGAATAGAACATGATCTGGCCGATCGACGAGCAGGCGCATTTGGGCACCACGCGATAGACCACGCTTTCGCTTTCCGTCATCCACGTTCCGGGAAACCCCATCTGTCTGCTCCTTTAACCCGGTGCGCTTATCGTCACCTTTACGCAATGATTAGTCTGAAAAAGCAAACAAACTTTATATTTTCAATGTCACTCGCCGCAAAGAGGGGCGATAGTGGCGTAACCGACATAAGCGACGCCCGAAATCATGGTCCAGATTGCCTTTATCCTCCTGACACACAAAGACCCCGAAACCGTGATCCGTCAAGCGGCACGGTTAACGGCGGCGGGCGATTGTGTCTCGATCCACTTCGATGCACGGGCGAATCCCAATGATTTTGTCAAAATTGCCGATGGTCTGGCCGATAATCCGCAAGTGACCTTTGCCAAGAAGCGGCTCAAATGCGGCTGGGGCGAATGGAGCCTTGTGGCGGCAACCCTCGAGGCGGTGAAGGCGGCAGTGGAGGCGTTTCCCGAGGCCACGCATTTCTACATGCTCTCGGGGGACTGCATGCAGATCAAATCCGCCGAATACGCCCATCAGCGGCTTGCGGACGAGCAATGTGACTATATCGAGAGCTTCGATTTCTTCAACTCGGACTGGATCAAGACCGGCTTCAAGGAAGAGCGGCTGATCTACCGCCACTGGTTCAACGAGCGCACCCATAAATGGTGGTTCTACAAGAGCTACGAGTGGCAGAAACGGCTTGGGATCACCCGCAAGGTGCCTGCCGATGTAGAGATGATGATCGGCTCGCAATGGTGGTGTCTGCGCCGCGATACGATCCTGAAAGTCCTGCAATTCTGTGTGGACCGCCCAGAGGTGATGAAATTCTTCTCCACGACATGGATCCCCGACGAGACCTTCTTCCAGACGGTGGTGCGCCATGTGGTTCCCGAGCGAGAGATCCGCTCGCGCACACTGACCTTCCTGATGTTCACCGATTACGGCATGCCGGTGACCTTCTATAACGACCATTACGACATGCTTCTGGCGCAAGACTACCTGTTTGCCCGCAAGATCAGCCCGACGGCGAAAGAGCTGAAAACGCGGCTCGGCACGCTCTGGGGCGAGGAGGGGATGGCGTTTCCGATCTCCAATGAGGGCCGCGCCATGTTCGGCTTCCTTACGCAGAAGGGCCGCGAGGGACACCGGTTCGCGCCGCGCTTCTGGGAGACCGAGGCGACCCTTGGCCGCGATCGCGCACTCTATGTGGTGGTATGCAAGAAATGGCATGTGGCCAAGCGCCTCGTCGAGCAGATCCGCACGCGTAGCGACCTTCCTTGCGTGAACTATCTGTTCAATGAGGAGGAGGAGCTGCCGCCTTTGGGGGGCATCGAGAAGACGCTCGAAAAACGCAACCGTCACCGTCGGGCACTGCTGCGGATGCTCTTGGAATATCACCGCAGTGACCGGCTGCTGATCTGTGTCGACCCGTCGGATTTCGATCTTCTGCGCGATCTGACCTCGGATAAATCCGAGACGCGGATTCTCGAGATCCAGACGGAGTTCTCGGACGACTATCTGGTGGGCCATGCGCAGCGGATCGGGCTGGCGGGCCATGACAGCCCGCCGCAGATCTACGAGCGTGTCCTTCCGACGATCCGCTACGATCTGCGCTACGAGAGCGAGCGGATCCGCGATGCGGAATTCGAGCATTTCTGGCGCATCCGCGAGGCATCGGGTCTTGCGGGTAATGCCGAACCGCTTGCGCAATTCCTGAAGATCGATACCGATACCGCTGCCGAAATAGCGGCAACCCACTACCTGTTTTCCGACTGAGGAGGCTTCCCTTGTCCTATTCCTACGATAGCGAGAATATCTTCGCCAAAATCCTGCGCGGCGATATTCCCAACGCGACCGTGCTCGAAACCGATTACACGCTGGCCTTCAAGGACATCACCCCCAAAGCACCCGACCATGTGCTGGTCATCCCCAAGGGGGCCTATGTGAATTACGACGATTTCTGCCAGAACGCCTCCGACCCAGAGATCCTCGATTTCATGCGGGCCTGCGGGCAGATCTGCAAGGATCTGGGCGTCGAGGACAAGGGCTTCCGCGCGATCACCAATGCGGGCGAGCATGGCTGTCAGGAAGTGCCGCATTTCCACATGCATATCCTGGCGGGCAAGGTGATGGGGCCGCTTCTGGCCGAATGATCCCTGTCCGAGTGATCCCTGAATGAACAAGGCACCGGTTCGCGCCGGTGCCTTCGGGACATGGGTGGGGCTATAAGGTCGGCTCGGTTACAAGGTCCGGCTCAGTTGCGCAGGCCGGTCTCTTTCAGCATCCCGCGGCGCTTGGCCTCATAGTAATAGCCGCGCGAATAAAGCGAGACGGCCTTATCGCTCGAGCCATCCGACAGCAGCCAGGCGCCGCGGAGGTATTTGCCCGCATATTTGAGATTGGTTTCGGCATCCAGAAGGTTGCGCGGTGCGCCACTGAAGCCCATAGCGCCTGCGGTCTGGGGCGAGATCTGCATCAGGCCGTAGTAGCTGCCATTGCGCGCCTCGGGGCGGTAGGAGCTTTCTCGGGTGACCACACGGTGCATCAGCGCGCGCGGGATCTCGTATTGATCGGCATAGCTGTTGATCATTCTGCGTAACTCGGGCGTTTCGTTGGGGCGCAGGTTCATCTGCTGGGGGGCCGCCTGTTTCTGGGGCGTGCTGCATGCCGCCATCCCGAACAGAGCCACAAGGAACAGCCCGAAAACAATGATCCGCTTTGTGAAATGCATCTATCTGCGCGCTCCGGAGAAACCGATGGCGGCAGTTAGCCACAAGTTTACGGTGGGGAAAACCTGACAGATCCGCCCGCCAGAGACAGGGGACGCCGGTTCGGCGATGTTTCGCCCATAGGATCGGCGGGGATCTGCCTATGCGGCAGATCTCAGAGTTTCAGTCCCCGCAATCTTAACGCATTGGCCACCACGAAGGTCGAGGAAAACGCCATCGCTGCCGCCGCCAGCAGAGGCGACATGCCCGGCCCGCCAAAGGGTTTGAGCACGCCCATCGCCACAGGAATCAGCGCCACATTATAGGCAAAGGCCCAGAAGAGGTTCTGGCGGATATTGCGCATGACGGCGCGCGAAAGCCGCACTGCCTGCCCCACGCCGCGCGGGTCGCCCTGCATCAGCACGACCTCGGCAGTCTCGATGGCCACATCCGTGCCGGTGCCGATGGCGATGCCGATATCGGCAGCAGCGAGGGCGGGCGCGTCATTGATACCGTCACCGACAAAGGCGGTGGTGCCTTTCGCTTTCATCTCTTCGATAGCGGCCACTTTGCCATCGGGCAAAACTCCCGCCACAACATGGCTGATCCCCAGCCCCTGCGCCACGCTTTGCGCTGTGCGTTCCAGATCGCCCGAGATCATCGCAGTCTCTACATGGGCGCGGTTGAGCGCCTGCACGACCTCGCCCGCCTGCGGCTTGATCGGGTCGGAGACGGCCATCAGCGCAGCCAGCTCCCCATCCACAGCCACCCAGATCGGGGTCTTACCCTTGGCGGCCAAGGCTTCGGCCTCGGTGCGCAGCGCGTCAGTGGCAATCCCGGCCTCGGCGAGTGCCGCCGCATTGCCGATCACCAGCTTGTGGCCGTCAGCCTCACCCGTCAGGCCCCGACCCGTCTGGCTGCGCACACGTTTGGCGGCAGCGGGCGTGAGGCCCCGTGTCTCGGCCCCTGTCACGATGGCCTGCGCCAGCGGATGTTCAGAGCGCGCCTCGATCCCTGCCGCCAGCCGCAGTGCTTCTGTCGCGGGCAGGCTGCCCTGCGCCGCGATAAGATCGGTCAGGGTCGGGTGGCCCTCGGTCAGGGTGCCGGTCTTGTCGAAGGCGACGGTCTTCACCTCGGCCAGCCGTTGCAGAGCATCCCCACGGCGGAACAAAAGCCCCATCTCTGCCGCGCGTCCTGTGCCCACGAGGATGGAGACGGGCGTGGCCAGCCCCATCGCGCAGGGGCATGCGATGATCATCACCGAGATCCCCGCGACCATCGCATGGGTGAAGCCCTGACCGGCGATCAGCCAGATCAGAAAGGTCAGCACCGAGAGCGCGATCACCACCGGCACGAAGACCCGCGTCACGCGGTCCACCAGCGCCTGCACCGGCAGCTTGCCGCCCTGTGCCTCCTCGACCATCGAGATGATGCGCGCCAGCACCGTCTCGGTGCCGGTGGCGGTTACGCGATAGACCAGAGGCACGGTGCCATTGACCGTGCCGCCGGTGATGGCTGTGCCTTCGGTCTTGGCCACGGGGGCGGGCTCGCCGGTGAGCATCGACTCGTCGATCCAGCCCTCGCCCTCGGTCACGATCCCGTCTGCGGCCACCCGCGCCCCGGGGGGCAGATGGACCAGATCGCCCGCCGCCAGTTCGGCCACGGGGAGGTCGATGACCTGATCGCCACGCTCCACGCGGGCGGTGTCGGGGCGCAGCCCCACCAGCCGCGAGATCGCCTCGCCCGCTCGGCCTTTGGCACGGGCCTCGAACCAGCGGCCCAGAAGGATCAGTGTCACGATGGTGGCGGCGGCCTCGAAATAGACGCCGCGCGCGGCTTCGGGGACAACAAAAGGCAGCAGGGTGACCAGCGTCGAATAGCCCCATGCCGCCAGCGCCCCGAGCGCCACCAGCGAGTTCATCTCGGGCGAGCGCCTGAGAAGCGCGGGCAGCCCGAGATCGAGGAACACTTTCCCCGGGCCGAACAGCACGGCAGTGGTCAGCACCAGCTGGATCACCCAGGAGACACGCTCGCCGATGGTGGCGTCGATCAGATGATGCATGCCGGGGATCAGGTGGCTGCCCATCGCCAGCACGAAGACCGGAAGCGTCAGCACTGCCGACAGGATCACATCATGGCGCAGCTTGCGGGCTTCGGCTTCCTGCTTCTCGGCGCGGTCGGGCAGGGGGCTTTCGTCCTTGCGGGCGGTGGCGGTGATCCCGAGGGGGGCGATCAGCTTCACCATCTCGCTCGGAGCAATCGCCCCTTGGGCATAGCGGATACGGATCTCGCGGGGGGCGGGTGTGACCTCCAGAATGGCGGGATGGGCCAGCAGAGCCTCGCGCAGAGCGGTCTGCTCCTCGGGGCTTGCCTCGCGCCCGAGCGCCAGAACGGTCTCGGCCTCGGCAATGGGATAGCCCGCCTGATCGAGCGAGGCGGCCAGATCGGCAGAGGCAGGCCCGTCAAAGACCAGCGTGACATTGCGCGCCATCAGATTGGCATTGGCTTGCGATACGCCCGGCACCTCCAGAAGCGCGCGTTCCACACGGCCCGTGCAGGCCCCGCAATGCATCCCGTCCACGATGAACCTTGTGCTTTGCTCTGTCATGATACCCCCGCTTGCAGATGTCCTGTCTTCAGATAGGCAACAAAATTGTCTGATGCCACCGGTCTTCGTGCAAATTCGGGAGAGGAGCGGGGGAGGGCCGCTTCTGACCTGTGTCATCTTTGCGATGTGTGAAGAATTTCTGGGCTAGCATCTTGGCAAGGGCCCCCGATTGCCGCTCCAATAGGGGTAAGAAGTTTTGATAGAGATGCGGAATTTTACCGCCTGTTCGGGTTTTATGTGTACGCGGTTGACCTGCATCTGACTGTAACAGGAGGTTACATATGAAGCGTCGTTGCGTGATTGGTGGCTTGGCGAGCCTGCCTGTTCTGGCCTCTCCGGCCCTGTCCTTCGCGCAGGAGGTGGAAACCGCTTCCGCGCCCGAACCCAAGATCTGGCCGATTGCCGAGCAGTATTATCCGCGCGAGGTGCGGGTGAAACCCGAACTGGCCGTGGGCTCTATCATCGTGCTCTCGGACAAGTTCTTCCTCTATCACATCACGGCCCCCGGCGTCGCGATGCGCTACGGGGTGGCTGTGGGCAAGAGCGAGCTGGTCTTCCGCGGCGAGGCGACTGTTGCCCGCAAGGTGAAATGGCCGAGCTGGACGCCGACCCCCGATATGATCAAGCGCGAGCCCGACCATTACGCCAAATATGCCGATGGCATGCCGGGCGGTCCGACCAACCCGCTGGGCGCGCGGGCGATGTATCTCTATCAGGACGGGCATGACACGGCGATCCGGATCCACGGCACCACGCAACCCAGCTCGATCGGCCATGCGGTGTCGAATGGTTGTCTGCGGATGGTCAATGACCATGTGATTGCGCTCTATGATACCGTCGAACTGGGCACGCCGGTGACTGTCTATTGATGGCCTGTTTCGGGCGCTCCGAAAGAAAAACGAAAAAGATGACGTTTTTTCAAAATCGGGGTTGACGGTCCGATGCCCAGACCGTAGATAGCCGCCCAGTGGCTAGGTAGCTCAGCTGGTTAGAGCACACGACTCATAATCGTGGGGTCGGGGGTTCAAGTCCCCCCCTCGCCACCACTTCCAAACTTCCAGCGAAATCAAAGACTAATGCCTTCGGGCAGCCTCCGGATGATCCGGTCGCCAAGTCTGTGCGCAGGTCGTCCTGATGTCCGGATTGCTGTGAAAAAGGCGGCCTTTCAGCCGCCTTTCTGCTCCATATCCGCCCCGTTCAGTCTGCCATGCAGCGCCTCCAGCGCGGCGATCGTGTCGTCATAGCTTTGCAATGATTTCGGATGATCCTGACGGTTCCGGCGGTAGAATGCGATCCAGTCGGGAAGCTCCCCGACGGGATAGGTATTGAACCATACGCCAACGGTCAGGGTGAAGGTCTTGCCGCCTTCGTCGAGTTCGGCTGTTGCTGGCATCTTATGCTCCGTTTGACTTCGGGCCGTCTGTCTTCGGGCCGTCTTACTGCGTGGTTCTAGCCGAAAGACACTGCCATGACAAAGCCCGAGGTCCGGGGCACAAAGTAAAGGGCGCCGCATGGGCGCCCTTTAAAATGCTTAGTTCGAGGCCACGCGCAAAAGGTCGGTCACGCGGCGGACTGTGACGCGGCGGTTCTCCTCGGAGGCACCTTGCGTGTCGACCTTCAGATACTCTTCGCCATAGCCCTGCACCACGAGGTTCTCCGGCGGAATGTCGAAATATTCCGTCAGTGCCAAGGCCATGGATTCGGCGCGGCGGTCCGAGAGCGCCAGGTTATAGGCGGCATTGCCAACAGCATCCGTGTGACCCTCGATCAGGAAGATCTCGCGCGGATTGTCGTCGATGCGCGCTTTGATCGCCTCGCCCAGCTGCGACAGCTCCTCGGCCTGTGCGGGCCGGATCGCGGCAGAGCCGGTCTCGAAGGTCACATTCTCGACCGAGATCGCGGGGGCAAGATCGCGCACATCTGCAATCTGGCGAACCTGCGACAGGGTGAAACCACGATCGGTGTCGGCGCTGCGAGCCAGCGCATCGCGCAGGGCGTCCTCGTCGCTCGTGCTCGAGACATCGCGGAAATTCGCGCGTGGCAGGTCGGAGACCTGAACCGGCTCCGCCCCCTGGCTATCGTCGATCAGCACATAGCGTGTCCCGTCGGGTTCGATCCGCGTGCGCTGCACGATGCGGCGCTGGGCGTCGTAGACCGTCACGATCTGGGCGCCGTCCTCGCGGCGGGTGATCGTGCGGGTCGAGCCGTCATCATAATTGCGCGTGCTGATCCGCGCGCCCGGTTGACGCAGCAATGCGTTATCATCCTTGATCAGCCCGTAGGAGCCATCAGGGTTCTGCACGACGACACGGTCGCCGGAATTCACCGCAACTTCCGAGCCGTTATTCAGGATCGCGCCAACGGCCAGAGCCCCGAGACCCGCAATCGCGACCTTCTCGAAATCGGACAGACCCTCGTCCTTATCATCGCGGTCACGGTCCTGCGCCTTGGCGTTGACGGCCGTGGTGAAATCCTCGTTCGAGGAACGGGCATTCTCCTTGGTGATGACCTCTTCGGTCATTTTCGGATCATCCGCAGGTGCGGCTTTGGCGTCGCCATCGCGCGGCATCTCCGCCTCGGCGGCGAGGGCCTCGTTTTTCACGGGAGCGCCTTCGCTGGCCCGCTTCTGGGCATCCTCGGTCGCGGCAAGGGCTTCCTCGACGCGGCGCGACTCATCGGCCTTGGCCACGTCATCCGTCTTGGCCGCGTCATCTGACTTGGGCTGTGCATCTTTGGTCCCAGCGTCAGCCGCTTGCGGGTCGCGGGGCTCGGGCGCAGCCTGCGCATCGGCCTGAGCCTGCGCGTCGGCATCCGCCTTCGCCTCGGGCTTCACATCGGCATCGGGCGCGTCCTGTTTCCCGGCGAGGGCTTTGGCCAGCGAGTCGGGATCGGTCCGGCCATTGGCCTTGTTAGGCGCTTCCTCTTCGGCACTCTGCTGCGGGGAAGGGGTCGCCATGTCGCGATCCGCGGATTTCTCCTCTGCGGGCATGTCGGCTTTCGCGTCCGCGTCTGCTCGGGCCTGCGCGGGTGTCGCATCAAAGGGCCCTGCATCGGCAGCCCCTTTATCGGCGGCCCCAGCATCGGCGGCCCCTGCATCGGCGGATTGAGCGTCGGGTGCGGCTTTGGTCGCTGGCGGCTCTTTTGCCTGCGCCTGATTGTCCTGCGCCTTATCGGCCCCATCCGTCGTCTTGCCTTCCAGCTTGCGTTTCAGCGCATCGACCTTGCCGCCCTCGGTGGGCGTCTCGCCGGTTGCGGCTGCCTGCGCTCGGGGCTTCGTGTCCTCATCTGTCTGGGCCTGCGTCTGGACACCGGATTTCGCTTCGGCATCCTTACCGGGCGCCGTGGTCACCTCGGCCTTGGCTGTGCCTTTGGCAGCCGGCTTGGCCTGTGCCGTATCATCTGCCGCATCACCCTGTGCGGCAGCTTTGGCATTGCCGCCACCCATGGCTTTACGCGCCTCTTCGGTGCTGTCCTCGGCCTTTTGGCGGGCCTGTTTCTGGATGGCATCCTCGCTGCGCTTCTCGGCCTCCGAGCCGGGGGCGCTTGCGGTCATGCCCTCGCACAGATCGGCCGCCGCCTTGGCGGAGACACCATTCTGGCTCTGGGTCTCGATACAGCTGTTCTGGCGGGCCTGACCGCGGGGCTTCTCTTCCGCGCCGGTCGACACACGGCCATGATCGGGGTCCGATTTGCCTTCGGCCCCTGTCTGGCCTTCTGCCTGCGCCTGTCCTGCCGCCAGAGGGGCGGTCTGGGCCATGGTCAGGCCGGGGGTGACGGTAGCAAGAGCCGCAATCAATGCGGTGGTGCTACGAAGTGTACTCTTCATCATTCCTCCAAGGCGACAGCGCTCCAATGGCTAGATACTTTGGCTGGGGCTGTCTTTTCAGGCGGATAACACCGAGAGAATGATAAATGTTCCTGATGTGCCGGAATGGTGCTTCCGGATCGGCGGATTTTTGCACGAAAAAGGGGCGCGATAATTCGCGCCCCTTTTTTATTCAATGGGTTATGTTTAGCTCGGCATCTCTGCGGTGATGCCGTCAACATAGAAGTTCATTCCCGCCAGCGTGCCGTCATCGGCCACTTCGCCGTCGGCCAGCCAGTCCGATCCATCCTGTTTTTTGAGCGGACCGGTGAAGGGATGATACTCGCCCGTGCGCATCGACTCGATCAGCGCCTCGGCCTCTTCCTTCACTTCGGCGGGCACGGCATCGGTGATCTCGCCGATCTCGACCATGCCGGTATCGATGCCCCCCCAGGTCGCATCCGATTCCCATGTGCCATCCAGAACCGCCTGCACGCGCTTCTTGTAATAGGGCGCCCAGTTGTCGATCGTGGAGGTCACGCGCGGCTTGGGCGCGAAATTCGACATATCCGAGGCCTGACCGAAGGTGATCACATTGCCCGCTTCCTGAGCCTTGGCTTGCGGCGCGGTGGAATCGGTGTGCTGCATGACCACATCCACACCGCTTGCGATCAGCGCGCCTGCGGCATCGGCCTCTTTCGCCGGATCGAACCAGCTGTTGATCCAGACCACCGACATCTCGACATCGGGATTGACCTTCTTGGCGTGGATATAGGCCGCGTTGATGCCCTGAATACATTCGGGGATCGGGAAGGAGCCGATATAGCCGATCTTGTTCGACTTGGTCATGCGGCCCGCGATGGTGCCCTGAACGGCGCGGCCCTGATAAAAGCGCGCGTCATAGGTGCCCACATTCTCGGCGCGCTTATAACCGGTCGCGTGCTCGAATTTCACATTCGGGAATTTCTTGGCGACGTTCTGGACCGCATCCATATAGCCGAAGGAGGTCGCGAAGATCAGCTCGTGGCCTTCCAGCGCCAGCGAGGTCAGCGAACGCTCGGCATCGGGGCCTTCGGGCACGGATTCGATGAATTTGGTCTGGATCTTGTCGCCAAATTCGGCTTCTAGCGCCTGACGGCCCTGATCATGCTGGTAGGACCAGCCCATATCGCCTACCGGACCGACATAGATGAAGCCGACTTTCAGCGGGTCGGCCTGTGCGAAAGCGGGCGCGCCACTGGCTGCGATGCCGGCCATAGCGGCCGAGGAGGCAAGGAAGGTTCTGCGTTTCATGGAGGGTTCCCCTTGGATGATGGGCATCTTGATGTGCCCGAAGTTAGCCCCTTAGCGGGAGGCATGGAAGGATTTTCCGAGGCTGCCCGGTCCGGCCTGAGCGCCGTTGCGATGCATCGCGGAAAGAAGGACGAGAGCGAGGATGGTCACCAGATAGGGCGCCATCGACAGCAGGTGGACGGGGATCGCATAGCCCGCGGCCTGTAGCTGCAATTGCAGCGCGGTGATCCCGCCAAAGAGATAGGCTCCGATCAGCGCGCGTTCGGGCCGCCACGAGGCAAAGACGACGATTGCCAGCGCGATCCAGCCCGCGCCTGCGGTCATGCCCTCGGTCCATTGCGGCACACGCACGAGGCTGAGATAGGCGCCGCCAATCCCTGCCAGTGCCCCCCCATAGGCCAGCGCCATGAAGCGCACGGCCACCACGCGGTAGCCGAGCCCGTGAGCCGCGTCATGGTTCTCGCCCACGGCTTTCAGGATCAGCCCGCCACGGGCGAATTTCAGGAAGGCCCATGTGGCCGCGCACAGGATCAGCGAGAGAAAGACCACCCAGTCATGCGAGAAGAGAATACGCCCGAGCACCGGAATATCGGAGAGCGGGCCGAAATCGAGCTTGGTGGTCGGCGGCGGGCGCACACCCTCGAAGGGCTTGCCCAGAAGCGCCGAGAGCCCCAGCCCGAAAAGCGTGAGCGCCAGCCCCGTGGCCACCTGATTGGACAGAAAGACCTGAGTCAGAAGCCCGAACAGAAGCGCCAGCACCACTCCCGAGAGGGCGGCTGCGATAAAGCCCAGGACGGGGCTGCCGGTGGCTACGGCCGCGGCAAAGCCGCCGATCGCGCCCATGACCATCATTCCCTCGACCCCGAGATTGAGCACGCCCGAGCGTTCGACCACCAGCTCGCCCGTGGCCGCCAGCAGAACGGGCGTCGAGGCGGTCATCAGCATGGCAATCAGTGTGACGATATCGATACCACCGATCATTGGGCGTCTCCGTAAAGGCTTGTGGGGTCGGGGATAGGCCCCCAGAGAAGATAGGCGATGGCCAGCCCGATCAGGCAAGCCACGGCAAAAAGAACCAGATCCGCGCGCGAGCGGCGCAGGGCACGGGCCGCGCGACCGGCATGGAAAGCCTCGTCCTCGGTCGCGGCCACGTCCAGCCGCTTGCGGGCCAGATCCGAGAGGCGGCGGGTCACCTCCAGCACGGCCAGAAGCCCGATGGCAATCGGCACATAGAGGATGGCCGAGGCCGACCAGACCAGCAGATAGTAAAGGGCCAGCCCGCCAAGCACCCCCATCACCCCCAGAACGGGACGGTGGAGCGAGGGAAGCCTGCGGCTCATACCGCTTTCCCCAGTTTCACGCGGTAATTGGTCAGCACGTCAAACCCCAGGAGGAAGAACAGGAGCATTCCCTGGAACACCTGGATTGCGGCGGGGGGCAGTTGCAGCATCAGCTGGGCCACATCACCGCCGATATAGGTCAGCGCCATCAAAAGCCCCGCCAGCAGGATGCCTACCGGATGCAACCGGCCCAGAAAGGCCACGATGATCGCGGTGAAACCATAGCCCACATTGAACCGGTCGGTGATCTGGCCTGCAGGCCCCGCCACCTCGAAGAGCCCCGCAAGCCCCGCCAGCGCGCCCGACAGGCACAGGCAGGTAACGATCAGTTTTGCGGGCACGACGCCTGCAAAACGCGCCGCCCTTGGTGCCTCGCCCGCCACGCGGATACGGAAGCCCATGATATGGCGGTGCATCAGGATATAGGTGAAGATCACCGCAATGAGTGCGGCGACCACGCCCCAATGCGCGCCGGTGCCCGCGATCAGCTCCCCGTTGAAGGCCGAAGGATATTGCTGCAGGTTACGCGAGCCGGGCATGCCGAAGCCTTCGGGATTTTTCAGCGGACCGAAGGCCATATAGGCCAGAAAGTTCTCGGCCACATAGACCAGCATCAGCGACACGAGGATCTCGTTCACCCCGAACCAGACCTTCAGGAGCGCGGGGATCAGCCCCCATACGAGCCCGCCCAATGCGCCCAGCACGATCATGGCCGGAAAGAGCCATGCGGCTCCTGCGGGATACATATGCAGCGCGAGCCACGCGCCCGCGAGCGCGCCCATGATATACTGGCCCTCGGCGCCGATATTCCAGATCCCTGCGCGGAAGCCTACCGCCAGCCCCGTGGCGATCAGGATCAGGGGCGCAGCCTTCACCAGAAGCTGGCTGCGGAAATAGGCGGCATTGGGGCCGAGGATCGGGTCCCAGAAGATTGCCTTGATCGCGGTGAACGGGTTGGTGCCAAGCGCGGCAAACAGCAGCCCGCCGGCGATCATCGTGGCAATCACCGCAAGGATCGGCGTGGACCATGCCCAGTGGCGCGAGGGGGTGGGGCGGCGGATCAGCGTGATCATGCGCTGGCCTCCTGCATCCCGTGGGCACCGCCCAGCATGAGGCCGATCTCTTCGATCGTCAGGCCCTTGGTCGGGCGCGGTGCCGACAGGCGTCCTGCATTGAGCGCCGCGAAATGGTCGGAAATTTCCATCAACTCGTCCAGATCCTGAGAAATCACGATGACCGCGCCCCCTTTGGCCGCCACATCCAGCAGTGCCTGCCGGATCGAGGCGGCAGCAAGCGCATCTACCCCCCAGGTGGGTTGGTTCACGATCAGCACCGCAGGCTCCTGCAGCACCTCGCGGCCCACCACGAATTTCTGGAGATTGCCCCCCGAAAGTGCGCGCGCCGCCACATGCGGCCCCGGAGTGCGCACATCGAAGGCCTTGATGATCTCCTCGGCAAAGGCGCGGGCGGCGGCCATATCGACCATGCCTCCCTTGGCCAAGGGGCGCCGGATCGTGCCGGTCAGCAAGGTGTTCTCGGTCAGGCTCATGGCGGGCACGGCGGCATGGCCCAACCGCTCCTCGGGCGCGGCCAGAAGGCCGAAGGCGCGGCGCTCGTTGGGGCCGAGCCCCGAAAGGTCACGGCCCGCCAGCACCACGCTGCCCGCAGCCGAGGGGCGCTCGCCCGCCAGCGTGGCCAGAAGCTCTTCTTGCCCGTTTCCGGCCACACCGCCTATGCCCAGCACCTCGCCCGCGCGCAGACGCAGGGACACATCCTTGAGGGATGGACCGAATTGCGAGAGGGGGGCAAGGTCGAGCCCCTGCACCTCCAGAACCACATCCCCAAGCGTGCGCCCCTCACGGTCGGTCACCTTCAGTTCGGCCCCCACCATCAGTTCGGCCAGCTCGCGGGCGGATTTCTCGCGCGGGATCGCATCGCCCACCACCTTGCCGCCGCGCAGGATGGTCGCGTGGTCGCACAGCGTGCGGATCTCTTCGAGCTTGTGGCTGATATAGAGGATCGCGGTGCCTTCGGCCGCAAGCTGGCGCAGGGTGCGGAAGAGGATCTCCACCTCCTGCGGCGTCAGCACCGAGGTGGGTTCATCCATGATCAGAAGCTTCGGATCCTGCAGCAGGCAGCGCACGATCTCCACGCGCTGCCGCTCCCCCGCCGAAAGGTCGGCCACAAGGCGGGCAGGGTCTAAGGGCAACCCGTATTGGGTGGAAATCTCACGGATACGCCGGGCGAGCTGGCGCATGGGGGGCGGGTTCTCCATCCCCAAGGCCACGTTCTCGGCCACATTCAGCGCATCGAATAGCGAGAAATGCTGGAACACCATCGCCACTCCGCTCGCGCGTGCGGCGCGGGGTTCGGGCGGCGCATAGGGCATGCCGCGCAGGGTCATCGTGCCCTCATCGGGCTTCACCAGCCCGTAGATCATCTTCACCAGCGTCGATTTGCCCGCGCCATTCTCGCCCAAGAGCGCATGGATCTCGCCCTGACCGATCTCGAAGCCGACATTGCTATTGGCGATCACGCCCGGATAGGCCTTGGTCAGGCCCTCAAGTTTCAATAGGGGATCGCTCATGCTTCTCTCGCGTCCTGACTGTCGGGTTTTGACCGGATGGTCGTTTCTTGTCTCAATACTCCGGCAGCGACCCCGATCGCAATGGCCTGCGGATGTTTGCCCAAGGAAGGATCGCCGATGGGGCATTGTATTTGCCCGATTTTCTCTGCGCTATGGCCCAGATCCCGCAACCGGCCCCTGAACCGCGCCCATTTGGTCTCTGATCCGATCAGCCCCAGATGGCCGAAGCCATGGGTCAGCAGCCGGTGGCACAGATCCAGATCCAGCGCATGCGAATAGGTCAACACATAATGATGCGCATGACAGGGCGCGAGCGGCACCAGATCGGCGGGGTTCTCGGCGATCAGGGGTGTGACACCCTGCGGCAGGGTCGCAGGGAAGCGCGTGGCATCGGTATCGGCCAGATGGATCGCATAATCGGGGAAGGGCGCGAGGGTGGCGGCAATCGCGCGCCCCACATGGCCCGCGCCCCAGATCCATACGGGCAGGGCGGGGGGCGCCACTGGCTCCACCAGCCAGCCATCGACCAGAAGCTGCGGCACCTGCCCGCGGTCGCGGTGGCGGGACAGCGCACGATGGACCGAGAGCGGCATCTCGGCAGGCCCGTCGAGGCGGCGGGCATGGAGCGGACCGAAGCTGCGGTCTATGTCCTGCGCGGTTATCGCTTCATAGGCCAGGGTTACCGCGCCGCCACAGCACTGGTTCATCGCAGGGCCAAGCGGGATGGAGTGGCGGCCTGTCCGGCCTGCGCGGGCTGCCTTGATGGCCGCATATTCCAGCGCGCCGCCGCCGATCGTGCCCTCGATATGGCTTGCAAAGACCAGCATCTCGGCGCCTGTCTCGCGCGGGGTCGAGCCCTTCACACCTGCCACCAGCACGCGGGTGAAAGGCCCGCGCGTGGCGGCCTCGCGCAGGCGCGTCGGATCGAAGCTCATGCGTCCTCTCCGGTGCCTTCGGCGCGCGCGATCGCATCGAGGATCGCCTCGGGCGTGGCCGGTGCACGCAGCGCGGGCCAGTGCGGGCCACAGGCCGCCACCGCATTCTGCAGCGCGAAGAAGACGGCATTGCCATGCATGAAAGGCGGCTCGCCCACGGCTTTGGAGCGGTAGATTGTGTCTTTGCGGTTAGGCTGGTCCCAGAGGTCCACGTTGAAGATCCTTGGCCGGTCCGAGCAGGCGGGGATCTTGTAGGTTGAGGGCGCATGGGTGCGCAGCGCGCCCTTGTCATCCCAGACCAGTTCCTCGGTCGTGAGCCAGCCCGCGCCCTGCACAAAGCCGCCCTCGACCTGGCCCTTATCGATAGCGGGGTTTAGCGAGGCGCCCGCATCATGCAGGATATCGGCCCGCAGGATGCGGTTCTCGCCGGTATGGCGGTCGATCACCACCTCGGCGATGGCCGCGCCATAGGCGAAGTAGTAGAAGGGGCGTCCGGTGCCCGTGGTCCGGTCCCACGAGATTTCGGGGGTGGCGTAATAGCCGGTGGAAGACAGGCTGATCCGCGCCTGATAGGCGGCCAGAACGGTCTCGGTGAAGGTGCCGCGATAGGCGCCTGCGGCCACGAACCCATCCGCGAAGGTGACATCCTGCGCGGCGCAGTCCTCACGGGCGGCAAGGAAGGTGGCGATCCGGTCGCGGAGTGTCTCGCAGGCGGCCTTGACGGCCATGCCATTGAGATCGGCGCCCGAACTGGCCGCCGTGGCCGAGGTATTGGGCACCTTGTCGGTATCGGTGGCCGAGATGCGGATCTGTCCCAAAGGCAGGCCGAAGATGCTCGCCGCCACCTGACAGACCTTGATATGCAGGCCCTGACCCATCTCGGTGCCGCCATGATTGAGCCGCACCGTGCCATCCTGATAGATATGCACCAGCGCGCCCGCCTGATTGAGATGGCTGAGCGTGAAGGAAATCCCGAATTTCACCGGCGCCAGCGCGATGCCCTTTTTCAGCACCGGATTGGCGGCGTTCCACTCGGCCACCGCCCTTTGGCGGGCGGCAAAACCGGCGCGGGTGGTGAGGTCTTCGGTCAGCGCCTGAAGGATGCTGTCCTCGACCGGCTGGCCGTAATGGGTGGGGGCAGGAGCCTCGCCCATCTCGGGATAGAAATTGCGCCGGCGCAACTCCAGCGGGTCGAGCCCCATCACCTGCGCCAGATGCTCGATCGCGGCTTCGGTGCCCAGAATACCCTGAGGCCCGCCAAAGCCGCGATAGGCGGTGTTCGATTGCGTATTGGTGCGCAAGCGTAGGCTTTCGACGCGCAAAGCGGGGATGTGATAGGCGGCATCGGCATGCAGCATGGCGCGGTCGCAGACCGGCAGCGACAGATCCATCGACCAGCCGCAGCGGGCGTATTGGCGCAAGACCGCACCGGTGATCCGGCCATCGGCATCCGCGCCGATATGGTAGTCCACGCGGAAATCATGGCGCTTGCCGGTGATCGTCATATCGTCATCGCGGTCATAGCGCATCTTGCAGGCGCGGCCCGTGAGGTGGGCGGCCACGGCACAGGCGATGGCGGGCTGGTTGCTCTGGCTTTCCTTGCCGCCAAAGCCGCCGCCCATGCGCCGCATCTCGATACGCACATCATGCATATGCAGGCTAAGCGCCTCGGCCACCTTATGCTGCACCTCGGTCGGATGCTGGCTGGAAACCCGCACGATCATACCCTGATCCTGCGGCTCGGCCATTGCGGCCTGACCTTCGAGATAGAAATGCTCCTGACCGCCGATCTCGATGCTCCCATGGGCGGTGAAAGCCGCCTGCGCCAAGGCTTCGGTCGGGTCGGCATTTTCCCAGATGATCGGGCCGCCCTCATACCAGCTTTCGCGGGCGATGGCCTGATCGATGGTCAGGACCGGCGCGCGGGGGGCATAGGTGATGCGGGCGCGGCGGGCGGCGATGCGGGCCAGACGGTGCGAGGTGGCGGCCACGATGAAAACGGGCTGGCCGATGTAATGCACCTCGCCTTCGGCCAGAAGGGGTTCATGCCAGCCTCTGTCGGTGGAGGCATCGTTTTCGCCCGGGATATCGGCGGCGGTGAGCACGGCGGTCACACCTTCGGAGGCATGGACCTCCGTGAGGTCGATCCCGGTGATTTCGGCACTGGCCTCGGTCGAAAGCCCGAAGGCCAGATGCAGGCAGCCTCTGGGTTCGGGCAGGTCATCGAGATAGCGCGCCTGACCTGTCACATGCAGGCGGGCGGAATCATGGGGCAGGGGTTTGGCGACGCTCATGGCTGCACCTCCAGAATGGAGAGGTGCTGGCCGGTGAGATCGGCGAGATAGCGCAGGGCCAGCCCCTCGGCGGCTTTCAGGCGGTAGCGGGCAGAGGCGCGCATATCGGAGAGCGGCTGGAAGTCGAGGCCGAGCGCGGGCAGGGCCGCGCGGAAGGTCTCGTCAGAGAGCGGCTTGCCGGTGAGGAGCGCCTCGAAACCGCTGGCGCGTTTGGGGGTGCCGGCCATGCCGCCGAATGCCACGCGGGCCGACGCGATGGTATTTCCGTCGAGCGTCAGGTTGAAGGCCGCGCAAACGGCGGAGATGTCCTGATCGAAGCGCTTCGACAGCTTATAGGCACGGAAATGGGACGCGGATTTGGGGAAGGAGATGCTTTCGACAAACTCGCCCTGTTGGCGGTCCTGTTTGCCGTAATCGAGGAAGAAGTCCTCGAGGGGTAGCTCGCGGCGCGTGTCGCCCTGGCGCAGGGTGAGCGTGGCGCCAAGCGCGATGAGCGCGGGGGGCGTGTCGCCGATGGGCGAGCCATTGGCGATATTACCGCCCAGGGTCGCGGCCTGCCGCACCTGCTCGGAGGCGAAGCGGCGCAGAAGTTCGGCGAGGCTTGGCAGATGCGGCGCGACCGCGTGACGGAGGGCCGCGATGGTGGTTGCAGCGCCGATGGTGAAATGGGTGTCGGTTTCCTTAATTAGGGCGAGGTCCGCGCATTGGCCGAGGAAGGCCACAAGCGGCAGATCCTGCAGCTTTTTGGTGACCCAGAGCCCGACATCGGTGGCACCGCCGATCAGCGTGGCCTGCGGGTGGGCGAGATACCAATCTGCCAGTTCTTTTGTGGAGCGGGGGAGGAAGGGAGGCTGTCTGCCTCCCTCTGGACCTTCGGTCCATTCACCCTCCGAGGATATTTCAGGACGCTGGAAGGGGGTGTCCATCCAGTCGGGTGCAGGCGCGTTGGCGGCCGCCTGGGCTGCGCGCAGAATCGGGGCATAGCCCGTGCAACGGCAGAGATTGCCGGCCAGAAGATCATCATGGTCGTGCTGGTTGTTCTGGTGCGCGCAGGCGAGAGAGGCGATGAAGCCCGGGGTGCAGAAGCCGCACTGGCTGCCGTGATGGGTGATCATGGCGTCCTGCACGGGATGGCATTGGCCTTGGGGACCGGTGATGCCTTCGACCGTGCGCAGAGCGCGGCCATGGAGTTGCGGCATCATCAGGAGGCAGGCATTGAGGGGTCTGGAGCGATCGGCATCGGTCACGATCACCGTGCAGGCACCGCAATCGCCTTCGTTACAGCCTTCTTTTGTTCCGGTCAGCCCTTCCGCGCGTAACCAGTCCAGCACCGATTGCGTCGGGTCGCTGATTGCGACCTGGCGGGTTTCTCCGTTGAGAAGAAACGTGATATCCATGAGAAGACTTTCGCCACGGTACAGCTGTGAAGTGCGGCCCCGCCCGATGTGGCGTAGAACGGGGGCGCGGTTCTGGGATGCGTGAACCTGTGCTCAGAAAAGCGTGGCCTGTGGGGCGGGTGCAAGGCTGAACTGACGGTTTGCGCCAGAATGGCGGGCGGAATGCCTTCAAATTGTGCGCATTGCCTGAAGAGTGGTCAATCGGAAATTCGCCTTGGTGGGTGGGGCGGGTGAAATTTGACCGGCCTTCCGCGTGATCGGCCTTTTCGCAGCCGCGCGGGCCGCATAGATTGGAGGAATGACAGAGCCTCGATTCATCCATCTCCGCGTCCATACCGAATATTCGCTTCTCGAGGGCGCCGTGCCCGTGAAGAAGCTGATCAAGATGTGCGATGCGGCCAATATGCCCGCAGTCGCTGTCACCGATACCAATGCGATGTTTTCCGCACTGGAGTTTTCGGTCACGGCCAAGGGGGCAGGGTTGCAGCCTATCTTGGGCTGTCAGGTCTCGCTGGCCTATGATCCGGCGCGTCCGGGCGAGAAGATCCGGTTGCCGGCACCGCTGGTGCTCCTTGCGCAGAACGAGAAGGGCTACGAAAACCTGATGGAGCTGTCGACCTGTCTTTATGTCGGCAAACATGGGGATCTGGTGCAGGTCACCACCGAACAGCTGGAACGGCATGCAGAGGGCATTATCTGTCTGAGCGGTGGGGCCGAGGGGCCGGTGGGCAAATTCCTCCAAGCCGGTCAGCCCGAACGGGCGCGGGCGCTGATGGAAGAGCTGGCGCGCATCTATGCGGGACGGTTCTATGTGGAGCTGCAGCGCCACCCGGGCGAGGACGGGCGCACCATGGAGGCCGAGCGGCTGACCGAGCGCGGCTTTGTCGAGATGGCCTACGAGATGGGGCTGCCACTGGTGGCCACCAATGATGTCTTTTTCCCCAAGCCCGAGATGTATGAGGCGCATGATGCGCTGATCTGCATCGGCGAGGGGGCCTATGTGGATCAGGCCGATCCGCGCAGGCGCCTGACGCCTGCCCATTATTTCAAATCCGAAGCCGAGATGGTCGCGCTGTTCGCGGACTTGCCCGAGGCCGTGGAGAATACGGTCGAGATCGCCCGGCGCTGCGCCTATGGCGCTTCGAAAATCGATCCGATCTTGCCGAAATTCGCCGATGACGAGATCGAGGAATTGCGCAAGCAGTCCTGGGAGGGTCTGCGCAAGCGTCTGGAGGTGATCGAGGCGGCGGCGCCTGTGGAGGAATACGAGGAACGGCTGAAATTCGAGCTCGGGATCATCGAGCAGATGGGCTTTCCGGGCTATTTCCTGATCGTGGCCGATTTCATCAAATGGTCGAAGGCCCATGATATTCCGATCGGTCCGGGGCGGGGTTCGGGGGCGGGCTCGCTTGTGGCCTATGCGCTGACCATCACCGACCTTGATCCTTTGCGCTACTCGCTCCTGTTCGAGCGGTTCCTGAATCCCGAGCGGGTCTCGATGCCCGACTTCGATATCGATTTCTGCATGGATCGTCGCGAGGAGACGATCAAATATGTGCAGCAGAAATACGGGCGCGAGAAGGTGGGGCAGATCATCACCTTCGGCGCGCTGCTCTCGAAAGCCGCCGTGCGCGATGTGGGGCGTGTGTTGCAGATGTCCTTCGGGCAGGTGGACCGCCTGTCGAAGATGATCCCCGTCGAGGGGGTGAAACCTGTCTCGATCGAGAAGGCGCTGGCCGACGAGCCGCGTCTGCGCGAGGCCGCAAAGAACGAAGAGGTGGTCGCCCGCCTTCTGAAATATGCCCAGCAGGTCGAAGGGCTCTTGCGCAATGCCTCGACCCACGCGGCGGGTGTGGTGATCGGGGACCGTCCGCTGGACCGGCTCGTGCCGCTCTATCAGGATCCGCGCTCGGATATGCCCGCGACCCAGTTCAATATGAAATGGGTCGAGAGCGCCGGGCTCGTGAAGTTCGACTTCTTGGGTCTGAAGACGCTGACCGTCGTGCAATCGGCGATGAACCTGATCTTCAAATCGGGCAGGCCGCTCCATGTGGATGCGCATGGCAATACGCTTTACGAGCCGGCGCCGGGCGGGGAAAACCAGATCAACCTTGTGCCTCTGGATGACCAGAAGACCTATGATCTTTACTCGGCGGCGCATACGGTCGCGGTGTTCCAGGTGGAATCCGAGGGCATGAAATCGGCGCTCCGGCAGATGAAGCCCACCTGTATCGAGGATATCGTGGCGCTTGTCGCGCTCTATCGTCCGGGTCCGATGGAGAATATCCCGACCTATTGCGATGTGAAACACGGGCGCAAGCCATTGGAGTCGGTGCATAAGACCATTGACCATATCTTGGCCGAGACGCAGGGCATTATCGTTTATCAGGAACAGGTGATGCAGATCGCGCAGGAGATGGCGGGCTATACGCTGGGCGGCGCCGACCTTCTGCGCCGCGCGATGGGTAAGAAGATCAAGGAGGCGATGGATGCCGAGCGCCCGAAATTTGAATCGGGGGCGGCGAAAAACGGGGTCGATAAGAAAAAGGCCTCGGAGGTGTTCGACCTTCTGGAGAAATTCGCCAATTACGGCTTCAACAAATCCCACGCCGCCGCTTATGCGGTGGTCAGCTATTACACCGCTTGGCTGAAGGCCAATCATCCTGTCGAGTTCATGGGCGGGGTGATGAATTGCGATATCCATCTGACCGAGAAACTTGCGATCTATGCACAGGAGGTCAAGAAGGGCTTGGGCGCGGAGATCGTGCCGCCTTGCGTCAACCGCTCGCTCTCGACCTTTGATGTGGTGGACCAGAAGCTGGTTTACGCATTGGGCGCGCTGAAGAATGTGGGCGTCGAGGCGATGGAGCTGATCGTGCAGGCGCGTCAGGTGGAGGGGAAAGACAAGCCTTTCCGTGACCTCTTCGATTTCGCGCGCCGCGTTGATCTGAAGCGGGTTGGCAAGCGGCCGCTGGAGATGCTGGCGCGGGCGGGAGCCTTTGACCAGCTGGACCCCAACCGCAAGCGGGTGTTCCAGTCGCTCGACAGCCTTGTGGCATGGTCGGGGGCGGTGATCGAGGCGAAGAACTCGGCGCAGGTGTCGCTCTTTGGCGATGCGGGCGATGATCTGCCGCCGCCGCGTATGGCCGATACCGATGACTGGTTGCCGGGCGAGAAACTGGCCGAGGAGCATAAAGCGATCGGCTTCTATCTCTCGGGCCATCCGCTGGAAGATTATATGCCTGCGCTCAAGCGCAAGAAGGTGATGACCCTCGACGAGATCCATGCCAAGGCGGTAGGCGGGCCCTTTGCGGCGAAGATCGCGGGGGAAGTCGCCTCCGTGCGCGAGAAGAAATCGGCCAAGGGTAACCGCTTTGCCTTTGTGGCGCTCTCGGATGCGTCTGGGCCCTATGAGGTGGCCTTCTGGTCCGAGGCGCTGGAGGCCTGCCGTCCGGTGCTCGAGACGGGGCGTCTTCTGGTGCTCAACGTCAAGGTCGAGGTGGATGGCGAGTCGGTGCGTATGGTGGCGGGCTCTGCCAG
Organism: Thioclava kandeliae; assembly: GCF_040297545.1. NCBI lineage: Bacteria > Pseudomonadati > Pseudomonadota > Alphaproteobacteria > Rhodobacterales > Paracoccaceae > Thioclava > Thioclava kandeliae. The sequence continues at coordinate 287,597 of NZ_JAYWLC010000002.1, forward strand.
CCGCGTCGATACGATGGTGGCCGATGCCGGTGGCACGGGGCTGATGATCCATGTGGAAACCCCCGAGGCCGTGCCTTCGATTGCCTCGCTGCTGACGCGGCTCGAAGAGGAGGGCAAGGTGCGCTCGCGCGGACCGATCAGTTTCACGGTGTTCGATGCCGAGAAGAATTGCCGCTACGAGCTGGCCACGGGGCGGGATTTCCCGGTGAACCCGCAGATCAAGGGGGCGATCCGCTCCCTGCGCGGCGTGTCGATGGTGGAAGAGATCTGAGGGCGGGGTCGATTTCCTCGGGGCCATCGAGGCCCCGAAGAAATCGGTCAGGCCGCGCGCGGGCGCGACCTTCCTGCTGCCTTATCCCCAGGTCGGGTGGAAGCGGTTGGTTGGGCTGAGCGTGAAGATCTCGCAGCCATCCGCCGTGACACCCACGCAATGTTCGAACTGTGCCGAGAGCGATTTATCGCGGGTGACGGCGGTCCAGTCATCGGCCAGCACCTTGGTATCGGGACGGCCCAGATTGACCATCGGCTCGATGGTGAAAATCATGCCTTCCTCGAGCACGGCCCCCGAGCCCGCGCGGCCATAATGCAGCACATTCGGCGGTGCGTGGAAGACGCGGCCTACGCCATGGCCGCAGAAATCGCGCACCACGCTCATACGGTTGGCCTCGACATATTTCTGGATCGCATGGCCGATATCGCCGAACGTATTGCCCGGCTTCACCTGTTCGATGCCGATCATGAGCGCGTCATAGGTGACCTGGATCAGGCGTTCGGATTTGCGCGAGAGATTGCCCGCCACATACATGCGCGAGCTGTCACCATACCAGCCATCCTTGATGACGGTGATGTCAATATTGAGGATGTCGCCATCCTTGATCACCTTGTCACCCGGGATGCCGTGGCAGACGACGTGATTGACCGAGATGCAGGAGGCATGCTGGTAGCCGCGATAACCGATCGTTGCCGAAGTGGTGCCGAGTTCCTCGACGCGCTTGCGGATGAAGGTTTCCAGATCCATCGTGGTGATGCCGGGGCGGACATGCTGGGCCACCTCGTCGAGGATCTGCGAGGTCACCGCACAGGCGGCGCGGATGCCGTCAAAATCATCCGTGGTATTATAGATGCGGATCCCGTCTTTCGTCACGCGGCCTTGGGCTTCATCCACCGGCTCTCTCCTTCAATCGCTTATGCCCTAGTTAATCACAAAATGATGCCATGACTAGGGCTTGGGCTTTTCGCTTATGTCAACCCGGCCTATACCTGTGCACAAAGGAGATAAACCCATGTCTGACGCGAAGAAGCCCAATCCCACTGCTGCTATCCTCATCATCGGGGATGAAATCCTGTCGGGCCGTACCCGCGAGGGCAATGCCTATTATCTGGCAGGCGAGCTGACCAAGGCGGGGATCGACCTGAAGGAAGTGCGCATCGTGTCCGATGATCAGGACCAGATCGTGGGCGCGATCCATGCGCTGTCGAAAGCCTATGACACGCTTTTCACCTCCGGTGGCATCGGGCCGACCCATGACGATATCACCGCCGATGCGGTGGGTGTGGCTTTTGGCGCGAAGGTCGATGTGCGCGACGATGCCAAAGCGCTGCTGGCCGCGCATTACGCCCAACGCGGGGCGGAGTTCACGCCGGCGCGGATGCGGATGGCGCGGATCCCCGAAGGGGCCACGCTGATCGACAATCCCGTCTCCGTCGCGCCCGGCTTCACCATGGGCAATGTGCATGTGATGGCGGGCGTGCCCAATGTGTTCCAGGCGATGGTGGCAAGCGTGCTGCCCACGCTCACGGGCGGTGCGCCGGTCCTGTCGCGCAGCCTGCGGGTGCCGCGCCCCGAATCCGAGATTGCCGAGCCTTTGCGGGATCTGGCCGAGACCTATTCCGACCTGTCCTTCGGGTCTTATCCCTTTGTAACGGATGGAAATTACGGCGTGAATCTTGTGGTGCGCGGGCAGGACGAGACGCGGCTCGAGACCGCCTTCGCCGAGCTGCAATCGGCGTTTCCGGAGGGGCAATGACCTCTGGCACCGCGACCGGCTTTTATGAATTGATCGACGCCACATGGCCTGCCGCAGCCTTCCATAGGGCGGGCGGCTTTGTGGTGCGCGATGGCAAGGGGGGCGGCAGCCGTGTAAGCTCGGCAAGCCTCGAGGTGCCACTCTCCGAGGCCGATCCGGAGGCTGCGATTGCCTGCCATCGCGCTCTCGGGCAGCCGGTCAAGTTCCAGATCCGCGACGGTCACGAGGCGCTCGACGCAATGCTGGAGGCGCGGGGCTATGAGTGTTTCGATCCGTCGCTTGTCTATCGTGCCCCCGTCGTGGCTTTTCCGCAGGACATCCCCGAACTGGCGGCCTTCCCGCATTGGCCACCGCTGGCCGTGACCCGCGAGATCTTCGAGGAGGATGGCATCGATGCGGCCCGTCAGGCGGTGATGGCGCGGGCACAGGGGCCTGCTTGTGTCATTCTGGGCCGTAACGGGGATCGCGCGGCGGGGGCTGCTTTTGTGGCCTGTGCGGGGCGCGAGGCCATGATCCATGCGCTTACGACCCGCCCCGAGTTCCGCCGCCGTGGCGTGGCGGGCCATATTATGTCCGAGGCGGCCCGCTGGGCGGGGGCGAACGGGGCCACCGCGCTCAATCTTGTCGTGCGCGCATCCAATACAGGGGCGATCGCGCTTTACGAACGGCTGGGGATGATCCTGCAGGGCCGCTATCATTATCGTCGGGAAATCCTATGACCATGTTTCGTTCCGCCTTGCTTTCGATCGCCCTTTCGGGGCTGGCCGTCGTTGCCGCCCGCGCCGAGCCCCTGCAGCTCGATCTGCCGGAGGATGCCACGATCAGCGCCTCCGATAGTAACCCGGCCACCGATTACAGCCTGCTGACCGGGCCGTGGACTTCTGCCGCTCCGGCTTCGGCACGGGCGCTGGAGGGCACGCGGATCGATACCGCATGGCGGCTGCGCGGCAACCAGCAGACCACTCTGCAGATCATGGCCCCCTTGCGGAGCCAGATCGAGAATGCGGGCTACACGGTGCTTTATGATTGCGCGACCGAAGCCTGTGGCGGGTTCGATTTCCGCTACCAGCTCGATCTTCTGCCCGAGCCTGGGATGCATGTGGATCTGGGAGATTTCCTCTATCTTGCCGCGCGCAAGGGGCCGGAATATCTGGCGCTGACAGTGAGCCGCTCGTCGAATTCCGGTTTTGTGAACCTCACCACGCTGAGCGCCGGTGTGGTCGATGCCGCGCGTCCCGATAATCCGCTGCAGATTACCACAACCAAGGGGACAGGGCAGGAAAGCCGCCCCATCGGGACGCTTTTGCAGACCGAAGGTCATGGGGTTCTGGACGGGCTCGATTTTGCAAGCGGTGCCGACGAGCTGAAACCCGGCAGCTATAACAGTCTCGCGGCGCTGGCCGATTATCTGGCCTCGGCGCCCGAGGCCAGTATCGCACTCGTGGGGCATACCGACATGGAAGGAGCGCTTGCAGGCAATATCGATCTGTCGAAACGCCGTGCCGAGGCGGTGCGGCAGCGCCTGATCAGCGATTACGGCATCGCCCCCGAGCGGATCGTGGCCGAGGGCGCGGGGTGGCTTGCGCCCATCACCACCAACCTCACCGAGGAGGGGCGGCGCACCAACCGGCGTGTCGAGGCCGTGCTGACCTCGACCTCGCTCGAGTGATCACCAGTTGTTCGGTCCGCGATCCTGAAAGGTATCCACGAGGAAATCCATGAAGGCGCGGACTTTGGGCTGGGTATAGCGGCCCGGGGGATAGATCGCATAGATCCCCATCGTGTCCTCGGGCAGATCGGGCAGCGCTTCCTCGACGATCCCCTTCTTCAGCGCCTCTGCGCACAGGAAGGAGGGCAGGTAGGCGATGCCCAGCCCGCTGATGGCCGCCTGCAGGAGCGATTGCCCGTCATTCACCGTCAGCCAGCCTGCCGAGCGCACCTGACGACGCTCGCCGGAGGGGGCGGTGACCTTCCAGACATTGCCGGTCGACTGGTTGGAGTAATGTAGGAGTTTGTGGCTGTTGAGATCGTCGATCTTCATCGGACGGCCGTATTTCTGGAAATATCCGGGGGCCGCGATCATCTTCTGTCCGGTTTCGGTCAGCTTGCGCGCACGCAGGCTGCTATCTTCCAGCTCACCCAGACGGATCGCCATATCGAACCCTTCCGAGATCAGCTCCACATAGCGGTTGTTGAGCACCATATTCACATTGATCTCGGGATAGGTGCTCAGAAACTCGCCCAGAACCGGCGAGAGAAGATGCACGCCGAAATCCGTTGCAACCGAGATGCGCAGTGTCCCCGAAGGCGCCGTCTGCATAGAGGTGACCAGCGCGTCGGCCTCGCCCGCATCGTTGAGAACCCGTCGCGCGCGGTCATAATAGGCCATCCCGATCTCGGTCGGCGAGACACGGCGCGTGGTGCGGTTCAAAAGCCGCGCCCCCAGCCGCGTTTCCAGCGCGGAAACATGTTTGGAGACCGCAGATTTGGAAATTCCCATCTTTCTGGCCGCGTCGGTAAAACCGCCCTGATCCACGACCGTGGCGAAGGCTTCCATTTCTGTCAGACGGTCCATGCTCGGCAACCCTTGATTCATTTCGACTTTTCGAAGATCGGGGCCAAATCGGGCTGAATTGGGGCTACGAATGGACAATACAGGGGAATCGCCAAAATGGGTGCGCTGACGGAAACGGTTTCACCCTTTATACACGCTGGGGTTGGGCCGGAGGCGCGTTAGCGCCGAGCGGATCTGGCAGGGCCTCAATGGCGCTGCCAGATCCGGCACCCTTTGCGGTAGGCTCAGGCAGGGAGACCGATCAACGCGGGCACTTGGGCCATATCGGTAAACAGCTCCGCCCCTGTCGCAGCAAGCTTCGGATACTCGCCCTGTGGCGCATAGCCCAGACAACGCATGCCTGCCGCCGCGGCAGCGTCTGCTCCCGGCGGACTGTCTTCGATAACGACACAGTGCTCGGGCGCAACCCCCAGCACGGCAGCGCAATGAAGATAGAGATCGGGCGCGGGTTTCGGGCGGACGACATCCTCCTGACCGGAAAACAGCCGCCCTTCCAGCTTGGCACGAATCTCGGGATGCTGGCCGAGGGTCGCATCCATCTTCACATGCCGCCCGTTCGAGCCTACCGCATAGGGGATGCCCGCCGCATCCAGCCGCTCCAGCAGCTCGGGCACACCGGCCATCAGTGGCGTGCCGGCCCGCAGACGCTCGCAAAGCGTGGTGTAATAATGATCGGCCCAGTCCTCGGGCAGGGTGGCGCCCATCTCCCGGGCACGCATCGCGCAGCCCTCGATCGTGCCGCCGATGAACATCCCCTCCATCTCGTGCCGTTCCAGTTCCAGCCCGTGGGCCGCGAACTCCTCCTGCAACAGCTCGAAGGTCATGGGCTCGCTATCCACCAGCACCCCGTCGCAGTCGAAAATTACCGCCTTGATCATCATTCTTCCTCCGCCATTACGGCCAGTGTCACGATCGTGTCGCCATATTTCCGCTGGTCCACCTGTTCCAGCGGCGCCGGCACCACAGGCGCCACATTCTCTTCCCAGACCACCATCGCACCGGGCGCGATCCAGCCGTTCTCTAGGCAGGACGCGATCGCCTTCTCGCCGAGCCCCATGCCATAGGGCGGATCAAGGAAGATCAGGTCATAGCCCTCGCCACGGCAGGGTCCCATCTTTGTCGCATCGCGCCGCCAGATGTCGGTCACCCCCATCGCTCGCATCAGCTCGATATTCTTGCGCAAAAGCACCCGCGCGGGCGTGCCCTCATCGACAAAAGCCACGCGCTTGGCTCCGCGCGACAGCGCCTCCAGCCCCAGCGCACCAGTGCCCGCAAACAGATCCAGCACCCGCGCCTCGGGGATCGGGTTGCCATGCGTGCCATTGACCAGCAGGTTGAAGATCGATTCGCGCACGCGGTCCGTCGTGGGGCGCAGATGGCCCTTGCTATCGCCTTCGCCCACTTCGGTCAGTTTCAGCCCGCGCTTCTCGCCACCAATAATCCGCATTTTTTACCGCCGCATCAGGGATTTCAAATCAGCCGCCGCCTCGATCTCAACGGGCGTCACATCGGACCCCGCCTCGATCAGGCGCTTGCCCACCATATAGGCCCGCGGCGCGTCGAGCGCATCCACCGCAATCAGGTGATCCTCGCGGAAATACCAGAAGCTCTCGCCATCCACATCTTTCGCGATCACGCGGGTATAGCCGCCATTCCAGCCCGCAATCTGGAGTTTCGAGGCAAACATATCCGACCAGAACCACGGTTTCGGCTGGTAGGTCTCAGCGGCGCCCAGCATGTTGCGCGCTACCAGTTCGCCCATATCGATGGCGTTGCCCACCGATTCCAGCCGCATCCGCGCGCCGTGCAGGTCGATCTCGGCGCAATCGCCCGCCGACCAGATATGCGGATCCGAGGTGCGCCCCTGAGCATCGGTCACGATCCCGTCGCCCAGAACCAGTCCGGCTTCCTCGGCAAGCCGCACCGAAGGCGTGACACCGATGCCCACCACCACCAGATCGGCGGGCAGGACTGTGCCATCGACCAGCTCGACGCTGTCCACCACGCCTTCCCCGCGTAAGGTGCGCAGCCCGGTGCCCTCCCTGATTGTTACGCCTTGGGCCTGATGCAGCGCGCGCACGGCATCCGCCGTCTCGCGGCAGGCCACACGGCGCAGGATACGCTCGGAGGCCTGCACCAGCACGACATCCAGCCCGAGCTTGCGGGCCACAGCGGCGGCCTCGAGCCCGATATAGCCGCCGCCGATCACGACAAGCCGTTTGCCCGCCGCCATCTGCGGCTGGAGCGCTTCGATATCGGCCAGTGTGCGGATGGTGAACACATTCCCCAGATCACCACCCAAAGCTGCCGGCAGGCGTTTGGGGTCGGCGCCTGTGCAAAGCGCCAGCTGGTCATAGCGGATCCCGGCCTTTGCGGTATGCACAACGCGCGCCGCCGGATCGATGCGCAGGGCCGGCTCGCCCAGCCGCAGGGTGACATTCTGTTCGGCCCAGTATGCGGGCGCGCGCAGGGTGAGCCGCTCCAGCGGCATCTCGCCCAGGAGATAGGCTTTGGACAGAGGCGGACGCTGATAGGGCGCCACGGGTTCCTCGCCGATGATCGTCAATGCGCCGTCATAGCCTTCGGCACGCAGCTTGGCCGCCATCGAGGCCGCTGCCTGTCCGCCCCCCACGATGACGATGCCCCCGTTCACGATCTCCGGCATTTCTCTTTCCCTCTGGTGCTTTGTTGGACGAACCCTATATCGTGCGGGCAACCATGTGCAACGCGACAGGAGAGCGACATGACAATCAGTGAAGGCGACGTGCTTCCCGGGGCCACCCTTTTGACGGTTGGTGCCGAAGGCCCGACCACCGTATCTTTGGGCGACAAGATGAAAGGCCGCAAGGTCGTTATCTTCGGTCTTCCGGGCGCGTTCACCGGCACCTGCACCACCGCCCATGTGCCGAGCTTCATGCGCACCCGTGATGCCTTTGCCGAGAAGGGCGTGGACGAGGTGATCTGTATCACCGTCAATGACCCCTTCGTGGTCGATGCGTGGTCGAAAGCGACCGGCGCGGGCGAGGCGGGTCTGACCATGCTGGCCGATGCCGAAAGCGCCTTCACCAGCGCCATCGGCATGAATTTCTCGGCCCCCGCCATCGGCTTCAAGGACCGCTCGGCCCGCTACGCGATGTATGTCGAGGATGGCGTGGTGAAGGTTCTGCACAAGGAAGAGAATGCCGGCACCTGCGAGATCTCGGGTGGCGAGGCGCTTCTGGCGGCGATCTGAACCGGCCCATCTTGAAAAGTGCGGTAAATCCCGTCACCAATGGCCCTTCGGGGCCATTTTTTATTTCTTTTTCCGCACGGGCGGCCCTTCTGTATAGGATGACCAGTATGCTGCACAAACCGCTCGGCCGTTCGGGCCTGACTGTCTCGCCCTTCGTGTTCGGCGGGAATGTTCTGGGATGGACCGCGGATCGGGCGACCTCTTTTGCCATGCTGGACCGGTTGGTGGAGGCGGGGGCAACCTCGATCGACACGGCCGACAGCTATTCCTACTGGGGCGAGGGGATGAAGGGCGGCGAGTCCGAGGCGATGATCGGCGACTGGCTGGCCCGCCGCAAGCGCCGCGACGATGTGGTGATCTATACCAAGGTCGCCAAGCTCTCGTGGCGCAAGGGGCTGCGGCGCGACAATATCCTTGCCGCCATTGACGAGTCGCTGACCCGACTGCGCACCGATTATATCGATCTCTATTTCGCCCATGCCGATGACGCGGATGTGCCGCAGGAAGAGGTGCTCGAGACCTTCGAGATGCTGCGCGTGCAGGGTAAGATCCGCGCGGTGGGGGCGTCGAATTTCGCCCCCGACCGTCTGGCCGCGGCTCTGGCACTGGCCAAGCAGATGAATGTGAAGGGCATCGAGGTGATCCAGCCCGAATACAGCCTGAGCACGCGCGAGAGTTTCGAGAAAGAGCTGCTGCCGCTAGTCAAATCGCAGGAGTTGGGGGCTGTGACCTTCTTCACGCTGGCGGCGGGGTTCCTGTCGGGCAAATACCGCACGCAGGCCGATTTTGCGGGGATCCCGCGCGCGCGCCATGCCGCGAAATATCTGGATGCGCGGGGCTTGCGCATTCTGCAGGCTCTGGCGGAGATCGCCGATGGCGTCGGCGCCCCCATGGCGCAGGTGGCAACCGCCTGGGCGATGGCGCGCGAGGGCGTCTCGGCCCCTATTGTCTCGGCCTCGAATATGGATCAGCTCGATACGCTTCTGGGCGCGATCGACCTGCAGCTGTCTGATGAGGCGATGGCCAGCCTCGAGGCGGCCTCCGATGGGTAAACTGACCACTATCGACGGGATCATCAGCGATCGCGGGTCGAAATATGCGGTCTCCGGCGCGCCTTGTGCCTCGGAGGACGAGGCCAAGGCTCTGATCAAGGATCTGTGCCGCACCAAGAAATTCGCCAAGGCCACGCATAATACATGGGGTCTTCTGACCCCCGAAGCGCCGGTAAAAAACGATGATGGCGAGTCGGGGGCGGGCATGGTGATCCTGCGGATGCTCGAACGCGAGGGGCTCGAGAACCACCTGATCGTGGTCACCCGCTGGTATGGCGGCAAGCATCTGGGGGGCGACCGCTTCCGCCATGTGCAGGAGGCCGTGCGGATCTATATCGAAGCACTGGCCGGTTAATCGAGCAGATCCTCGCCAAGATCTGGGCGTGGATCGGGCTCCTCCACCTCGTCCTGACCGGGTTCGCGCTCGGGCAGCGGCGACTGGAACAGCACCTTGCCCTTATGCGGAATGGCATCGAGTGCGCGGGCCAGTTCGAAATCCAGAATGCTCAGGCCCTTGCAGGAATGGGTCGAGAGCTCGATATCCACCACGTTATAGACATTGCGCCAATCGGGGTGGTGATCCATCTTCTCGGCCAGCAGGGCCGCCTGTGCCATAAAGCCCCAGGCCTGTTCGAAATTCTCGAATTTCCAGACTTTGCGGATCGCGTCGGATTGTTTGGCCATGCGCCAGCCGCTTTCTTTCAGCAGGGGCATCAGGGAGGCGCGTTCGTCCTGATTGAGCTTCGTGGCCATCGTGTTTTCCCTATATCGAAACGGGCAGGAAAACCCTGCCCGTCTATGAGTTTAACCGAAATCCGGCTTACTTCAATTTATCTCCCGCAGCGGTTTGCGAAACAGGGGTTTCGCTCGGCGCGGACAATTCCTTGACCGATACTTTCGGCTTGGCCATCTCCAGCTTGTTGTCGAAGATGATCTCGCGGGTCGGGAAGGGAATGCCGATGCCGTTGGCATCGAATTCGCGTTTCACGACCTCGAACAACTCCCAGCGGAACTTCCAGTAAACGTCCGTCGTGGCCCAGGCGCGGAACAGCAGGTTGATCGAGCTGTCACCCAGCTCCTTCACGCCGATGGTAGGGGCGGGGTCTTTCAGGATGCGCGGATCCTCGTCCACGATCTTCTGCAGGATGTCCTTGGCCACCTTGATATCGCTGTCATAGGAGATACCGATGGTCAGATCCATCATGCGGGTGGTGTTGGCCGAATAGTTGGTAATGGCCGAGGACCAGATATCCGAATTCGGCACGACGACCTGAATGCCATCATAGGTTTTCAGGATCACATAGAACAGCGAGATCTCGGTCACGGTGCCCGCATTGCTGCCGGCCTGCACATAATCGCCCACACGGAAGGGGCGGAACATGATGATCATCACGCCTGAGGCGAGCGAGGACAGCGTGCCTTGCAGCGCCAGACCGATGGCCAGACCGGCGGCACCGATCAGTGCGGCCAGCGAGGTGGTCTGGATGCCGAAGCGGTTGAGAATGAAGATGAAGCCGATCGCGAGGATCAGGTATTTCGCGATATTGCCCAGAAAGCCGAACAGCGTCGCATCCAGGCGCTTGTGGCGCGCGGCCAGATTGCCGATGCGGCCCTTGGCCCAGCCCGAAATGACCAGCGCGACGATCAGGATGACCAGCGCGGCCAGCACGTTCAGCGTGCCCAGCACCACGGCATCAATACGTTCGGGGGTGATCCACTGGCTCACATCTGTCAGGTTTTGCAGGTTCAACTCGTCCATGCGTCTTCAGGTCCTTTGTTTCGTTCGGGCGCGGCCTAGGGGGCATGGTGCCGAAAATCAACCCCCGCTGCGGAAGGGCCCCATCTCGGTCATCACCTCGACATCCTCGTCGATGGCCGCGCGTTCGGCCTCCAGATAGTCCGAAATCGCGCGCCGCAAACCCGGATGGGTGATCCAATGCGCGGAATGGGTGATATGCGGCAGATAGCCGCGCGCCAGCTTGTGCTCGCCCTGCGCGCCCGCCTCGACCCGCGCCAGACCATGCGCCAGCGCATAATCCACCGCTTGGTGGTAGCAGAGTTCGAAATGCAGATAGGGGTGATCCTCGATGCAACCCCAATAGCGGCCATAAAGGCAATCGCGCCCGATCAGGTTCAGCGCGCCCGCCACAGGGCGACCCTCGCGGAAAGCCAGCACGAGCAACACATCCTCGCGCATCCCGTGCAACGCATCGAAAAAGGCCCGCGTCAGATAGGGGGTGCCCCATTTGCGCGCGCCGGTATCCTGATAGAATTCCCAGAACGCATCCCAGTGTTCGGGCCGGATCTCGTCGCCGGTCAGCTGCCGGATCTCGCCGCCGAAGGCTTGCGCCCTTGCGCGCTCCTTCTTCAGCGCCTTGCGCTTGCGCGAGGAAAGCTGTTCGAGGAAGGCGTCGAAATCGGCATAGCCCTGATTGTAGAAATGGAACTGTTGCCCGTGGCGGTGCAGATAGCCCGCGCCCTCGGCCAGATCGGCCTCGTCTTCCGGGCAGAAGGTCATATGCACAGACGACAGCCCGTTGTTTTCGGCCACTTGCGCCATGCCCGCCAGAAGGGCGGCACGGCCTGCCTCGGTCTGGCCCGCTGCGGTCAGCAGGCGCCGCCCCGTGCAGGGTGTAAACGGCACCGCACATTGCAGCTTGGGATAATATTGCCCGCCCGCCCGCTCGAAGGCATCAGCCCAGCCGTGGTCGAACACATATTCGCCCTGACTATGGGATTTGACGTAAAGCGGGGCCACGCCCAGAACGGTTCCGCCTGCCCGTGCCACAATAGGCCGCGGGTCCCAGCCCGTGCCGCGTCCAACCGAGCCCGAACTCTCGAGCGCCGAGAGGAACCGGTGCGTGGTGAACGGATCATAGGCCCGTCCGCCATCCGCCACTTCGGGGCAGGCACAGCTATCCCACAAAACGGGGTCGATGGCCGAGACACCCCCGGCCAGTTCCAGTTCGATCGTGTCACTCATCGCAGGCTCCTGTCGGGGCTGATGATGACGGCATCGGGCGTGAGGTCAAGCGTCGGGCAGGGCCGGGGCATAGCCTTCGAAGGTCACGTTTTCGGCAACCTCGCGCGCCTTGGCCTCGGCTTCGGGCGAGCGGATCGTCCAGCACAGGATATGCGCACCCTCGGCCTTCAGCGCTGCCACCCGCGCCATCCCGAGGTCTTTCCAGTGATGCGAGATGAACGAGGCGCCCACTCGGTCGTAATCGGCGATCTCGCGCAACCGGGCGCGTTGATCGTCGTCAAGATCGGGGAAGTCTTCCGCCGACCATTCGGCATAGGTGGTCAGGCCAACGGTCACTTCGGGGGCGGCCGCATGGAAAAGCGCAATGGTCTCGGGGTTGAACCCCATCACCGCCACGGGGCCCTGATAGCCGCGCAGCGCCTGTGCGGCGGCGTCCTCCAGCGGGCCCAGCCCCGCGCCATTGGGGTCGTTCTGGTTCTTGATCTCGACCAGAAGCGGCACTTGGCCGGCCACCAGATCGAGCACCTCGGCAAAGGTCGGGATGCCCTCATCGGCATCGCGCAAGGGGATCGCCTGCAACTCGGCGGCGGTGCGGGCATGGAGCGGGCCGGTCTCGCCGGTCAGACGGTCGAGGAGATAGTCATGGAAGACCATCGCCACACCATCCGCCGAAAGCTGCAGGTCGATCTCGATCCCGTAACCTGCCGCAATCGCCGCCCGGATGGCTGCGAGGCTGTTCTCGGGGCGGCGTTGCGCCCGGTCATGATAGGCCCGATGCGCGATCGGCAGGCTCAGGAATCGCGGATCAAGCATCTTTGATCTCGAAGACCGCGTCAATCTCGACCGCCACACCAAGGGGCAGCGAGGGGGTCGCCACAGCCGAGCGTGCATGGCGGCCCACATCTCCGAAGACCTCGACCATCAGGTCCGAGCATCCGTTCACGACCTTGGGCTGATCGGTGAAATCGGGGGTGGAATTGACGAAGCCGCCCAGTTTCACCACGCGGGTGATCCGGTCCAGATCGCCAAGCGCGGCCTTTGCCTGCGCAATCAGCGCCAGCCCGCACAGGCGCGCGGCGGCAGCGCCCGCTTCGACATCCATATCCTCGCCCAGACGGCCTTTCACCAGACCATCGGCGCCCGAGGAGATCTGGCCCGAGATGAACAGCTGGTTGCCGGTGATCACGAAGGGCACATAATTGGCGGCCGGCGCGGGGGCTGCGGGCAGGGTGATGTTCAGTTCGGACAGGCGGGATTCGATCTTCGACATGGGGTCCTCTTTGTCAACGCGGTGGAATGCCGGTTCGGCGGCGCAATTCGCACCGGACGCTAGGCGCGCATCCCGAAAGGCGCAAGCGGAATGCGCCCGCAAAGCGGAGTGTCATCAGAATATCACAGGCCGTGGGCAGGGCTTACCAGCCGATGAAGTGCTCGAAGTCGCGGGTGACAGTCTGCCAGAGGCCGAGCGAGGTGGAGAAGTTCTGCTGGGTCACTCCATTGCCTGCCATATTGATATCCATCTCGATGAAGGGATCGCCGTCGTCATCGAGATAGGCGCGGCCGAAGCGGTTGTCGCGGTTCCAGTCGTTGATCCGGCGGGCGTCGAGCGGTCGGTCAAGGTCATACCCCGTCGAGAACTGGATGTTCTGGCACTGCGCGCCACTTTTGCAGCCGTAGAAATAGACCGAGAAATGGGTGCCGTTCAGCTGGCTGACCAGCATAGGCGCGCCGTAATCATCGGTTTCCTGCTGGGCCTGCAGGCCATCGGCCCGCATCGCGGCAAGAATGGCCGCGGGAGTGGCGGTGACGGTATTGGCCAGCGCCGGAGAGGCTGTAAGCGGGGCTGCCAGACCGGCCAGCATGGCCAGTGATACCAGAAGCTGTTTCATGATTATCCTTCAGGTCTCAGGCGACCATTGCCTCGGCCTTCTTGAGATCGACCGATACCAGCTGGCTTACACCCTGTTCCTGCATTGTCACACCAAAAAGACGGTCCATCCGGCTCATCGTGACCGCATGGTGGGTGATGATGAGGAAACGGGTCTCGGTGCGGCGCGTCATCTCGTCCAGAAGGTCGCAGAAACGGGTAACATTGGCATCGTCCAAGGGCGCGTCGACCTCGTCGAGCACGCAGATCGGGGCGGGATTGGCCATGAAGACGGCAAAGATCAGCGCCATCGCGGTCAGGGTCTGCTCGCCGCCCGACAGCAGCGACAGCGTCGAGAGCTTCTTGCCCGGCGGCTGGCACATGATCTCAAGACCGGCCTCGAGCGGGTCATCGGATTCCACCAGCGCCAGACGCGCATCGCCGCCCGAGAAAAGATGGGTAAAGAGCTGACGGAAATTCTGGTTCACCTGTTCGAAGGCCGCCAGGAGGCGCTCGCGCCCCTCGCGGTTGAGCCCGTTGATGCCGCCGCGCAGCTTGGCGATGGCATCCTCCAGATCGCCTTTCTCGGTGAACAGCGTGTCATGTTCTTCCTGAATGCTTCGCGCGTCTTCCTCGGCGCGCAGGTTGACCGCCCCCAAAGCATCGCGGTCGCGTTTGAGGTCGGCCACGGCCTTTTCCAGCTTGGCAATGGTCGGCATATCCCCAGGCGCGATATCGAGGGATTTCAGCAGGCTCTCCGGGGCCAGATCCATCTCGTCGCTGATCCAGTCGACGGCCAGGGTCAGCGCCTCGCGGGCGCTCTCCACGCGCGTTTCGGCCCGCGCGCGGGCCTCGCGGATCTCGGAGGCCTGTTTTTCCGTCTCGCGTTCGACGGTCTGGGCCGTGCGCAGGCGGCTTTCGGCATCCTGAAGCGCGGTGGTAGCCTTGGATTTGCGCGCCTCCGCCTCCTGGATTTGCTCGCGCAGTTCGTCGCGGCGCTCGTTCAGCTCCTCGGGCAGGGCCATAGCCTCCTCGAGTTCCTCCAGCGCCTCGGCGCGGCGCTCGGCCAGCTCGGCCCCATGGCGTTCGGCGGTGGCCAGACGGGTCTTCCAGCCGCCCAGCTGCTCGGTGATCTCTGTGTGGCGACGGGTGCGGGCCTCGCCTTCGCGGCGGACCTCGTCCTGTGCCGAGCGGCGGGTGAGCATGGTCATCCGCGCGGCCTCGACCGTGATCTTCACCTGATCCATTTCCTCGCGGGCGCGCGACAGGGCGGGCAGGGCATTGATCGCGGCCTGTGCCTCCTCGAGGGTCGCGCGTACGGCACGGGCCTCCTCGGCATGGCGGCCCTCGGCCTGACGGGCGGCTTCCAGACGGCCTTCGGTGACCGAGCGGTCGGCCTCGGCTTTGGACATCAGGCGCTGTGCCTCGGCGAGGCGCTTGTCGGCCTCGCGGCGGGTGTCGCGGGCGCGGGCATAAGCCAGATTGGCATCGGCAAGCTTCTGTTTGAGCTGTTCGTGATTGCGCACGGCGGATTGCGTCGAGGCTTCGGCCACGGCCAGATCGGCGCGCAGATCGCTCAAGCGGTTCTGCTGGCGCAGGCGTTGGGCCGCGGCAGAGGGCGCATCCTCGGCGCCCGCGCGTAGCCCGTCCCAGCGCCAGAGATCGCCCGCAAGCGTGACAATCCGCTGGCCGGGACGCAGATCCTTGTGGAGCGCATCGCCCTGATCCCAGCTTTCCACCACACCGATCTGGTTCAAACGGCGGGTGAGCGCCTCGGGTGCCTGCACATAGCGCGCGAGTGCCTGCAGACCTGCAGGGAGCGCAGGTGCGTCGCTATAATCGGGCAGGGTCAGCCAACCCGAGCCTGCATTTCCCGCCGCTTCGGGCGCGTTCAGGTCATCGGCCAAAGCCGCGCCCAAGGCGGCCTCATAGCCTTTGGAGACGCTAATCCGGTCAAGGATCTGCGGGCCCGACATGGCGTCGCGGTCCAGAAGCCGGGTGAGGGCCGAGACCTCGGATTTCAGCGCACTCATCTCGCCTTCGGCCTCGGCGCGCGCCTCGCGCGCCTCGGCCTCGCGGGTTTCCAGCGTGCCACGCAGATCATCGGCGCTATGGAGCGCCTCTTCGGCCTGATCGGTCATCTCGGTGGCCTCGGAGGCGGCTTCCTGCGCGGCCTCGATCCGGCTATTGACCTCGGCCAGCGCTTCCTCGGCCTCCGTTGCATTCAGTCGGGCAGTAGCGGCCGCACGGTCGAAGCGTTCGGCGCTTGCCTGACTGTCGGCCAGTTGCCGCTCGGCAGACTGGTGACGGGCGGCCAGCTGGGCCACATCGCCGGTCAGCTGGTCAAGGATCTCCTCGCGGTCCCGCGCGATCTCGGCGGCCTCTTGGGCGGCCTCCTCGGCGGCGGCCAGCGCATCCTCATGGCCGGCGCTGTCGCGCGCGATCTGGCGCAGCTCGTATTCCAGCCGCTCCAGCGTCTCGCCCGCGTCACGGTTGAGGCTGGTCTCGCGTTCCATGTCGCGGTCGATCTGGGCAATGCGGCCCTTGAGCGTCTCGATCTGGCCGCGGGCCTGGGCTTCCTGTTGCGAGAGCTGGTCCTGTGAGAGAACGAGCCGCTGCAGAATGGCGGTGGCCACGGTATCCTCCTCGCGCATGGGCGGCAGGATCTCTTCGAGGTTGGCACGCAACTCGGCGCTGTCGCGGGCGGCGCGCTCGGCCACGCCGGCATTGGCTATGATCGCGGAAAGGGCCTTCTCGGCCTCCTGACGGGTTTCGTCTGCCTCGAGCCAGCGGCGATAGAGGAGCATCCCCTCGGAGCGGCGCAACTCCTCGCCGATCTGGCGGTATTTCGCGGCCTGCCGCGCCTGACGGGCCAGGCTGTTGAGCTGTCCGGCCAGCTGGTCGATCACATCATCGATCCGCTCGAGATTGGCCTCGGTGGCCTTGAGCCGCAACTCGGCCTCGTGGCGCCGCTGGTAGAGACCCGAGATCCCCGCGGCCTCCTCGAGAATGCGGCGGCGGGCCTTGGGTTTGGCGTTGATCAGCTCGTTGATCTGGCCCTGACGCACCAGCGCGGGCGAATGCGCCCCTGTGGACGCATCGGCAAAGAGCATCTGCACGTCGCGGGCGCGCACGTCCTTGGTATTGACCTTATAGGCCGAGCCCACATCGCGGGTGATGCGGCGGGTGATCTCCAGCAGGTCGCTATCGTTGAAGCCCGAGGGCGCGAGGCGTTCCTCGTTGTCGATCTGTAGCACGACCTCGGCAAAGTTGCGCGCGCCGCGGGTCGAGGTGCCCGCAAAGATCACGTCTTCCATCCCGCCGCCGCGCATCGCCGAGGCACGGTGTTCGCCCATCACCCAGCGCAGAGCCTCCAGAAGGTTCGACTTGCCGCAGCCATTGGGGCCGACCACGCCTGTCAGCCCGTCCTGAATGACGAGATCGGTCGGGTCGACAAAGCTTTTGAAGCCGTTCAGACGCAAGCGGGTGAAACGCAAGGGCACCATTCCTTCCAAGGCAGGCATGCGCGGGGGCGCATCTGTCCCGCAGCCTATGCCGCCGCGGGATTTGGGCGCCTTTTCCCAGCCGATCCGCGATGTGTCAATTCAAAGACACAGTCGCGCGCGGGGAAAGGCCGATTTATCCCCAGATTATCGCATTTATCGCGGGGCTGTGTATTGGTTCGAGTTGTCCGGACCTTGTGGAGACGGGATGGCGGTGCCATACCGACGCTGCGGGAGGACAGGTATTCACGGTTTTGCACACCGGAGGGATTATGGTCGCTGCCTTTGCTTTCATTCTGTTATTCCAGCTCGTCGGAGAGGTGCTCTCGCGCGGGCTCGGCCTGCCGCTTCCGGGGCCTGTCCTGGGCATGATCTTCATGCTGGCGTCGTTCTTTGCCTCGGCGCGTCTGCGCGAGGTGGTGCAGCCCACGGCCAAGGGGCTCCTGTCGCATCTGTCGCTTCTCTTCGTGCCGATCGGGGTCGGGGTGGTGGCCCATATCCCGACTCTGATGAGCCATGGTCTGGCGCTGGGGCTGTCGCTGGTGCTGTCGACCGCGCTGGCACTTGTGGCGGGGGCTGCGGCCTTTGCCGTCACGCTGCGGCTGACGAAGGGGGCGGGCAATGAGTGATCCGTCCACCATCTGGTCCTATCTCGCCTCGCAGCCGCTTCTGTGGCTCTGTGCCACGCTCTTTGCCTATTGGGCGGGCGATGCGATCTTCCGCGCCTCGGGGCGACAGCCATGGGCCAATCCGGTGGCGATTGCGGTGGTGTTGCTGGGGGGGCTGCTCACGCTGACCGGTACCCCCTATGACCAGTATTTCGAGGGCGCGCAATTCGTGCATTTCATGCTGGGACCGGCGACCGTGTGCCTTGCGGTGCCGCTCTATGCCAATCGCCGCGAGATCCGCAAGACATGGCTTCCGATCGCGGTGGGGCTCGTGGTGGGCAGTTTCGTGGCGATTTTCTCGGCCTTGGGGATTGCCTGGGCTTTGGGGGCCGATCATGTGCTGCTGGCAACGCTGGCGCCGAAATCGGCCACCGCACCGGTGGCCATCGGGATCAGCGAGCGGATGGGCGGCGAGCCCACGCTGACGGCGGCGCTGGTGCTGCTGACGGGGATGATCGGGGCGATCATCGTCTCGCCTTTGCTGAACCTGATCGGGGTGCGCGACTGGCGCGCGCGGGGGCTGGCCACAGGGGTGGCCGCCCACGGGATCGGCACGGCGCGGGCCTTTCAGGTGCATGAGCAGGCGGGGGCCTTTGCCTCGATCGGGATGGGGCTGAACGCGATCCTGACGGCGATCATCGCGCCTCTGGTGATGGGCTGGTTTTTCTAGGCCAAGCGGTGCGCCGCCCCTGCGGGACAGCGCAAGATATACTTACGGCGCAGGCCTTATGCGGGGCCTGCGCGGCGCCCCTTGGCGGGTGTTTCGCGTTATTTCGACGGTTTGAACGGGGCCATGCCGGAACGGGCCAGCTCGTCGGCCCGCTCGTTTTCGGGGTGGCCCGCATGGCCCTTGATCCATTCCCATGTCACCTCATGGCGGGCTTGGGCCTCGTCGAGCCGTTGCCAGAGATCGACATTTTTTACAGGCTTTTTGGCGGCGGTCTTCCAGCCATTGCGCTTCCAGCCGTGGATCCAGCCGGTCACCCCGTTTTTCACATAGGCGCTATCGGTGATGATGGTGATCTTTGAAGGTCGGGCGAGGGTTTCGAGCGCCGAGATTGCCGCCAGAAGCTCCATGCGGTTATTGGTGGTCTCTGCTTCGCCGCCTTCGAGCGTGCGTTCTTTGAGGATCGTCTCGCCGTCCTTGGCCAGCATCAGAACCCCCCAGCCCCCGGGGCCGGGATTGCCGGAGCAGGCTCCGTCGGTATAGGCGAATAGATCGGGCATGGGGATCTCCTTTGGCGCGGGTGTAGCGGCTTGGCTACGCGTGGTCCAGAGGGAGCTTGGTGCGGAGGCGCTTGGTCCGGAGGACTTAGGGGATCAGCGCGTAGAGGCAGGCGAGGATCAGAAGGCATTCGCCCAGACGCAGGCGAGCCCACCCGCCGGGGCGGCGGTTTTTCAGGATCAGGTCGATGATGAGCGTGACCAGATGGGCAATAAAGAGGCTTTGTATGACCGGCATCCCCGCGCGTATGGCCGCGATGGTCGCAAAGAGGGGCAGGGTATGGGCGAGCAAGATGGAGGTGCTGGCCTGCATCTTTCGGGCGGCGCGGAAGGCCCAGAGCGCCAGCAGGACCAGAGCCCAGAAGGCGGCGATGTCGCGGGGCGTGGTGGAGACGGGCAGGGTCAGCCGCCCGTCGCGGGTGGCGATCACGGCCCAGACCAGTGGCAGGCAGAGAAGGGCGCTCAGGGCGAGGGCGCGGCGAGGCGCGCCGATGCCGGGCGCGCGCATCAGGCGGTTTCGCGCAGCACGCGGGGGACTTTGAACTCGACCCGTTCCTGCGCGGTTTCCACCTGTTCGACGGTCACGTCATAGCGGTCGCGGAAAGCGTCGATCACCTCGTTGATCAGCACTTCGGGCGCCGAGGCACCGGCGGTGATGCCGATGGAGGTGATGCCGTCAAGCGCGCGCCAGTCGATATCGGCGGCGCGCTGGACAAGCTGGCTATAGGCGCAGCCCTCGGAGGTGCCGACCTCGACGAGGCGGCGCGAATTGGACGAGTTGGGCGCGCCGATCACCAGCAGCGCGTCGATCTTCGGCGCGATGGCCTTGACCGCGGCCTGACGGTTGGTGGTGGCGTAGCAGATGTCTTCCTTGGCGGGGCCGACAATGGCGGGGAAGCGCTTTTGCAATGCGGCCACGATGCCTGCGGTATCATCGACCGAGAGCGTGGTCTGGGTGATGAAGGCCAGCGCCTTCGGGTCGCGCGGGGCGAGATGGGGCACATCGGCCTCGGTTTCCACCAGCAGGACCTCGCCCTCGGGCAGCTGGCCCATGGTGCCCAGCACCTCGGGGTGGCCGGCATGGCCGATCATGATCATCTGCAGGCCGGCCGCGTGGTGACGCTCGGCCTCGATATGGACCTTCGAGACCAGCGGGCATGTGGCATCCACATAGACCATCTCGCGGCGTGCGGCCTCGGCGGGCACGGCTTTGGGCACGCCATGGGCCGAGAAGATCACGGGGCGATCATCGGGGCATTCATCGAGTTCCTCGACAAAGACCGCGCCCTTGTCGCGCAGGCTGTCGACGACGAATTTGTTATGGACGATCTCGTGGCGGACATAGACCGGTGCGCCCCATTTCTCCAAAGCCATTTCCACGATCTTGATCGCGCGGTCCACGCCGGCGCAGAAGCCGCGGGGGGCGGCGAGATAGAGGTTGAGCGGCTGTTTCATGGAGATGTCCTTTGGGGCCTTTAGGCTTGAAGGTAGGCAGGATGGCGGGCTCTGCCAAGGGGGTGCGGGCTTCGGGGGCATCGAGCCCCCGTTCTCCCGCGGTTACGGGCCGGTGCGGCCCGTAACCCGGAAAAGATCAACGCGAGCGCACCATGCCCATGATGTCATAGGTTTTCTCGACGATCGGGCGGGCGATGGCATCGGCCTGCTCGGCCCCGTGACCAAGGATCCGGTCGATCTCTGTCACATCATCCATCAGGCGTTTCATCTCGGTGGAGATCGGCGCGAGCTTCTCGACCGCAAGATCGGCCAGAGCCGGTTTGAAATCGCCAAAGCCCTTGCCTGCGAATTCCGCCACCACCTGCGCGGCCGTCATATCGGCAAGGGCCGCGTAGATATTGACCAGATTGCGGGCCTCGGGGCGCTCCGACAGGCCCTCGACCGTTTCCGGAAGCGGCTCGGCATCGGTGCGGGCCTTGCGGAATTTCTTGGCGATGGTGTCGGCATCATCGGTCAGATTGATGCGCGAAGCATCCGAGGGGTCGGATTTCGACATCTTCTTCGAGCCGTCGCGCAGGCTCATGACGCGGGTGGCAGCCCCCTCGATTAATGGTTCCGGCTCGGGGAAGAAGTCGACACCGAAATCATGGTTGAACTTGTTGGCGATGTCGCGGGTCAGTTCGACATGCTGCTTCTGGTCCTCGCCTACCGGCACCATGGTCGCGTGATACAGAAGGATATCGGCGGCCATCAGCGCGGGATAGGCGTAAAGGCCCAGCGAGGCCTTCTCGGCATTCTTGCCGGCCTTGTCCTTGAACTGGGTCATCCGGTTCATCCAGCCCAGACGCGCGGTGCAGTTGAAGAGCCATGCCAGCTCGGCATGCGCCCCCACTTGGGATTGGTTGAAGAGGATGGATCTCTTGGGATCGACGCCCGAGGCGATAAAGGCGGCCGCCGCCTCGCGGGTCTGGCGGCGCAGGGCTTCGGGGTCCTGCCAGACGGTGATCGCATGCATGTCTACGAGGCAGTAGATCGTCTCGATCCCCTCATCCTGCTTCTGGGCAAAACGCTTGAGGGCACCAAGATAGTTGCCCAGCGTCAGGTTGCCGGACGGCTGGATGCCGGAGAAGATCCGCGGCGTGAAATTCGCATTCGGCGTTTCGGGCGGGGTTACGGTCGTATCGCTCATCTGAGGCTCCCCTGCATGCAGGCTGGTAATATCGTCCTTGCTCGCTTATCCCCAAATCCGGCGGGGATCAATGTCTGGCCCCGTCCTTACCCTGTTATCCGCCTCCGATATGTTGAAGGGGCGGCCTCTGCGCCCCATATTCTGGCGCAACCCAAGTGAAGGAACCCGAATGCGCTCCGGTTACAATGAAGGCCCGCTGAACAAATTGCCGCCGATCGTCTGGATTCTGGCCGCTCCCATCCTCATCGGCGAGCTGATGTTCGGGCTGGGGCAGGCGGGGCTGTTCCAGAACGGGGTCGTCTGGCGGGCCGAGGCCCTGCAGCGCTTTGCCTATGACCCGAACCTGATGCGGGCGATGATGGAGGCGGGGGTGCATCCGTGGCGGCAGATGGCACGGGTGGTGACCTATCCGTTTGTCCATGGCAGCTTCACCCATGCGGCCTTCGTGCTGGTCTTCATTCTGGCGCTCGGCAAGATGGTGGGCGAGGTTTTCCGTGGCTGGGCGGTGGCGGCGGTGTTTTTCGCCTCCTCCATTCTGGCGGCGCTGATCTATACCGCGCTGCCCTTTACCCAAGGCGCGCTCTATGGCGGCTATCCGGCGGCTTACGGGCTGATCGGGGCGTTCAGCTTCATCCAGTGGACCTATCTGGGCGCAACCCGCGGCAACCGGATGCAAGCGTTCCAGCTGATCGGGTTCCTGATGGGGATCCAGCTTCTGTTCAGCCTGATCTTTGGTGGCACCGATCAATGGATCGCGGACCTTTCGGGCTTCATCGTGGGCTTCGTGGTCAGCTTCTTCGTGTCGCCCGGTGGCTGGGGACGGGTGCTGGCCAAGCTGCGCAACCGGCGCTGATGGTAAAATGAAACGGCGCCTCGCGGGGCGCCGTTTCCGTTTGATTACTTCCTGCGGCGGCGCAGATTGGCCTTGAACTCGGCCAGCCCGAAAATGCCCAAGAGCCCCGCAACCGCGAAATAGACCACGATGCCCGAGCCGCACAAGAGGCCCAAGGCTCCCCAGCGTGCGCCATGATCGGCCAGCATGGGCGCAAGCCAGCGGGCGGTATAGACGAGCTGCACCCCCATCACCGCGCAGGCAACGGCGATCTTCCACAGGCTCTTCCAGAAACGCGCATCGGGGCGCGCCGCCTTGCCCAGATTGCGTGCGCCCCACCAGAGCTGGCCGAGCATGACCCAGCCCGAGATGGTGGTGCCCAAAGCGGCCGCCGAGAACCCGATCAGCGGCATAAGGCCGATGGCGGCCACGGCATTCACCACCATCGAGACGACGGCGTAATGGAAGGGGCGGCGGGTGTCCTCGCGGGCATAGAACACCGGTTGCAGCACTTTTTGCAGCACGAACGCGGGCAGTCCCACGCCATAGATCGCGAGCACCAGAGCGGTGGCCACCGTATCCTCGGCCCGCCACGCGCCACGGTCATAAAGCACCGAGATCAGCTGCGGTGCGATCACCACCAGCGCCACCGCCGAGGGCAGGGTGAGAAACAGCGCGAACTCGGCCCCGCGCGAGAAACTCTCGCGGCCCTCCGTCTCCTCGCCCGCGCGCAGATGGCGCGAGAGGGTGGGCAGAAGCACCGTGCCGATGGCGATGCCCACTACGCCCAGAGGCAGCTGGTAGAGACGGTCGGCATAGCTCAGCCATGCCACGGCGCCTTCGGTAAAGGACGCCACCTGACGCCCGACCAGCAGGTTGATCTGCACCACGCCACCGGCCAGAACGGCGGGGCCCGCGATGACCAAGAGGCGCTTGAGTTCCGGCGTCATGCGCGGGCGGCCGGGCAGGAGCGTATAGCCCAGCTTGCGCGCCGCAACCCATGCAAAGCCGAACTGCACGACCCCCGTGGCAGGCACTGTCCAGGCCAGCGTGGTGCCCATATCCCAGCCCGCGTAATTGGCCGCCATCATCGCGAGGATGAACATCACATTCATCAGGATCGGGACGATAGAGGCCTCGGTGAATTTCCCGAACGTGTTGAGAATGCCCGATAAAAGCGCCACAAGCGAAACGAAGAGGATATAGATGAAGGTGATCCTGCCGAAATCCACGGCCATGTCGAACCGTGCATCTCCCGCAAAGCCCGCAGCCATCGCCCAGACCAGCCACGGCATGGCGATCGTGCCGATGATCGTGAAGAGGAAGAGGACGGCAAAGAGCCCCTTGAACGCGTCGCGCGCAAGGCCATGCGGGTCCTCACCCGCCTCCACGCGTTTGGCGAACATCGGCACGAAAGCCATGTTGAACGCGCCCTCGGCAAAGAAGCGGCGGAACATGTTGGGCAGGGAAAACGCGACCATGAAGGCCTCGGCCACCGGTCCTGTGCCAAGGTAGGCCGCCATCATCATATCGCGCACAAAGCCCAGAACGCGGCTGCCCAGCGTCCAGAGGCCTACAGTCAGGAAACCCCTGACCAACCGTCCTGCCTTCATCGAATGGCCTTCATCAGTTATTCGCCCGCTTCGCACCGCTTTCGATGTAATCGCGCAGACGTTGTTCCAGTTTCTCGCGCTTGGATTGTGCGTGGAGCTTATGGCCGAACATATCCTTCACATAGAAGGTATCGACCACCTGCGCCCCATAGGTCGCGATCTGCGCCGAGGCGATATAGATATTGCTCGAGGCCAAGGCCCGCGTCAGGTCATAAAGGAGCCCCGGTCGGTCGCGGGTGTCCACCTCGACGATGGTGTAGAGTTCCGAGCCGTCATTATCGAACATGATATGCGTCGGGAAGCGGAATTCGCGCTCGCGTTTCTTGACTTTGTCGCGATCTTTCAGCGCATCGCGGGCCACGACCTCGCCCTTGAGGGTCTTGTCGATCATATTGCGCAGGCGCGGCAGGCGCGAGGCCTCGAACGGGTGGCCTTCGGCATCCTGCAGCCAGAAGGCCGCCGTCGCATAGCCGTCCTTGGTGGTATAGGTGCGCGCATCGACGACATTGGCGCCCACCAGTGCCACCGCCCCCGACAGTCGCGCGAAGATACCCGGATGATCCACCAGCGCAAAAGCTGCACGGGTGGCATCGTGATCGGCGTCGACCTGAACATCGATGCGGATCTCGTCATCGGGCAGGTCCCTGAGCAGATGGGCGAAGGCATATTGGGTCTGGGTCGAAAGCCCCTGCCAATAAGCGGGCGTGTGGCGGGCAACCTCGGCGCGACGCACCTTCGGGTCCCAGCCCTCCGCCTCCAGCCGGTCGCGCAGCGCCTTTCGGGCATCCTGCGCGCGCTGGTCGCGGTTGATCGCCTCCAGCCCGTGTTCCAGCGCCTGCGCCGTCTCCGCATGCAGACGACGGATCAGCGTGGCCTTCCAGTTGTTCCACACATTGGGACCGACACCGCGGATATCGCAGACCGTCAGCACCGTCAGCAGGTCCAGCCGCTGGCGCGTTTTGACCACCTTGGCGAATTCCTTGATGGTGCGCGGGTCGGAGATGTCGCGCTTCTGTGCCATGTCGGACATGACCAGATGGTTGCGCACCAGCCACTCCACTGTCTCGCATTCGGCCTCTTTCAGCCCCAGACGCGGGGTGACCGTGCGCGAGATCTTCGCGCCCAGGATTGAATGGTCCTCGGGGCGGCCCTTGCCGATGTCATGCAGCAGGAGAGCCACATACATGACCTTGCGGTTGATCCCTTCCTTGAGGATCTCGGAAGAGAGGGGCAGTTCCTCGATCAGCTCGCCGCGCTCGATCTGCGCAAGCGCCGAGATGACCTGTATGGTATGCTCGTCCACCGTGTAGCTGTGATACATGTTGAACTGCATCATCGCCACGATCGGTTCGAATTCGGGGATGAAGGCCCCCAGCACGTTCAGCTCGTTCATCCGCCGCAGCGCCCGCTCGGGATTGCCATGTTTGAGCAGCAGATCGAGGAAGATCCGCCGCGCCTCGGGGGTCTTGCGCAAGGTGTCGTCAAACAGATGCAGGTTCGATTGCACCAGCCGCATCACATCGGGATGGATCAGAAGGCCCGTGCGCAGCGCCTCCTCGAAGACCCGCAGGAGATTGAGCGGATCGGCAAGGAAGGACGCCTCGTCGGAGACGTTGATCCGGCGGATGTCATCGACGAAGGGCGGTTTCAGATGCCGTCTGCGGCGGAAGATGCGGGTGAGTTTGGGCGCATGTTTGACATGCTGTGCCTCGAGCTTGGTCAGGAAGATCCGCGTCACATCGCCCACGATCGTGGCGTGGCGGAAGTAGTCCTGCATGAAAACCTCGACCGCGCGGCGTCCGGCGGTATCCTCATAACCCATGCGTCCGGCCACCTCGACCTGCATGTCGAAGGTCAGCTGGTCGGCGGCGCGATGGGCGATCAGATGCAGATGGCAGCGCACCGCCCAGAGATAATCCTCGGCCGAGCGGAAATTGCGGTATTCCTCCTCGGTGAAGGCTCCGAGGGCCACCAGCTCTGCGGCACGGTTCACCGAATGGACGTATTTCGCGATCCAGTAGAGGGTCTGCAGATCGCGCAGACCGCCTTTGCCTTCCTTCACATTGGGTTCGAGCACATAGCGCTGGCCACCCTGACGCTGGTGGCGCTTGGCGCGCTCGTCGAGCTTGGCCTCCACGAATTCGGGCGCGGAATTGGCAAAGAGCTGTTTGCGCAGCTGGGTGGCCAGCTTGCGCGCCAGCGCCTCGTCGCCGCACAGGAACCGCTGTTCCAGAAGGGCGGTGCGGATGGTGAAATCCTCGCGCCCGAGCTGGATACAGTCATCGATGGTGCGCGAGGCATGGCCGACCTTCAGCTTCAGGTCCCACAGCATATAGAGCATGCTCTGGATCACGGCCTCGGTCCACGGGCTCAGCTTCTTGTCGCCCAAAAAGAGCAGATCGACATCCGAATGCGGTGCCATCTCGGCGCGGCCATAGCCGCCCACGCCCAGCACGGTGATGATCTCGGGTGTCTTGCCAGCCTTGGGCGTTTGCGGGTTGAGGTAATCCGAGGCCACATGGACCACGGCGCGCACCATACCATCGGTCATGCGCGCATAATGTTCGACCGTGCTCCGCGCGATGCGGGGATGGCCCGCCAGCTCCGCCTCGATCCACAGGCGCGCCGCATCGCGGGCGATGTTGAGGAACCGCACCGTGGCGGTGCTGATCTCCTTGGGGTCGCTCAGGCCCTCCAGAACCAGATCGAGAGCCGGGATCAGCTCGTCGCTTTTCAGCAGAAGGGGCGCCTCGTCGGGAAGAGGGGTCGTCAGCCTGTCCTCGGCGGCTATGCTCTGGTCCATCATCGTCTCCCTTGCGCCCTGTCGGTAGCGCTTCATGGAAAAGGGGCGGCCCGCAGATGCGTGGCCGCCCCGTTATGCGTTATGTCCTTGTTACCAGCTGGCTGGCACGCGGAAAAGGGCGATCAGAAGCCTGCGCCCGAGAAGCTGCGCGGTGCGGGGTCGATGACCTGAACCTGACCGTTGGCAACCTGAGCCACGGCCAGACCGCGCTCGTTGGTGCCATCCGAGCGCAGACGGAAGACGCCGTTTACGCCCACAAAGCCCGAGCGCTGGGTCAGTCCCGATTTCGACAGCGCATTGGGATTGCCGGATTTCACCAGCGCCCCGATGGCCGCGATCCCGTCATAGGCCAGACCCGAGATGGGCGAGGGAGCCTCGCCGAAGGCTGCCTGATAACGGGCACGGAACTGCGCGTTCAGGTTCGGATCGGGGGTGGCGAACCAGCCGCCCTGCAGACCCGGCAGCGAGAGCGTCGCTTGCGGGATATCCCAGCGGGTCAGACCCATGAATTTCTTCTGGGTGGTGTCCACGCCACGCTCGGGCAGCAGCTGCGACAAAAGCGGCAGCGCGCCTGCGGTATCGGCAGTCATGAAGACGGCATCGACATCATCGGCCTTGGCACGGTCGGCGATCTGGCCTGCGGCATTGATCACGCCCTGCTGCGAGAAGGGATAGCTCATCGTGCCGGCAAGGCTTGCGCCCGAGCCGCTGATCGCGTTCTGGATGGCCTGTGCCCCTGCCTGACCGGCCGTGTTCTGTTCATGCACGACGAGGATGTTGCGCTTGCCCGTGCGGGCGGCATAGCGCACCAGACGGTTGGCGGTATTCTCGAAGGTCGGGCCGAGCACGAACACGTTGCCACCTGCAATCGAGGTATTGTTCGAGAAGGACAGCACATTCACATCGCGCGGGGCCACGGCCCGGCCGACGGCATTGGCCGATTGGGCGAAGACCGGACCAAGGATGATCTTGGCACCTTCGTCCACCGCTTTGGTGGCCATGGCGGCGGCTTGATCGGGGCTGGCGCCGGTATTGTAGACGCGCAGGTCGATCTTCACGCCATCGAGATCGGAGATGGCGAGGTCGGCGGCCTGCTTGAGCGAGCGGGCAAGGGTTTCATCACCGGAATTGCCTGAACCGCCCGGAAGCAGTAGGGCGACAGGCACCGGTTTGGAGGTGTCGATTCGCTGACCCGACCCGCTGCCCGTCATCGCGTTCGGGTCACAGGCGGCGACCCAGAACGCAGACATCACAGCTGCGATACGGATCAGTGGGTTGCGGCGCTTTCGTAAAATCGCGAACATGCGGGGTCCTCTGATCATTCGGCAGGGATTGAATTAGGACGAACCCTAGGTGTTTCCATAGGGGAAGTAAACTTGACGAAAGGTGCGCGATGAGCGGGAATTGGCAGGCCGGACAACCGGCCGTGGTGGGCGCGAAAGCGAGCCCGAGCAAACTGGCTGCGGGGTTGCACTTTATCGCCACCCCGATAGGAGCCGCGCGCGACATCACCTTGCGGGCGCTCGACATCCTCGCGACCGCCGATGTGCTGGTGGCGGAGGATACGCGGTCTTTGCGGCATCTGATGGAAATTCATGGGGTTAGCCTGGATCATCGGCCGCTGATTTCCTATCACGACCAGAATGGCGATCAGGCGCGGCCCAAGGTGATGGCACATCTGGCCGAAGGGAAATCCGTGGTTTATGCCTCTGAAGCCGGGACACCTCTGGTGGCCGATCCGGGCTATCAGCTGGGGCGCGCGGCCATCGAGGCGGATGTGTCCGTTTTTACCGCGCCGGGCCCTTCGGCGGCACTGGCCGCGCTGACTATCTCGGGTCTGCCTTCGGATCGCTTCCTGTTCGCAGGCTTCCCGCCGCGGACCTCGAAGGCAAAGCAGGAGTGGTTCCGCACGATGGATAACGCCTCCGCGACGATGATTTTCTACGAAAGCCCGAAGCGGGTGAAGGACACGCTCGAGGATCTGGGCGCGGCTTACGGGTTCGATCGTCAGGTGGTGATCTGCCGTGAACTGACCAAGCGTTTCGAGGAGGCGTTGCGCGGCACCGTGGCGGAATTGCAGGCGGCTCTGGCCGATCGCGAGATCAAGGGCGAGATCGTGATTCTCGTGGATCGTGCGGGCAAGCGCGAGGCGGTGCCCGAGGATATCGAGGCGGCGCTGCGCAAGCTGTTGCCCGATATGAGCGTGAAGGATGCCTCTGCCGAGGTGGCCCAGCATTTCGGGCTCAAACGCCGTGAGGTCTACCAGATCGCGCTCGGTATGGCCGAGAAATGAGCCAGGCGCCCGGCGATACGCCCGAGGACCGACGCCGTCATGCGCGGGGTCTTCGGGCGCATCTGTCAGGCGAGGTGGCCGAGGCGCAGGTGGCCCGTCACTATGAGGCCCTGGGTTTTGTCTGCCGCGAAACCCGCTGGCGTGGCCCCTATGGCGAGATCGACCTGATCATGGAGGGGTCGTGCCTTGCCTTTGTCGAGGTGAAGCGCGCCCGAACTTTCGCGCAGGCGGCCCCGAGGCTTGCGCCCGCGCAAGTGGCCCGTATCGGGCGGGCGGCGCTTGATTACATCGCCCGCCATCCCGATCTGCGTCTGAAGCCGATGAGGTTCGATCTGGCACTGGTGGATGGCAAGGGAGAGATCCGGCTGATCCCCGATGCCTTCCGCTTCGATCAAGGGGTCTGATCTGTGGAAAATCGAACATCCCCTCCGATCACAGCAAGATTGCATGTGCTTATCATTTCGGTGCACTAAGTCTGCAAACGAAAGGGGGCGCGTATGGCCTTGAAAGTTGCAATCCAGATGGACCCGATCGGTCCGATCAATATCGACGCGGACAGCACCTTCCGCATTGCCGAGGAAGCGCAGGCGCGCGGGCACGAGCTGTTCTATTACACGCCCGACCAGCTGAGCTACCGCGAGGGCGCGATCTATGCCCGTGGCTGGCCGCTGACCGTGCGTCGCGAGAAGGGCAACCATTTCACGCTTGGCGAGAAGCAGGATGTCGACCTGTCGACCTTCGATGTGGTCTGGCTGCGGCAGGATCCGCCTTTCGACATGGGCTATATCACCACCACCCATCTGCTGGACCGCATCCATCCGAAGACCCTCGTGGTCAACGACCCCTTCTGGGTGCGCAATTCGCCGGAGAAGCTCTTGGTGCTGAACTTCCCCGAGCTGACGCCGCCCACGATGATCGCCCGCGATCTGACCACGCTGCGTGAATTCAAGCAGAAGCACGGCGATATCATCCTCAAGCCGCTCTATGGCAATGGCGGAGCGGGCGTGTTCCGTCTGGACCCGAACGATCGCAACCTCGCCTCGCTGCACGAGCTGTTCTCGGGCATCAACCGCGAGCCGCTGATCGCGCAGAAATTCCTCCCCGCCGTGTCCAAGGGCGACAAGCGCATCATTCTGGTCGATGGCGAGCCCGTGGGGGCGATCAACCGCGTGCCTGCCGAGGGCGAGACGCGCTCCAACATGCATGTGGGTGGCCGCCCCGAGAAGGTGGAGCTGACCGAGCGTGACCGCGAGATCTGCGCCAAGATCGGCCCCTATCTGCGCGAGAAGGGCCAGATTTTCGTCGGTATCGACGTGATTGGTGACTGGCTGACCGAGATCAATGTGACCTCGCCCACCGGTATTCAGGAACTCGAGCGGTTTGATGGTGTGAATATCACCTGCAAGATCTGGGAGGCCATCGAGGCCCGCCGTTTGCAAACCGGCGCCTGAGGCGCATACCAGAGGAACCGGCGGATGAGCTTGCGCGTGCGGATGTTCAACATGATGCTGCGCCATATGGTCAAACGCCGGTTCCGCAGGATTACAGGCCCCCATGAGGCCCGTGCGGCACTCGAGGGGGGCACCCACCGGCTCCCCATCCCGTCCGGCCTGCTGGTGCAGCGACGCGATCTGGGCGCAGTGCCTGCGCTGTCCGTGCGCGCGGGCGTGATCCGCGACTATACTCATGCCGTTCTCTATCTGCATGGCGGGGCCTATCTGGCGGGTTCGGCATGGCATTACCGCGGGCTTGCGGGCGAGATCTCACGCCATCTGGGCGCGGAGGTGATCCTGCCCGAATACCGTCTGGCTCCCGATCATCCGCTGCCTGCCGCCCCCGAGGATGCGCTGGCGGCATGGGACGGGCTGCTGGCCCAGGGCTTCTTGCCGCAGGATATCGCGATTGCGGGAGACAGTGCAGGGGGCGGGCTGGCATTGGGGCTGTTGGCGCGGCTCTGTACGCGGGGCACGCCGCCTGCCGCGACCTGTGTGATGTCACCATGGACCGATCTGGCGGGGCAGGGCGCCTCGTTGCGCGAGAATGCGGAGGCCGACCCGATCCTGCCCGCCGAGCAGTTCGGCACGCTGGTCGATATGCTGCTGGCGGGGGCTGCGCCCGATGATCCGTTGATCTCGCCGCTCTATTCGCGGTTCGATGGTGCGGGGCCGGTGCTGATCCAGCACAGCCTGACCGAGATCCTATGCGATGACAGCCTGCGCATGGCCGACCGGCTGCGCGGTTTCGGGGTGGATGTCACGGTGCAGAGCTGGCCCGACACGCCGCATGTCTGGCAGATCTTTGCCCGCTACCTGCCCGAGGCCGAAGAGGCGATCGAGGATCTGTCACGCTTTATTCGCCGGGCATGGACTGCGGGGCCGCCAGCAGCAGGCGGTAGCTGACCGCCTCTGAGATATGCGCCTTCTGCACATGCTCGACGCCCGCCAGATCGGCAATGGTGCGCGCAACCCGCAGGATGCGGTGATAGCCCCGCGCCGAGAGCCTCAGCCGCTCGGCAGCGCGGGCCAGCACCGCCTCGCCCTCTGCATCGGGGCGTGCGATCTCGTCCAGAAACTGGCCGGAGACATCGGCGTTGGCGCGGATTTCCGGGTGATCGGCATAGCGCCGCGCCTGTCTGTCGCGTGCGGCAGAGACACGGGCCCGCACTGTGTCACTTGCTTCCCCCGTTGGCAGGGCCGCAAGCTCGCTATAGGCGACGGGGGGCACCTCGATACGCAGATCGAACCGGTCCAGAAGCGGCCCAGACAGTTTGCCCAGATACTCCGCCCCGCAGTCGGGCGCACGCGGGCAGGCGCGGGAGGCCTCCCCCAGATGGCCACAGCGACAAGGATTGGCCGCCGCCACCGCCAGAAACCGCGCCGGATAGGTCAGATGCGCATTGGCGCGCGACACGCTGACCTCGCCGCTCTCGATGGGCTGGCGCAGAGTCTCCAGCACACTACGCTGGAATTCAGGCAGCTCGTCCAGAAACAGCACCCCGTTATGGGCCAGACTGATCTCGCCCGGCCCCGCGCCGCGTCCGCCCCCCACAAGGGCGGCCATGGAGGCGGTGTGATGGGGCGCGCGATAGGGGGCAGTGCGCGAGAGCCCCTCCTCGGGCAGCTGTCCGGCGACCGACTGGATCACCGATGTTTCCAGCGCTTCGGAGGCGGTCAGAAGCGGCATGATGCCGGGCAGACAGCGCGCCAGCATGGATTTTCCCGATCCGGGCGGGCCGACCATCAACAGGTGATGGCGGCCAGCGGCAGCAATTTCCAGCGCCCGGCGGGCGCGGGCCTGCCCTTTGACATCGGCGAGATCATGGCGGCTCTGCGCAATCGCCGCAGGGGAAGGCGTGGCGGGTAACAAAGGGGCAGTGCCGCTCAGATGGCGCACCATCGCATCCAGATGGCTGGCGGCAAAGACCAGATCGCGCCCAGCCCACGCAGCCTCTGCCGCGCAACCTGCGGGGCACAGAAGGACACGGTCATGGGCTGCGGCACTCATCGCGCTGGGAAGCGCGCCGGGCACGGCGACGAGCCGCCCGTCGAGCGATAGCTCGCCAATTGCCGTCACGCCGATGGTCCGGTCTCCGGGCACGATCCCCATCGCACCCAGCAGGGCCAGCGCGATCGGCAGATCGTAATGCGCACCGGATTTGGGCAGGTCGGCAGGGGCCAGATTGACGGTGATCCGTTCCAGCGGCAGCGCGATCGACAGTGCCGAAAGCGCAGCCCGGATCCGCTCGCGTGCCTCGCTCACGGCTTTGTCGGGCAATCCCACGATGGAGAACCCGGGCAATCCGGGCGACAGGGCGCATTGGATCTCGACCGGCACGGCCTCCACCCCTTCGAATGCGGTGGTATATATCGTTGCAACCATGCTCCGGCCTCTCGGGAAGGGATCTGACGATAGTAGATGAAATCATCATTCACGCAATGGTTGTGTTTATTTGCGGCTTTTTGCCGATGCGGCCCGGTTTTTTGCGCGGCAAGGCTTGACCCGAAAGATTTTTATTAGAGCTATGAATATAAATGATTTTATAGCAACTTTTTGAAAGTACTGCCGCGGTTTTCCGGCAAATATTAAGATTTTCTCGCGGTTTCGCGGAACCGTTCCGCGCGTTGCGCATTGTGTCCGTGTGAAACGGATTTGAATGCGGGCGTCTGCCTTGCTTGAGCCCCGGGAGACGATTTGATGGCACTCGATGGTATGACGGATGAAACCCTACCGCGTCGCGCAATGAAGGCGGAATTCCTTGATGCGGAGACCGAGCTTGCGCTGGCAAAGGCATGGCGCGACAATCGTGACGAGGTTGCCCTGCACCGTCTGATCAATGCTTACATGCGGCTGGCGATCTCGATGGCGGCCAAGTTCCGCCGTTATGGCGCCCCGATGAACGATCTGATCCAGGAAGCGAGCCTCGGCTTGATGAAAGCCGCCGAGAAGTTCGACCCTGAACGTGGCGTTCGTTTCTCGACCTATGCGGTCTGGTGGATCAAGGCTTCGATCCAAGAATTCGTGATGCGCAACTGGTCGATGGTGCGCACCGGTTCGACCTCCTCGCAGAAGGCTTTGTTTTTCAACATGCGCCGTGTGCAAGCCCAGATCGAGCGCGAGGTCGAGGCCGAGGGTGGCAAGATCGACGCGGCGACGCTGCGCAAGCGTGTGGCCGAGGAGATCGGCGTTCCGCTGGCAGATGTGGAAATGATGGAAGGTCGTCTGTCGGGCAGCGATTTCTCGCTGAACGCCACGCAATCTTCCGAAGATGAAGGCCGCGAATGGGTCGATACGCTCGAGGACGAGAATGCCGACACCGAACGCACTGTCTCTGCCGACCAGGATGGTATTACCCTGCGGGCATGGCTGGGCGAAGCGATGGGCCGCCTGACCGAGCGCGAGCGCTATATCATTCGCGAGCGTCGCTTGATCGAGGATCCGCGCACACTGGAGAGCCTCGGGCAGGAACTCGGTCTCTCGAAGGAGCGTATCCGCCAGCTCGAGGCGCAGGCTTTCGGCAAGATGCGCAAGAGCCTCGAGACCCACGGCTCCGAAGTGCAATCCCTGTTCGCCTGATGGCCACGGTTTCTCCGTCGTAAAAGGTGATACCTATTGTTCTCCCTGTTGGAAGCCGCTTCCAGCTTGTCTCGGCCCGGCGTTCTGCGTCGGGCCATTTTTCATTGATGGGTTCCCGAGACGCTTCGGGGCAGGCGGGGCGCTTGCACGCCCGCCCGCTTGGCCTTAGACCTGAAGATCGTTTCGGGAAGATCGGTTCGGGCGGAGACAGACCATGCTGGACGGCAAACGCATAGCACTGATCATCGGCGGCGGTATCGCGGCCTTCAAAGTGCCGGAGCTGATCCGGATGTTGCGCGCGCAGGGCTGTGCTGTGACGCCGATTGTCACGAAGGCGGGAGCCGAGTTCGTAACGCCCCTGACGCTTTCGGTCGTGGCGGGCGAGCCTGCGCATGACGATCTCTTTGATGTCAGCCGCGAGGCCGAGATCGGCCATATCCAGATGTCGCGCGATGCCGATTTGCTGGTTGTGGCGCCTGCGACCGCCGATCTGATGGCGAAGATGGCGCAGGGGTTGGCCAATGATCTGGCCTCGACGTTGCTGCTGGCCACCGACAAGCCCGTGCTGATCGCGCCCGCGATGAACGTGCGCATGTGGGACCATCCCGCGACGCAGCGCAATATCCGTCAGCTACAGGCCGACGGGGTGCTGTTTGCGGGGCCGGCCGACGGCTCGATGGCCTGTGGTGAATTCGGTCCGGGCCGGATGAGCGAGCCCGCCGATATTCTGGCCTCGATCCGTGCGGCGCTGGCGGATGGCCCGCTGAAGGGCCGCCATATCGTGGTCACTTCGGGCCCGACTCACGAGCCCATCGATCCGGTGCGCTATATTGCCAACCGCTCCTCGGGGGCGCAGGGCACGGCGCTGGCGGGGGCATTGCGCGATCTGGGTGCGCAGATCACCTTCATCACGGGGCCTGCGAGCGTTCCGCCGCCCATGGGAGTGAAGGTGGTGCGGGTCGAGACCGCGCGGCAGATGCAGGCAGCCGTCGAGGCGGCGTTGCCCGCCGATGCGGCCGTTTTTGCTGCGGCCGTGGCCGATTGGCATGTGCTCAATGCAGGTGCGCAGAAGATGAAGAAGGACGGCACGGGCCGTGCGCCCGCGCTCGAATTCGGCGAGAACCCCGATATTCTGGCGCAGGTCGCGCAGATGGAAACCGGGCGGCCCCCCTTGGTGGTGGGCTTTGCAGCCGAGACGGAAAAGGTTATGGAGCACGCGACCGCCAAGCGGGCACGCAAGGGCTGCGACTGGATCGTGGCCAATGATGTAAGCCCCGCGACCGGTATCATGGGTGGCACCGAGAATGCCGTGACGATTATTGATGCGCAGGGTCCCGAGACCTGGCCGCGCCTTGCCAAGGAAGAGGTGGCCCGCCGGCTGGCCGCGCGCATCGCTTCCGCTTTGACGACGAAGGAATGACGATGGAAATCCGCTTCAAACGCGCCGAGGGCAATCTGGATCTGCCTCTGCCGAGCTATGCGACCGCCGGTGCCGCCGGTATGGATCTGCGGGCCTTCCTGCCCGACGGGCCGATCACTTTCGAGCCGATGCAGTTCGAGTTTATCTCGACGGGGTTCCATGTGGAACTGCCCGCAGGCACCGAGATGCAGATCCGCCCGCGCTCGGGCCTGGCGCTGAAGCACGGCTTCATCATTCCCAACAGTCCCGGCACGGTGGATGAGGATTATCGGGGCGTGGTGCAGATCGGGCTGATGCTTCTGGGCAAGGTGCCGTTCCGCATCTCGCATGGCGACCGGATCGCGCAGGCGGTGATCGCGCAGGTGCACCGCTTTGACGTGACCGAGGTGGGAACGCTGTCCGATACCGCCCGTGGTGCAGGTGGCTTCGGCTCGACCGGTATCGGCTGATGACGGGCCTCTCCGACCGCGAGCTGGAACGTTATATGCGCCACATCCTATTGCGGGAAGTGGGCGGCACCGGCCAGCGGCGGTTGAAAGAGGCGCATGTTGTTGTTGTGGGCGCAGGCGGGCTTGGCGTGCCTGTGCTCATGTATCTGGCCGCAGCCGGTGTGGGGCGGATCACGGTCATCGATGATGACCTCGTGTCGCGGTCGAACCTCCAACGGCAGGTGATCTATACCGAAGCCGATATCGGCCAGCCCAAGGTCGGGGTCGCCGCCCGCTGGTTGGCGGCACAAAACCCCGATGTTGAAATTCTGCCAGTCGAGGCGCGTCTGACGCCCGATATGGCGACGGATATGTTCGGAACCTGCCAGCTCGTGGTGGATGGGTGCGATAATTTTCCGACCCGCTATATGGTCAATCAGGCTTGCGTCACGGCCCGCGTGCCGCTCCTTTCAGGGGCGATCACGCAATGGGAGGGGCAGCTCTCGCTCTATGATCCGGCCCGTGACGCGCCGTGCTTTGCCTGTATCTTCCCCGAAGCTCCCGCCGAGGGGCTGGCACCTACCTGCGCCGAGGCTGGTGTCATTGGCGCATTGCCGGGCGTGGTGGGGGCGCAGATGGCCGCCGAGGCGATCAAGGAGATCACAGGGGCGGGACAAAGCCTGCGCGGCCGGTTGCAGCTGATCGATATGCTCTGGGGCGAGAACCGGCGGATCAGCTTGGCGCGGCGTGCCGATTGTGCGGTCTGCGGGGGAAATCACCCGCCCGTGTAAAGCGGCCCCTTTCCATAGCGCGGCCAAGCGCCTAGCTTCACTGGAAAGGAGATCCGCATGACAAATCCGCTTCTGGCCGATTGGACCGGCCCGTTTTCGCTCCCCCCTTTCGCGCAGATGGAGGATGACCAGTTCGGTCCCGCCATCGAGACCGGCCTGACCGTTGCCCGCGCCAATATCGCGGTGATCGCGGCCAATCCCGAGCCGCCGACATTTGCCAATGTCATCGAGGCGCTGGAGGAGGCCGAGGACCTTCTGAACCGTGTCGCGGGGCTGTTTTACACGGTGTCGGGTGCCGATAGCACGCCCGCACGCGAGGCGCTGACGCGGGATCTGGCGCCCAAAATGGCGGCCTTCTCGTCGGAAATCATCATGAACGAGGCGCTTTACCAGCGGATTGCCGTGCTCTGGCGGGCGCGGGAGGCGCAGGGGTTGACCCCCGAACAGGACCGGATGCTCGAACTCTATCACCGCATGTTCATCCGTGCGGGCGCGGCGCTTTCGGGGGCGGAGGCCACGCGGATGGCCGAGATCAAATCGCGTCTTGCGGTGCTTTATACCCAGTTCTCGCAGAACCTTCTGGCCGATGAGCGCGCATGGTCGCATCCGCTGACCGAAGAGGATCTGGCAGGGCTTCCGGCCTCGCTTGCCGCAGCTGCGCGGGCAGCAGGCGAGGAGCGCGGCGAGGCAGGCCCCGTCCTGACGCTCTCGCGCTCGCTGGTGGTGCCCTTCCTGCAGTTCTCCGACAATCGCGAGCTGCGCCGGATCGCCTACGAGGCATGGACCGCGCGCGGGGCCAATGGCAACGAGACCGATAATACCGAACTGCTGAACGAGATCCTCAGCTTGCGCGAGGAACGCGCCAAGCTGCTGGGATACGAGAGTTTTGCGGCCTACAAGCTCGAGACCGAAATGGCGGGCAACCCAGATAATGTGCGTGGGTTGCTGATGGGGGTCTGGGGGCCTGCCAAGGCGGCCGCGGAGGCCGATGCCGAAGTTCTGACCGAGATGCTGCATAAGGATGGCACCAACGGCCCGCTCGAGCCGTGGGACTGGCGCTATTATTCGGAAAAACGCCGCGTGGCGGAGTTCGATTTCGACGAGGAGGCACTGAAACCCTATCTCTCGCTCGATGCGATGATCGGCGCGGCCTTCGACGTGGCCAACCGTCTCTTCGGACTGGAATTTAGCGAGATCGACGGGCCGTTCTACCACGCGGATGTGCGCGGCTGGGAGGTGACCCGCAAGGGCCAGCATATCGCGGTGTTCTTGGGGGATTATCATGCGCGCGGGTCCAAACGCTCGGGCGCATGGTGCACCGCGATGCGCTCGCAGAAGAAGCTTGGTGGCGAGACCCGGCCCATCGTGATGAATGTGTGCAACTTCGCCAAGGGCGATCCGACGCTTCTGAGCCATGACGATGCGCGGACCCTGTTCCACGAATTCGGCCATGCGCTGCACCAGATGCTGTCGGATGTGACCTACGAGTTCATCTCGGGCACTTCGGTCGCGCGGGACTTCGTGGAGCTGCCGAGCCAGCTTTACGAGCATTGGCTGGATGTGCCGGAGGTGCTGCAGAAACACGCCCGCCATTACAAAACGGGCGAGGCCATTCCGCAGGACCTTCAGGACAAGCTGAAGGCTGCCGCGACCTATGATCAGGGCTTCTCGACGGTGGAATATCTGGCCTCGGCGCTGGTGGATCTGGACTTCCACGAGGGGGCCGCGCCCAAGGATGCTCTGGCCCGTCAGGCGGAGGTTCTGGCGGAGATCGGCATGCCCCATGCGATCCGTATGCGCCATGCCGCGCCGCATTTCGGGCATGTCTTCTCGGGCGATGGTTACAGCGCGGGCTATTACAGCTATATGTGGTCCGAGGTTATGGATGCCGACGCCTTCGAGGCGTTCGAGGAAGCGGGCGGGCCGTTCGATCCGGCAATGGCCGAGAAGCTCGAGGACTGGATCCTGTCCAAAGGTGGCTCGCAGGAGGCGGAGACGCTTTATAAGGGGTTCCGTGGCCGGATGCCCGGCGTCGAGGCGTTGCTGAAGGGCCGTGGTCTTCTGGACGAGGTCTGAGAGAAGGGCCAGCCCTGCGGGGCTGGCCTCTTATGCCTGTGGGCGCCAGACGTCCTTGTGGATAATGACATCCGCATTGGGATAGGTCTCGATAATCTTGTGCTTGAGGCGGGCGGCGATATCATGCGCCTCCTCGAGGGTCTGCCCGCCCTCCAGCTCCACATGCAGCTGCACGAACATGGTCGCGCCTGCGGTGCGGGTCTTAAGATCGTGGAAGGCCATGACCCCCTCATGCTCGGTGGCGATGCGCTCGATATCGGCGATGATCTCGGGCGCGACCGCCCCGTCCATCAGCGCGTTCCAGCCCCCTGTTCCGATGCTCCATGCGCCCTTGAGCATGACGAGCGCCGCGATCAGTGCCACGATCGGATCGACGCGCTGCCAGCCGAAGGTCTGGGCCGCCCAGAGCGCGAAAATCGCCCCGAGTGCGGGGATCATATCGCCGACATAATGCAGCCGGTCAGCGGCGACGACCTTGTTGCCGGTCTTCTTTGCCACGCGGCCCTGCCAGATCACCAGCGCGAGCGTCAGCACGATCGAGACCACCATGACGGTGATCCCTGCGCCTTCCGAGCCGATATGCTGGGTGCCCGGCGTCAGCAGGCGCTCGATGGAGGTCCAGATGATGATGCCGGCACTGGCCGCGATGAAAAGCGACTGGCCGAGCGAGACGAGATCCTCGGCCGAGCCATGCCCGAAACTATGGTCGTGATCGGCGGGTTTTGCGGCATAGAGGATAGTCAGGAGGCCAAGAACCGAAATCAACAGATCCAGCGCACTATCGGCCAGCGAGGCCCCGATCGAGAGCGACCCCGTTTGCCAGAGCGCCCATGATTTGAGGACCACGAGGATGCTGGCAACCGCGACAGAGGCCAGACCGGCAGAGCTGTTGAGTTTAACGCTTTCGGAATCATACATCCTGAAAGTCCTTCGTTGCGCGCGGATCTCCCTGCGCGAAGACCTAGCCCAACCTCCCCGAGCCGTAAAGGTTCTTAGTCCCTGATCTCGTCGGGATCGACGCCCCAGATCGCGGATTTCTTGACCCAGCCCTCGGCCCCGTCGGCGCGGATGTCGCACCAGTTCAGGCTGCATTTTCCCAGATGCAGGATGGCCCCCGATTCCGCACGCGCCGTAATGGCCGAGGTGTCATCGGGCTTGGCATGCAGATCGGCGACCGCGTCCTGAATGACCACGGTCCGCACGCCGGAAATCAGTGCGTAATGCACCCAGCCGCCCGCACCGTCACGGTCCTCGACGCGGCGCCAGTTACCATATTCGGCGGTGACCTTCAGGGGCATGCCGCGATGCTTGAACACCCAGTCGATCCGGTGCGAGAGCGAGGGCCCGCGGCGCGCATTGCCCGCCGAGGTCTTTAGCGAGACGAAACGCGGGATCGGCAGGTTGGTATTGGAACCCAGCTTCACCTTGCCCGCGTCCTTGCCCGCCGGTGCCAGATCCATTTCGGGCGCGGGACCACTATCCTCGTCGGATAATATACCACTTTCGTCCGCGCTCTCTTGCGCATGGGAGTAATGGCCATAGACTAGTGTCAGGAATGTGGCCGAAAGTATGGTCATACAAATGGCGCGCAAAAGTGCCTGTTTCGTAATCATGCTGTTACTGCCCATATGGTGGTGGTTTCGGTGCGCAACAAAATTGCGACAATACGGTGTATTTTGCCATTTTCTGCCTCGGTGGGTCTTGTATCTTCAACCCTTGAGGCGCAGTTTGCCCTTAAGCACGGAGAGTTGGAAGAGGGGGAGGAGGCGCCATGCCGAACCAGCGTTTGAGTGTTGTCGTCACGCGACGGTTGCCCGAGGTCGTGGAGACGCGGATGAAGGAACTGTTCGATGTCGAACTGCGCGACACCGATGCGCCGATGACGCGCGACGAGCTGGTCGCGGCGATGAAACGCGCCGATGTTCTGGTCCCGACGCTGACCGACAAGATTGATGCCAATATGCTGGCGCAGGCCGGTGAGGGGTTGAAACTGATCGCGAATTTCGGGGCAGGGATCGACCATATCGATGTGGCCACGGCCCGTCAGCGCGGCATTCTGGTGTCGAACACTCCGGGCGTCGTGACCGAGGACACCGCCGATATGACGATGGCGCTGGTGCTGGCGGTGACGCGGCGCATCCCTGAAGGTCTCGCGATTATGCAGTCGGGCCGCTGGGAGGGCTGGTCGCCTACCGCTTATTTGGGCGGACGAATCGGTGGCAAACGGCTGGGGATTTTGGGCATGGGCCGGATCGGGCAGGCGGTGGCGCGGCGCGCGCGCGCGTTTGGCATGCAGATCCATTACCATAACCGTCGCAGGCTTCGCTCCGAGATCGAGGAGGGGCTGGAGGCCACTTATTGGGAGAGCCTCGACCAAATGGTCAGCCGTGTCGATGTGATCTCGGTGAACTGTCCGCATACGCCCTCGACATTCCATCTGCTCAATGCCCGACGGCTCAAGCTGATGAAACCTTCGGCGGTGGTGGTGAATACCTCGCGCGGCGAGGTGATCGACGAGAATGCCCTGACGCGGATGCTGCGTTCGGGCGAGATCGCCGGTGCTGGGCTTGATGTCTTCGAAGGACGCCACGAGATCAACCCACGCCTGCGTGAGCTGCCCAATGTGGTGCTGCTGCCGCATATGGGCTCTTCGACCATCGAGGGGCGCATCGAGATGGGCGAGAAGGTGCTTCTCAATATCAAGACCTTTGCCGATGGCCACCGGCCACCGGATCAGGTTCTGCCCTCGATGTTGTAACCGGAGCGGCTGCCGTTAATGCGGTAGCGCCTGATACAGGGTGAAGGCGTGATCATGCGGCAGCGCGATGGCGTCCATGGGGCTCGGGCGGCGTTGGCAGAATTCGAGATAGGCCATGACCGCCGGATCCTCCGCCAGGCCCAGCAGCCAGAACGGGCCCTCGGGGCAGGGCCGGACCAGCTGTGTCGCAGGGTCATGCCAAGTCAGCTCCGGAAACCGCAGCGCCATATTGCCCGCGATGATCTCCTTGGCCAGCACTGTGCCGGTCAGGTTTTCTGCCGCCAGTGCCTCCTGCAGACCGTCGAGATCAAGGCTCTTGAAGGGCGGGTCGGTTTTCAGCATCACACCCATCGCCACGCAGAGCAGCACGGGCAGACAGAGGGTTGCGGCAACAAGGCCGATGCGCCGTCGGCGCCCGAGCCGGTCCAGCACCCAGAGCGCGGCCATCGGCACGAGTATCACGAGGATCGGCAAGAGCCAGCGCAGTCGCAACTCGGTCGCGCCGCTGAGGAGCCCGCCTGCGAGGATCAGCATCAGGGTCAGCCCCACGATGCCGAGCACGACGCCCTGTTCTGTGCGGCGCAGCGGTCCGCTTTCTCCTGCATCGTGTCTGGTGGGTTTGTGTAGCGTGCTGAGCGCGAAGGCGCCAAGAACGAGCACGGGAAGCGCAAGGAATGTGAGGACGGAGGTGGCGGTGCTGGTCAGGAATAGCCCTGACGAGACGAGCGGCCCTTGTCCTCCCTCGAAATCCAGCTTGTCAGCGGAGGCGAGGGCCACCGCCGCATGACGGGCGATCCAGCTGAAGGTGGGCAGGCAGATCGCCAGCGGCAGCACCAGCCAGAGAAGTGCCTTGCGGTCGCGGAGCAGTCTGCGGCCGCCCGCGCTCAGGAGAAGGCTGCCGAACCCTGCCAGCAGCAGGGGGGCGAAAGACCATTTTGTCAGAAGACCCAGTCCCGCAATCAGGCCGAGCGCCGCGTAATTGCCAAGGCTCGGGCGTTCGCGCAGCCGCAAGAGCGCCCAGAAGAAGGCCAGAGCGGCGATGGTGACGGTGACATTATGGGTCCGGATGCGTTGGCTTTCCCAGACCAGCTCGGGTAGCCAGAACAGCATGAGTGTCGCAAGCCCAGCCATCCAGATCCGCGTTGGCGGCACCCAGCGTCGCATCAGCGCGAAGCTCAGAGCGAAGGTGGCCCAGAGGGTCAGCGCCTTGAGGATGGCCAGTCCGGCCACCGAGGGGCCTGTGAGCAGAAACACAAGACGCTGCAACCAGATATAGAGCGGGGGCTGCGGGCCGTAGCCCCATGACCAGCCCTGCGCCCAGAGAAAGGCCTCGGCCTCGTCGATATTCAACCGGTCGCCCAGCAGGATACGGAGGGTGGCCTGAACCGCGAAATACAGCCCGAAAAGGCTTAACCAGATCGGAGACTTATTCAGCAGTGACACGGCAGGCGGGCTCCGGAGCAGAAAACGGTTCTGTGATGTTTGAAGCTTAAGCCGCGCGGGCGCAAATGAAAAAGGCCCGGAGAGTGCTCCGGGCCTTGGTCAAATGTGTATACTATCAGCCGGTGTATGCGGGCATCTGCTCCAGCTCGTCCTGAGTGGCGGCCACATGGATCGAGAGGCCGTCATCGGCTTTCATCACTTCCATCTGGTCGGGCGTCAGCGCGACGGATTTTGCACCCATCCCGAGGAAGCCACCGACACTAACCACCACTTGCGTGACACCATCATTGCTGTCGGTCACAACATCGGTGACCTTGCCGATGGACTCGTCATTCGGGCCGTAGACGGTCTGACCCTCCAGGTCTGCAGCCTTGACGGTGCTCCAGTCGGTCACCGGCGTGCCCTCGGGGTTGGCGGGCGTATCGGCTGCGGTCGTCATATCGGCCTTGGTATCATCGGCTGCATCGGCCATGTCATTGCCGGCCCGATCCATCGCGGTGCCCGCCTCGGCGGTTTTGTCCTTGGTCCAGTCAGCGGCGTCTTTGGCAGCCCCCGAAACAGCGGCACCCGCAGCGGCAGCTTTTTCCTTGGTCCAGTCGGCAGCATCGCCTGCCGCGTCGGCTACGTCATTGCCGGCATCGCTGGCGACAGTCGTGGTGTTCTCAGCGGCATTCTCCATGCCGTTTCCAGCGGCATTGGCGGCCTGGTCCATGTCATCCATGGCCGGCGAATAGGCCGGAGCGTTTTCCAACGAAGCTTTGTCGCCCTTCATCACCAGGCGGTAATCCGAGCCCGTGCTGCCTTCGGCCGAGACCATCTGCAGCGCATCGAGGTTAACGGCCACGGTTTTCTCGCCAATCCCGAGGAATCCGCCGACATCGACCAGAACGGCTTCGACATCGCCATTATTTCCGACGATCATATCGCTGACCTCGCCGATATCATCCATATCGCTATCCGCCGTCACATCCGCATCGGTCGAGGCGGTCGCATAGACGCGCTTACCGATGAAATCGGACGCCATGACGGCATCCGGCACGGACTTGAAGAACGTATCATTGCCTTGGACCTGCGCGGAGGCGGCAGCATTGGTATCGGTCGACTGGGCCATAACCGGCAAAGCGGCCATGACGGTGATTGCGGTGGTTGCAAGAAGCTTTTTCATAGTCTCTTCTCCCTTAAACTCTGCAGGGCCCGGCGAGTGTTTCGCAGCGGGTGTGGCCTGCTGTATCGGGGAAGAAACTGCGACCGGTGCGTTTTGGATCCCTGCAGACCGGTCACAAGATTTTCAGGCATGTGCGGGCGTGTCGGTGGGAACCCGCCGATGCCCGCTTTACCGCAGCGGTGGGTGGACCGGTCAGAACGACATCGCCAGATGGGTGGAGACCAACCCGTTGGCATCGAAGATCTGTGTGCCACCACCGGTGCGCGGCGGGCTGGTCGCGGTGTCGCCGCCGACGCTCCAGACGG
The DNA here is from genome assembly GCF_040297545.1 of Thioclava kandeliae. Taxonomy (NCBI): domain Bacteria; kingdom Pseudomonadati; phylum Pseudomonadota; class Alphaproteobacteria; order Rhodobacterales; family Paracoccaceae; genus Thioclava; species Thioclava kandeliae. The sequence goes on from NZ_JAYWLC010000002.1 coordinate 332,372, forward strand.
GGCCAGTGGCGTTGAGGCTCTGATATGCGCTTTGCGCGCGCAGGCTTGTGGTCCTGTCCTGCAGGTTGCCATCGAGCCCGATGGTGAAGATGTTCTGCGCGGTATTGGTGTTTGCGCCGGAGGGCGTCTCCGTGCGGTTGGCGACCTGTTCGACGGGCACCACCACCGGTGCGGTATAGGAGGGCGTGCCGGAGCGGGGACGTGTGGCGCTGCCTTTATCCGCGGTGGTCAGCATGCCGCTCAGCGCGGATTCGACCACAAGCCCCACCTGCGCGGTCTCCGTCTTCACGCTGGTCTGGGCAGGCGTCACCCCTTTGGTCAGCTGCTCGGGGGTGGCACCTGACAGGCTTGCAGGCGCGTCGCTCTCGTCCATCTGGGCGGCAAAGCCCTGCGCGGCATTGCCGCTTTTCTGCTGGTTGAGCCAGAGCTTATGAACGGAGCTGACGAGGCTGGAAAGATAGTGCGACAGCGACATGACGGGCCTTTTGGTTAAAAGGGGGCTAAAGAATTAGGATGTTATTGATATATCCCGATGCGGCTTCCCTTGCGACAGTTTCATGTGCAGTTGGTAAACGCCCGCAGCCACGGCCGCTCCTTTATCACGCGGGACATCACGAGGGGACGCTTTGTCGTTTTTTGCCGCCAAAGGTCGGGCGCGGCGCTCCGCTTCTTTTGGCTTCTGCCAGAAATGGGTGAAAGGCCAACAGGAGATGCCCCCTATGAAAACCCATGTCAAAGCTCTGGTCGTCGGTGGCGGCGCCGTCGGCTGTTCGATCGCCTACCACCTTGCGAAGGCGGGCTGGAAGGATGTGATGCTTGTCGAGCGTGACGAGCTGACCGCAGGTTCCACCTGGCATGCGGCGGGGCTGCTTCCGCTGTTCAACATGGGTTATGCGACGACCCATATCCACAAATATTCGGTGGATTTCTACAAGACGCTGGAGGCCGAGACCGGTCTGAATGCGGGCTTCTCGATCTGCGGCAACCTGCGTATGGCGCAGACCCAGGAGCGGATGGACGAATATCTGCTCTATAGCTCGATCGCCGAGACCGCGGATGTCTACCACGAGTTCCTGACGCCGAAGGAAATGAAGGACCGCTGGCCGCTCCTGAATACCGAAGACTTGATTGGCGCGCTCTTCCACCCGCAGGACGGCTATATCAACCCCGCCGATGTGACGCAGGCCATGGCCAAAGGCGCGCGCCAGCGTGGTGTGGATATTGTCCGTAAACTGCAGGTCAATGCCTATAAGTGGACTGGTTCGGAATGGATCGTGACGCTCGAGAAGATGGTGGACAAGGGCGGTAACCTTGTGGGTTCGGGCGAGATGGTCGATATCCATGCCGAGCATGTCGTCACCGCCACCGGCAACCACGCGCAGCGCACAGCAAAACTTCTGGGCATCAAGATCCCCGCGATTCCCGTGGAACACCAGTTCATCGTGACCGAGCCCGATCCGGCGCTGCTGGCTTACCGTGAGGCGGGCAACCCCGAACACCCGGTGCTGCGGGATTCCGACAGCAAATGGTATGTGCGTGAAGAACGCGGCGGCTGGATCTTGGGCCCCTACGAGCGTGGCGCACCGGCCTGCTTCCGTCATGGCGTGCCCGATAGCTTCCGCGCCGATCTGTTCCCGCTCGATCTGGAGCGGATCGAGGAAGAATATATGTCGATGATCCACCGGATCCCGACCACCGAGACCGCTGGCCTGAAAGACGATTTCAACGGCCCGATCTGCTACACCCCCGATGGCAACCCGCTGGTGGGTCCGGCACCCGGTCTGCGCAATATGTGGCTGGCCGAGGGCTTTAGCTTCGGGATCACTGCCGCAGGCGGCACCGGCTACTATCTGGCGCAAATGATGGTCGAGGGTGAAGCCGAGATCGATATGGCCTCGCTGGACCCCAAACGCTACGGCCAGTGGATGACCAATGAATGGGCGGTGAAGAAGAACGAGGAATGCTACGAGCACGTCTTCATCCTGCACCATCCCGACGAGGAGCGCGAGGCGGCCCGCCCCCTGCGCACCACGCCCAACTACGACGCCCAGATTGCGGAAGGCGCGCAGATGGGTCAGGTCAATGGCTGGGAACGCCCCAACTATTATGGCCCGAAAGATGCGCCCTCGAACTTCGACCATGAAGCGCGTTCGTTCCGCCGTGGCGGCTGGTGGCAATATGCCAAGGACGAGGCCGAGGCGATCCGCAACACGGCCGGTCTGATCGACGCCTCCGCCTTCACCAAGCATCTGGTGCGCGGCCCCGGTGCGACGGCCTTCCTTGATATGTTCACCTGCAACAAACTGCCGAAAGTGGGCCGGATCAACCTGACCTATGCGCTGACGCCTGCGGGCACCACCCGCACCGAATATACCATCGTGCGGATCGCCGAGGACGAATATTACCTGATCTCGGCCGGTGCATGGACGGATTACGACGCCGATTACCTGAAAAAATCGGCCGAGGACTTCCGCGCCAATGGTGGTGACTATCTCGACATCCACGACATCACTACGCAATGGGGTGTCTTCGCGCTGGCAGGGCCCAATGCGCGCGCCATTCTCAACGAGCTGGTCGTGGATGCCGAGCCGGAAACCGTCCTGTCGAACAAGCGCTTCCCGTGGCTCTCGATGCGCAATATCGAGCTGGGTATGTGCCCTGTCCGCGCCGTTCGCGTGGCCTATACCGGCGAGCTGGGTTGGGAACTGCACTTCCCGATCGAGTTCTCGCGCTATCTCTGGAACGCGCTGCAGGACGCCGGTGCCAAGCATGGCATGAAGCTGGTCGGCGCCCGCGCCCAGAACTGGCTGCGTCAGGAGAAATCCTACCGCGCCTTCGGCAACGAGCTGGGCCGCGATGCCACCCCGCTCGAGGCCGGCCTCAACCGCTTCGTGGATCTGGATAAAGAGTTCACCGGCAAGCAGGCGATGCTCGACAAAGGCATCCGTGCGATGTGCGTGACGTTGCTGATCGACGGTCCGGCCGATGCCGATCCGTGGGGCCGCGAGGCGATCAAGCTCGATGGCGAAAAGGTCGGGCGCCTGACCTCGGGTGGCTATTCGGTCGCCTTCGGCAAGCAGATCGGCATGGGCTATGTCCGCCCCGATCTGGCCGAGCCGGGCACCAAGCTGACCGTGCGCATGATGGGGCAGGACTATCCGGCGGAAGTCACCGTCGACAGCCCGCATGACCCCGAGAACACGCGCATCCGCGTGAATGGCTAAAGACAAAGGCCGCCCCTCGGGGCGGCCTTTTCGATTGCGGCGGGTAAGGCTCAGGGCTGCTGGCGGGCGCTATACCAGTTGGCCCAGCCGGTGGGCGATCCTGCAAAGGCGTTCAGATCCACGGTCCCGCCAATCCCCGGCGCGATGCCGGTGCCGGTATATTGCCAGAAAGTCCAGCGCACGCCCGGATAGCGGTCGCGTGGGTGATCTGCCACCGAGCGCAGCCAGAAATCGTAATTCCCCAGCAGTTCCAGATCATTGTCATGCCAGAAATCCACGGTGGAATAGATTACGGGGCGGGTGCCATAATGGGCGGTCACGATATCGAGGAAGGTGCGCATCTCGGCGCGCACCGTCTGCGGATCAGGGAAGCGGCGGCAGGTCTTGGACTGGTGGTTCCATTCGATATCCAGCACGGGCGGCAGATCCCCACGCACACGGGGCACGCGGCTGATATACCATGCGGCCTGTTCCTGCGGGGTGCGGCAGAAGTAATAGAAGTGATACGCGCCCACGGCCACGCCAGCCGCGCGCGCTGCATTGGCGTTCATCCCGTAGCCCGGATCGATATAATCGCCGCCTTCAGTCGCTTTGAGCCACGCGAACCGGATGCCCGAACTGCGAGCGCGGCGCCAGTCGATCAGCCCCTGATAGCGTGCCGCATCGATCCCGTGGATCGGATAATCAGACGGGGATAATTCCCCCCACGGGTGCGGCGACCGGTCTCCGAATTGTAGCGGAATACCGGGCGCGCGATAATTGGCGGCGTCGAGCGAGGACGGATTGGCGAGTTTGCCAACCGTCGGTCCGCTTCCTCCACCACAGCTTGCAAGAGAAAGGGCGAGGCCGCAGGCGGCCAGCAACTTTCGGATAGGGATCATAACCATCTCCATAAGGGATGGCTCAACGTCTCGTATTTTTGTGGAAATGTCATCCCCTGTGAAGGGCGGACATTAATCATATATCGCCGATGCGCATTATTTCGCGAATTCGTCCCATGCCGCGAGTGCATGGCCCGAATACATCACACCCGGACCGCCACTCATCTGGATCGCGACACCGAGAATATCGCCCAGTTCCTCACGCGTGCCGCCGGCTTTGCGGAAGGACTCAACATGCAGGAGGATGCAGGGTTCGCAACGCTGGACAATGGCCATGCCCAGTGCCAGCATCTCTTTCTGTTTCCTGTCAAGAACGCCCGCGCCTTCGACATTTTCAGAGAGCGTCCCGAAACCCTGCATCGCCTCGGGAATGGCTTGGACTATGCTGCGCAGCTCCCCGCGCACGGTCGATATCTTGTCTGTATAGCTCATGATGCACCTCACATATTGCATCATGAATATGGCATGTTGAGGCCCTCACTGCGTTGACCTGAGTCAAATGTATATTTTCTAATTTGGAAACGACGATGGATTTGTAAATCAATTGTCCACCAATCCGGCGCAATCTTGGCGATAGAGGAGAGAGCATGGGAGACACGGATGATTGTGCGACTGGCAGTGATGATACTGGTTCTGGCGAGTGCGACGGGCGCTCGCGCGCAGGGTGATCGCACGCAGCAACTTGTGGGCTGCCTCGATGTGCTCTCGGCCTATAGCAGCTGGCTCGAACACGTAGAGGCGATGCGGATGCCCGGCATCTCGAGCGGGTTCTATGGCAATACTGCCCGCGAAATGGCGCGGATCGATAACGGGCGTTACCTGTTACTGACGGATCTCTCCCGCAGCCAGAGCCGCGAGCAGATGGCGATCTATTTCGACACGCTCGCGACACCGCGCGATGGCGGTTGGATCCTGCTCGCCCCCGAGGACTTTGCTGCGGTAGGGCAGGATATGCGCCACCGCGTCACGCTTTGCGGAGCCATTTTTTTGAGGGAGCAGCGCGAGGCGGCACTGGCCCGATGAAACCGGCCCAATGAAAAAGGCGGCACCAGAGTGCCGCCTTCCTATACCATGTCCTGACGGGTCAGGCCTGTAGCGAGCGCACGATAACATCGCCCTCGGCGCGGCTCTTCATCGCAGCGACAGCTGCGATCGACCCTGCGGCGGTGGTGAAATACGGGATGTGGTCATAGAGCGCGACCGAACGGATTTCACGGGAATCCGAAATCGACTGGTTGCCCTCGGTCGTGTTGAACACGAGTGCGATCTCGCCATTTTTCATGCGGTCCACGATGTTCGGACGGCCTTCATAGACCTTGTTGACCAGCTCCGCTTCAACGCCTTTCTCGGCCAGCCATTTGGCGGTGCCGCGGGTGGCGATAACGGTGAAGCCCATCGAGATGAGATCCTTGGCGGCATCGGCCAGATCTTCCGACTTATCGGCATCCTTGATCGAGATGAATACGCGGCCTTCGACCGGCAGCTGCGTCCCGGCACCCATTTGCGCTTTCAGGAAGGCGCGCGGGAAGTTGCGGTCCCAGCCCATGACCTCGCCGGTCGAGCGCATCTCCGGACCAAGCAGCGTGTCCACACCCGGGAAACGGGCGAAGGGCAGGACCGCTTCTTTCACCGAATACCAAGGGGTAATCGGGTCGGCCAAGGTCATCTCGTCGGCATAGGGCAGGTCGTCTTCGGGGCCGGCATCCGCCGGATAGGGCGCACGCTCGGGGAAGGCCGACATCGGCTCGCCCGCCATCAGGCGCGCCGCGATCGACGCAATCGCCGAGTCGGTTGCTTTGGCCACGAAGGGCACCGTGCGCGAGGCGCGCGGATTGACTTCGAGCACATAGATCACGCCGTCCTTGATCGCGAACTGGACGTTCATCAGACCTTTGACGTTCAGACCAAGCGCAAGCTTGACGGTTTGCTCCTTCAGCTCGGCGATCATCTCTTTCGAGAGCGAATAGGGGGGCAGCGAGCAGGCCGAGTCGCCCGAGTGGACGCCTGCTTCCTCGATATGCTGCATGATCCCCGCAACATGGACGGTCTCGCCATCCGACAGCGCGTCGACATCGATCTCGATAGCGCCGGTCAGATAGCTGTCGAGCAGCACGGGGCTATCACCCGACACCACCACGGCATTGTTGATATAGCGCTTGAGGCTTTCCAGATCGCGCACGATTTCCATCGCGCGGCCACCCAGAACATAGGACGGGCGGATCACCAGCGGATAGCCCACACGGCCTGCGATCTCGTAGGCTTCGGCTTCCGAATGCGCGATGCCGTTGACCGGCTGTTTCAGGCCCAGATCGTTCAGCAGCGCCTGGAACCGCTCGCGGTCTTCGGCCAGATCGATGGCATCCGGCGTGGTGCCAAGGATCGGAACACCTTCTGCTTCGAGCGCATTGGCCAGTTTCAGCGGCGTCTGGCCACCGAACTGCACGATCACGCCGTGCAGAGTGCCCTTGTCCTGTTCGACGCGCAGGATCTCGAGCACATGTTCGAGCGTCAGCGGTTCGAAATAGAGACGGTCCGAAGTGTCATAGTCGGTCGAGACGGTCTCGGGGTTGCAGTTGACCATGATGGTCTCGTAGCCCGCATCCGACAGCGCGAAACACGCATGGCAGCAGCAATAATCGAACTCGATGCCCTGACCGATCCGGTTCGGGCCGCCGCCCAGAATAACCACTTTCTTGCGGTCGGACGGGCGTGCCTCGCATTCCACATCGCCCATCGCGGGCGCTTCATAGGTGGAATACATATAGGGGGTCTGGGCCTCGAACTCGGCCGCGCAGGTATCGATGCGCTTGAAGGCCGCAACGACGCCCAGATTGCGGCGGGCGCGACGGACCTGACCTTCGGTGCGGCCGGTCAGGCGGGCAAGGCGGGCATCGGTGAAGCCCATCATCTTGATCTTGCGCAGACCTTTTTCGTCCATGGGCAGGCCGTGCTTGCGGATCTCAGCCTCGGCGTCGATGATCTCGCGGATACGGTCGAGGAACCACGGATCGAAAGCGGTGGCCGCGATGATCTCGTCATTGGTCAGGCCGTGGCGCATGGCCTGCGCGATCAACAGCAGACGGTCTGGGGTCTGTTTGGAGATTTCCTTGACCACAGCGGCTTTATCAGGGGCGCCGGGGATCTCGATTTCGTCGAAGCCCGACAGACCGGTCTCCAGCGAGGCTAGTGCCTTTTGCAGCGATTCCTGGAAGGTCCGGCCAATCGCCATTGCTTCGCCTACCGATTTCATTGCGGTGGTCAGCGACGGCTCGGAGCCCGGGAATTTCTCGAAGGCGAAACGCGGGATCTTGGTGACGACGTAATCGATGGTCGGCTCGAAGGAAGCCGGCGTGACCTTGGTGATGTCGTTATCCAGCTCGTCGAGCGTATAGCCCACAGCCAGTTTGGCTGCGACCTTGGCGATCGGGAAGCCGGTGGCCTTGGAGGCCAGCGCCGAGGAACGCGACACGCGCGGGTTCATCTCGATCACAACCATACGGCCATCGGCGGGATTGACCGCCCATTGCACGTTCGAGCCGCCGGTTTCCACACCGATCTCGCGCAGGACGTTGATCGAGTGGGTCCGCATCAGCTGGTATTCTTTATCGGTCAGCGTCAGGGCAGGGGCGATGGTGATACTGTCGCCGGTATGCACGCCCATCGGGTCGATATTCTCGATGGCGCAGACGATGATCGCGTTATCCGCCTTGTCGCGGACCACTTCCATCTCGAATTCTTTCCAGCCCAGAAGGCTTTCATCCACGAGGATCTGCGCCACAGGCGAGGCATCCAGACCCGAGCGGCAGATGCGTTCGTAATCATCGCGGTTATAGGCCACGCCGCCGCCGGTGCCGCCCATGGTGAAAGCAGGACGGATAATTGCCGGAAGGCCGATGTTTTCCAGCTCACCCAAGGCGATCTGCACACCCGCATTGATGTCGAACTTGCCGTTCTCTTTTTTGGGGGCGGTGACGATGGTCGCGCGCGGGTTCTCGATGCCGAGGCGGTCCATCGCCTCGCGGAACAGTTTGCGGTCCTCGGCCATCTCGATGGCCTCGCGGTTGGCGCCGATCAGCTCGACATTGAACTTTTCGAGCACACCCATATCGGCAAGGGCCAGTGCGGTATTCAGGCCGGTCTGGCCACCCATGGTCGGCAGGATCGCATCGGGGCGTTCCTTCTCGACGATCTTGGCGACAACCTCGGGGGTGATCGGCTCGATATAGGTGGCATCGGCCATGTGAGGGTCGGTCATGATCGTGGCAGGGTTCGAGTTCACCAGAATGACCCGGTAGCCCTCTTCGCGCAGAGCCTTACAGGCTTGGGCGCCCGAATAGTCAAACTCGCAAGCTTGCCCGATGATGATGGGCCCTGCACCGATAATGAGGATGGACTTGATGTCAGTTCTCTTCGGCATGGTGCGGTTCCTTCGATTCGGCGCATAACAAAGGGCGCGGGCCTTGGCGGCCTCACGCAAATTGGTGCGGGTTATAGTCAGACTACGCCTCGGCGCAAGTCCTGATCTGGCGCGCGGCGGAGGTTAGACGCAAAAGCCCTGCCTAAATATTAGGCAGGGCATAAACTTTGTCCGAAGGGTCAAAATCCGCAATCTCTACGGGGGTCTCATTCGGCGGCGTGACGAACCTCCTCCCGGAGTTCGGCGTCTTGCGCCTGACCGTTCTGCATCGCAGCAGCAGTGAACGGGGCTACCGCGCGGGTCGGCTCGATGGGGGCGTCATACATATAATCACGGGTCAGCGGCGCATCCTCGACCTTATGGGTCAACTGGTACTGAAACACGACCTGACCGCCGTAGCGGAAGGTCATTTCCGATGCGATCAGATAGTAACGCCACATCCGCGTGAAGGTCTCGTCATAAATGCCTGCGGCGCGGGCCTCGTTGGCCTCGAACCGTTTGCGCCAGTGCAGGAGGGTTTCGGCATAGTGGTTGCGCCAAACCTCCAGATCGGAGACCACGAGGTTCTCGTGTTCGATGGCGGCCGAGGATTCCGACATGGCGGGGCAATAACCACCCGGGAAGATATATTTTGTGATCCAGTTCGAAGTGGTGCCAGGAGGGGTGACCCGACCGATGAAGTGGATGAGCGAGATGCCTTCGGGGTTCAGCATCTGGCGCACATGGCGGAAATATTCGCGATAATGCGGCACGCCCACATGCTCGAACATTCCGACAGACACGATGCGGTCGAATTTTTCCTCGACCTTGCGGTAATCGGTCAGGCGGATATCGACCAGATGCTCGAGCCCCGCCTCCTTCACACGCCGCCGGGCCAGACCGAACTGCTCGCGCGACAAAGTGACGCCCACCACTTTCGCGCCGTAATCGCGCGCGAGCGTCAGCGCCATGCCCCCCCAGCCACATCCGATATCGAGCACGGTCATGCCCGGTTCGATGCGCAGCTTGCGGGCGATATGGTGTTTCTTGGCCGATTGCGCCTCTTCCAGCGTCATGTCGGGGCGGGTGAAATAGGCGCAGCTATATTGCCGGTCCTCATCGAGGAAAAGGTCATAGAGCTTGCCGGACAGATCGTAGTGATGGGCGACATTCTGTTGCGCGCGATTGACCGGATTGAACTGGCTGAGCGAACGCCCGAGGAATTGCAGGATATTGAGCGGCTTCTCGAACCAGGGAAGCCCTTCTCGGTTGAGATTGAGGATCAGGGTCTTCAGGAAATTCGGAAGATCGTCATCCTCGATGGTGAAATCGCCGTTCATATAGCCTTCGCCCACACCCATATCGGGGTTCATGACGATATGGCGCGACAGATCAGGGCTTTTGATCTGTATCCTGACCGGTTTGCCGGTGCCATCCCCGTAGAGGCGGGTGGTGCCATCGTGGTAAGTGATTTCCAGAACGCCACGATGCATCATGTGGCGGACGATCTGATCCATCATGCGGTCCCAAAGCGTCATGATCGTACCCCTCTAACTGTCTCAAACAAGTTAATGGCCGGAATGAGTGGGCGGCCGTCGGCGGGGCATGAATTTTCCCCGCAGTTTCCTTAACAACTGAAATTAATTGTTAGCGCCCTATGGAAATGAATCGAGGGGATGGGTTGTGTGCTGGTGCAGAATCCAGTGGGCCTATCGGCACAAACCGCCAAAAAATCGGCTTTTGACGTAATTTTAAGCGCGGCTCGGGCCGCTCTGGCTCAAAGGACGCGCGGAACCGGATGCCTAAAGCCAGCCCTTTGCGGGCTCCGGAGCGTTCCGGCCTTGACTTTCCGGCCCCCAGAATGTGTATCGGCGCAAAGCTGAAAGCCCATGTTTCATGGGCCGATTTCGCGAGCCTAAACACTGAGGGAAGCCACATGCACGCCTATCGTTCCCATAATTGCGCCGGTCTGAGCGCAGCCAATGCCGGTGAAACCGTCCGTCTGTCGGGCTGGGTGCATCGGGTCCGCGATCATGGTGGCGTGCTGTTCATCGACCTGCGCGACCATTACGGCATGACGCAGGTCCTATGCGATGGCGACAGCCCTGCCTTCAAGGCGCTGGAAAAAGTGCGCTCGGAATGGGTGATCCGTATCGACGGCACCGTGAAGCTGCGCGATGCCTCGCTCGTCAATCCCAAAATCCCGACTGGCGAGATCGAGGTCTATGTCCGCGATATCGAAGTGCTGGGCGAGGCTGCCGAGCTGCCGCTTCCGGTCTTCGGCGAGCAGGAATATCCCGAGGAAACGCGCCTGACCTACCGCTTCCTCGACCTGCGCCGCGAGAAGCTGCATAACAACATGATGCTGCGCTCCAACGTTGTGCGCAGCCTGCGGAACCGTATGTGGGACGCAAACTTCAACGAATTCCAGACGCCGATTATCACCGCCTCGAGCCCCGAAGGCGCGCGCGACTTCCTCGTGCCCTCGCGTCTGCACCCGGGCAAATTCTACGCGCTGCCGCAGGCGCCGCAGCAGTTCAAACAGCTGATCATGGTCGCGGGCTTCGACCGTTACTTCCAGATCGCGCCCTGCTTCCGTGACGAGGATCCGCGCGCCGACCGCTCGCCCACCGATTTCTACCAGCTCGATGTCGAGATGTCCTTTGTAAGCCAGGAAGACGTGTTTGCCGCCGTGCAGCCCGTCATTCAGGGCGTGTTCGAGGAGTTCGGTAAGGGCAAGGCCGTTGACGGCAACTGGCCGCTGATCGCTTATAAGGACGCTCTGCTGAAATACGGCTCCGACAAGCCCGACCTGCGCAACCCGATCGAGATGCAGGTCGTGTCCGAGCATTTCGCAGGCTCGGGCTTCGCGATCTTCGCGAAACTCCTCGAGCAGGACGGCACCGAGATCCGCGCCATCCCCGCGCCGACCGGCGGCTCGCGCAAGTTCTGCGACCGTATGAACAAATTCGCGCAGGAGCAGGGCCTGCCTGGCATGGGCTATATCTTCTGGCGCAAGGCCGAGGATGGCTCGGTCGAGGCCGCCGGTCCGCTGGCGAAGAACATCGGCCCCGAGCGCACCGAAGCGATCCGCACCCAGCTGGGTCTGGGCGAGGGCGATGCGGCCTTCTTCCTTGGTGGTAAGCCCGAGAGCTTTGAGGGCGTAGCGGGCCGTGCCCGCAATGTCATCGGTGAAGAACTGGGCCTGACCCAGAAGGATTGCTTCAAATTCGCCTGGATCGTCGATTTCCCGATGTACGAGAAAGACGACGAGGGCAAGATCGACTTCAGCCACAACCCCTTCTCGATGCCGCAGGGCGGGCTGGAGGCGCTTGATGGCGATCCGCTCGAGGTGCTGGGCTACCAGTATGACCTTGCCTGCAACGGCTACGAGCTGATCTCGGGTGCGATCCGGAACCACGATCTGGCGACCATGTATAAGGCCTTCGAGATTGCGGGCTATGGTCATGACGAAGTTGAGAAGCGCTTTGGCGGTATGGTCAAGGCATTCAAATACGGCGCTCCGCCCCACGGTGGTTGTGCAGCCGGTATCGACCGGATCGTGATGCTTCTGGCCGAAGAGCAGAATATCCGCGAGGTCATCATGTTCCCGATGAACCAGCGCGCCGAAGATCTGATGATGAGCGCACCGTCGGAGCCGATGAACGAGCAGCTACGCGAGCTGAACCTGCGCGTGATCCCGCAGGACTGAGCCTTGCGTCAGATACGGAAAGGGCCCCGTTTCGGGGCCCTTTTTCGTTATCGCTTCATAGCTTACACATGCGCGGCTTTGGGTTCGCGGGCGATCACCCAGACGGCGTGGACGATACCCGGAATATAGCCGAAGATCGTCAGCAGGATGTTGATCCAGAAATGTTTGCCAAGGCCTACCTGCAGGAACACGCCCAGTGGCGGCAGGATGATGGCGAAGATGATGCGGATGAGGTCCATGTCGTTTCCTCCGTTGATTTGGACAAGAAACAACGGCGCGCGGGAAAAGGTTCCCTCAATCCAGCCGAAAGACCTTCTGGCGGCTGGTCTGCCCACGCACAAGCGTCAACCGCGATTTGGCCACGCCTAGCGATTTGGCCAGCAGTTTGGTGACGGCGGCATTGGCCTTGCCATCCTCGGGCACGGTGGTGACATAGGCGCGCAACCCGTCCTCGGCCAGCACGATGGCATTGCGCGAGGCTTTGGGCGTCACGCGCAGGTCTACCTCGGCTCCGCTGGCAAAGAGGTCCGCGATGGTGTCCATCACACCTGTTCCAGCTCGATCAGGCAACCGTTGAAGTCCTTGGGGTGCAGGAACAGGACGGGTTTGCCATGGGCGCCGATCTTCGGCTCGCCCGTGCCCAGCACCCGCGCGCCCTCGGCCTTGAGCCGGTCACGCGCGGCAAGGATGTCCTCGACCTCGAAACACATATGGTGGATGCCGCCCGAGGGGTTCTTCTCCAGAAAGCCGGTGATCGGGCTGTTCTCCCCCAGCGGATAAAGCAGTTCGATCTTGGTATTGGGCAGTTCGATGAAGACGACCGTCACTCCGTGATCGGGCTCGTCCTGCGGGGCGCCCACGGTGGCGCCGAGCGTTCCGCGATACTGGGCACTGGCCGCCTCCAGATCGGGTACCGCGATGGCTACATGGTTAAGTCGACCGATCATCCCGCGTCCTCCTCTGCGCCCAGTCTGATGGGCAAAACGCCTGAAAGAGACGTTGCACCCCTTTGGCCGCGGGGTCAATTGCTCGATCGCGTTGGGAAATTAACCGACTGTTCACTCTATCTCGGCTTAACTCTCTATAGACGCCGATTCACCTGACTGTGGAGACCGAGATGAGTGATGACCTTGCCGGCCTTATCGGCCAGCGCCCCGCAAATGCGTCCCGCCCGCTTCTGGGGCTGACGATTCTGGTTGTCGAGGACAGCCGTTACGCATCCGAGGCGATGCGGCTTCTATGTTTGCGTTCAGGGGCGCGGATCCGCCGTGCGGATTGCCTGCGCTCGGCACATCGCCATCTGCGGACCTACCGCCCTTCGGTGGTGATCGTCGATCTGGGTCTGCCCGATGGCTGTGGCGATGATCTGATCCGCGAAATCAAGAACTCCGACCAATCGTTGCCGGTGGTGCTGGGAACTTCGGGCGATACGGGGATGGAGGCGCTGGCCCTTGCGGCTGGGGCCGACGGGTTCCTGCCCAAGCCTGTGGAAAGTCTCGCGCTTTTCCAGCAGGCCGTGCTGTCTGTCCTGCCGCCGAGCGAACGGCCGAAGACTCCAATGGCGCTGAACGACGCCATGATCAGTCCCGATCCGATTGCGCTGCGCGATGATCTCAACCTTATGGCCGAAGTGCTGTCAGGCGCGCAGGATGCGGCCTCTCTTGGCTATGTCTGCCAGTTCCTGAGCGGTGTGGCCCGGTCCGCGCGAGATGATGCGCTCGAGGACGCCGCGAGTGCCCTAGGGCGCGAGGGCGGGCCATCCAGCGCCGATATCTCGCGCCTGTCGGGTATGGTGCAGGAACGTCTGGCGGCGGGCAGCGCCTTCTGATCTTAGCCGGCAAGCTGCGGGTCGGACGAGACCCGCACAAGGCGCGTCAGATCGGATAGCCTCTCGATCTGGTTGCCTTCCGCGTCGAAATTCTTGGGGTCGAGCCATGCCGAATAGGCCTCACGCAGGGCGGGCCAGTCCTTGTCGGTGGCGGCAAACCATGCGGTATCGCGGTTGCGCCCCTTGTAATGGGTGGCCTGCCGGAAGGTGCCCTCGTAGCTGAGGCCCAGCCGTTGCGCCGCACGGCGCGAGGGGAGGTTGCAAGCGTCGCATTTCCACTCGAAACGGCGATAGCCCGCATTGAAAGCCCATTCGATCATGCGGATGAACCCCTCGCTCGCGGCGCGGCTGCGCTGGAGCTGTGCGCCCAGTGTGATAAAGCCCAGTTCGATGGTGCCGATGGCGGGCGATATCCGCAAAAAGCTCTGCATTCCCGCGGCATGGCCGGTAACAGGGTCGATCACCGCATAGAATAGCGGGTCCTTTGATGCGATCTGCTCATTGATCCAGCGGATAAAAGCGGTCTCGGCATGGAATGGGCCGACCGGCATGTAATCCCACAGCTCGTCATGGTTTTCGGCCAATGCCGCATAGAGATCATGGGTATGGGTCGAGGACAGGCGCTCCAGACGCATATACGTTCCCTCGATCCGCTCCGGTCCCGGAGCAGGAGGGGCAACCCAATCGCCAAGTGGCGCACCAAAGGATTTCTGCATGGTCTCTCCCGCATTTTGCGGAACGCTAGCGGGAGTTTGCCGAGCTGGCAATGCGCATCTTGTGCAGGAGTTAGCGCAGGCCCAGTTCGGCCAGCGCGCTCATCAGCTCGCGCGGCAGAGGATCCTCGCGGGTGCGGCCAGCGGGCAGGTCTTTGGGCGCATCCTCCGGTTTGAGATAGCGCCAGCCCTGGAAGGGACGGCGGGTCAACGCCTCCGTGCGGATGATTTCGCGGTCGAGCACGATGGCGCAGCGGGTGATGCCGTCGGCCCCCACGCGCTCCTCCAGCCCGATCACCTTCTGGCGTGCCAGAACCGCGCCCTTGAACACCCAATAGAGCGAACCGCCCTCCAGCACCTCTTCGGCACGTTTGGGCCACATACGGGTGACGTGTTCGGCGGGGCCTGTGCCAAAGCGCGCCTCCTGCCAATTCGCAAGATCCTCGACCTTCTCGGCGCCGACGCAGAGTTTGATGAGATGTTGGGGCATGGGCAAGCGTTCCGACTGTATCTGGTAGGTCTGATATAGGATAGGCGGCTGTGTGTGCAACCGCTCAGGCCCCGCGTGCGAGCGTCAGGGTGACCCGCAGCCCCAGCGGCCCCTGAGCAAAAGCCAGGTGGCCATTATGGCTTTCGGCCACCGTTGCGGCAATGGTCAGGCCCAGCCCGTGGCCCGAAACCTGCGCGTCCTGCCCGCCACGCTCGAACGGGACGGTGAGGGCGGCCATCAGTTCGGGGCGCGCCGTGCCGCCCTCATCCTCGACGACGATGCGCGCCTCGCGGGAATCCGCTTCAAGGCGCAGATGTGCGCGATGGCCGTATTTCAGGGCATTCTCGACAAGGTTAGAGATCGCGCGTTGCAGCGCCATTGGCCGTGCGGTGACCAGAACCGGCCTGTCGCCCAGATGGAAATGCCCGATCCGTCGGGAGAACAGGGTCTGTCCGCCGGTGCTTTCGAGCTCGGCCATCGGGGCTAGATCGACGGGCTGGCCGGAATCGCGATAATTATCGGCCAGCGCCTCGACCAATGCGCTCAGGCTCAGTTGGCGCGGTGCTTCGATATCCAGCTCCGAGCGGGTATAGGCCAATACCCCGTCGATCATTTCGCTCATTCGTTCGATATCGGCGCTCAGCCTGTCGCGCAGCTGGGCATCCTCGATAAGGGCCGCGCGCAGCCGCAACCGCGTGGCGGGTGCGCCCAAATCGTGGCTGACCCCCGACAGCACCATCAACCGTTTGGCGAGCCGCTGTTTTTCCGTCACCAGATGCTGGTTGACGGCGGTGACGATCGCCGCCAGCTCGGCCGGCCCCTCGTTTTCGTAACTATCGGGACCGCCCTGTATCCGGCGCAGGCCCAGCTGTGTGCCGAAATCGCCAAACCGCTGCGCCACGCGCCCCGAGGTAATGAGGAGCGCCAGCAGCGCGAAGCCTCCGAGCCCGAGCGCCAGCAGCCGGTTGTCACGCGGAGTGGCCGCGCAGCTCCAGATTTCATGGCCTTCGAGGCGGTACCATTGCCCGTCCGAGGCCCGCATGATCACGAGGGGGGCGCCGCAATAGGTGGCCAGCAGCTTCGTGACCTGCCCGAACATCTGTGCCGCCGTGACTTCCGGCCCGCTTTTCAGCCGCGCGACCGGGTAGGTCAGATCGGGCGACAGCACCTCGATCACGGTCTGGGGCGCGTTGGTGCCGGTGGGATGGAGGCCGGGGACGGGGATATGGGTGATACGGGCGGGGCGGGGTACACCGGCCAGCGAGAGAAACTGCCCCGCCTCGGCCAGCAGCGCCTGATCGGGGGGCAGGCGGGTGGCATCGAGGCCAAGAGGCCTGTCGGTGCCGCTTTCAATGGCGGCAAAAAGCAGCTGGCCTGTCAGATCCGCCTGCGCCAGATGGGCTCGCCATGCGCTCTGGCTCTGCACCCAGAGCACCGCTGCCAGCGCACCGGCCAGAAACCCCGTCACGATCCAGAACGCCGACATGGCCTTCAGGCTGGGATGGCGGAACGCGCTCATTCCGCCTCGCGGGTGACATCGCAGGCCAGCACATAGCCGATGCCGCGTTCGGTGCGCAAAAGCGTGGGCGCTTTGGGGTTGCGCTCGATCTTCGAGCGGAGCCGCCCGACCAGCACATCGATGGCCCGCCCTGCGCCATCGGCATCGGGCTGGTCGCTGAGCGCTGCGGCGATCTCCTCGCGCGAGAGCGGGATGCGCGGATTGGCCAGTAGTGTTTTCAAAAGCGCGGTCTCGCGGGTCGAGAGGATCACCTGATAGCCGTCGGGGGCGTGGACCTCGTCACGCTGCCCGTCATAACGCCAGCCGTCAAAATGCCAGATACCGCTCGAGCGGCGATAGCTGAGCGAAGGAGTGCGCCGGACACGCCTCAGCACTGCCTTCACCCGCGCGATCAGCAGATCGGGGTTGAAGGGCTTGGCGATATAGTCATCGGCCCCCACCTCGTAGCCCGCCATGCGCTGGTGATCCGCCGACAGCGCCGAGACCAATATGATCGGCAGCTCCAGCTCGCCGCGCAGACGGGCGCAGATCTCCACACCGTTCTCGTCGGCCAGCATCACATCCAGAAGGATCAGATCGACGCGATGCGTCTGCATATGAGCGCGGATCTCGGCCTCGGTGCTGGCCGGATGGGCGGCAAATCCGTTACGCTGCAGGAAGGTCACCATCATCTGCTGCATATCGGCATCATCATCGACGACCAGAAGATGCGGTATCGCCATGGTTGTTCCTCCCTCATGCGGCCTTCTTGGTAACAAGTTGTAACAAAGCGGGCAAGAATCCCGTGCCGCAGCGCAGAAGGGGGGCGCTAACAGCATTGCGCAAACCATTAAGGGTCGCGCTATACTGTGGGCGATATGCGCTTGGGGAGAAGCGCATGTATTTGGGAGGATTACCAATGAAACATATGACTGCATTCGCGGCGCTGTCTGCTGCTGCCCTGACCGCAGGGGCCGCGTGGGCCGAGCCGCAGGCCGAGGTTCTGCACTGGTGGACGTCGGGTGGCGAGGCCAAGGCCGTGGCCGTTCTGCAGAAACAGTTCTCCGACCGTGGCGGCGTCTGGACCGATATGCCGGTGGCCGGCGGTGGTGGCGATGCGGCCATGAGCGCGCTTCGGGCCCGTGTCCTGTCGGGCAATGCGCCGACCGCCGTGCAGCTGAAAGGCCCTGCCATCCAGGAATGGTATGATGAAGGCGTGCTGGCCGATATCTCGGATGTGGCCGATGCGCAGGGCTGGGCCGATGTGCTGCCCGCGCAGATTGCCGAGCATATGAAATGCGACGGCCATTGGTGCGCCGCACCGGTCAATGTGCACCGCGTGAACTGGGTCTGGGCAAACAAGTCGATCCTCGAGGCCAATGGTATCGAGATGCCCACCACCTGGGACGAGTTCAATGCCGCCGCCGACAAGCTGAAAGCCGCAGGGATCACGCCTTTGGCCCATGGCGGTCAGGCCTGGCAGGACGCGACCATCTTCGAGACGGTTGTGCTTGGCATCGGTGGTGCCGATTTCTACCAGAAGGCGCTGGTCGATCTGGATCCGGATGCGCTGAGCTCGGATACGATGAAATCGGTCTTTGACGAGATGCGCACCCTGCGCGGTTATGTCGATGACAATTTCTCGGGTCGTGACTGGAACCTTGCCACCGCGATGGTCATGAATGGCGAGGCCGCTTTCCAGATCATGGGGGACTGGGCGAAGGGCGAGTTCCTGGCCGCAGGCAAGGAGCCGGGCGTCGATTTCGTCTGTGCACCGACCCCGGGGGATGCGGGCTTCCTCTATAACGTCGACAGCTTCGCGATGTTCAAGGTGGATGGCGAGGACAAGAAAGAAGGTCAGGATCTGCTGGCAGAGCTGATCGTCGGCCCCTCCTTCCAGGAAACCTTCAACCTCAACAAGGGCTCCATTCCGGTCCGCACCGATGTCAGCCTGGACAAGTTCGATGATTGTGCCAAGAAATCGGCCGCCGATATGAAGGCCGATGGCGAGGCGGGCTCGCTTCTGCCCTCGATGGCGCATGGTATGGCGCTGCATGGCGGGCAATCGGGCGCGATCCTCGATGTCGTCACCGCGCATTTCAACTCGGATATGTCCTCGGATGATGCCGTGAAGATGCTGGCCGACGCCGTCGCCAACTCGATGTAATCTGACGATTACGATGGCCGCTCTGCCCTGCGGGGCGGCCCCAAACTCTCAGGACCACTCTTATGACCGACTGGCTTTCCCGCCATGTCCCAAAGATCGTGCTTGCGCCGACCTTCTTCGCGGTGCTGCTGTTCGTTTATGGTTTCATCGCTTGGACCGCTTGGGTGTCGCTTACCCGCTCGAAGCTGATGCCGCGCTATGAAATCGACGGGCTGATCCAGTATGACAGGCTGTTCTCGAACCCGCGCTGGGATACGGCGTTCAACAATCTCTTCATCTTCGGCGCGCTGTTCATCATCATCTCGATGGTGCTGGGGCTGATGCTGGCGATCTTCCTCGACCAGAAGATCCGCATCGAAGGCGCTTTGCGCACGATCTACCTGTATCCGATGGCGCTCTCGATGATCGTCACCGGCACGGCCTGGAAATGGATACTGAACCCCGGTCTGGGTATTCAGGCGATGGTGCAGGGCTGGGGCTTCCCGAATTTCAAATTCGACTGGCTGATCGATCCCAAGATGGCGCTCTATACCATCGTGCTGGCGGCGATCTGGCAGGCCTCGGGCTTCGTGATGGCGCTGTTCCTTGCGGGGCTGCGTTCGGTCGATGGCGAGATCATCAAGGCCGCTCAGGTGGATGGCATTCCCACATGGCGTGTCTATACCGCGATCATCATTCCCTCAATGGCACCGATCTTCCTCTCGGCCTTCATCGTGCTGGCGCATCTGGCCATCAAGAGCTTCGATCTGGTCATCGCGCTGACCGGCGGCGGTCCGGGCTATGCGACGGATCTGCCCGCGACCTACATGTATGCGATGGCCTTCTCGCGCGGCGATCTGGGGCAGGCGGCCTCGAGCGCCATGGTCATGATGGGCGTCGTCTTTGCCATCGTGGTTCCCTATCTCTATTCGGAATTGAGGGCGAAACATGACTGATATGCCACTCACCCGCTCCTCGGGCTCGCTGATCGGGCGTCGTGTTCTGCGTTGGGCGCTGTATGCGATGCTCTGTGTCTTTGCGCTCTACTACCTGCTGCCGCTCTTCGTGATGGTGACCACCTCGCTGAAAAGCCTCGAGGAAATCCGCACCGGATCCTTGGTGGCCCTGCCGCGCGAGATCACCTTCGACGCATGGTCCAAGGCCTGGTCGGGCGCCTGCACCGGTATCCAGTGCGAGGGGCTGAAACCCTTCTTCTGGAACTCCATCCTGATCTCGGTGCCCGGCGTGCTGATCTCGACGCTGATCGGCGCGATGAACGGCTATGTCTTTGCCCAATGGCGCTTCAAGGGCGCGAACCTGTTCTTCGCCTTCCTGCTGTTCGGCTGCTTCATCCCGTTTCAGGTCGTGCTGCTGCCGATGGCGCGGATGCTGGGCATTTTCGGCATGGCCGGCACCATTCCGGGGCTGATCTTCGTGCATACGATCTACGGTCTGGGCTTCACCACGCTGTTCTTCCGCAATTACTATGTCACCATTCCGCACGAGCTGGTGCGCGCGGCCAAGATCGACGGGGCAGGGTTCTTCCGCATCTTCTGGTCGATCTTCCTGCCGCTCTCGCTGCCGATCTGCGTGGTGACGATCATCTGGCAGTTCACCCAGATCTGGAACGACTTCCTCTTCGGGGTCTCCTTCAGCTCGGCGGGCAGCCAGCCGGTGACCGTGGCGCTGAACAATATCGTCAACTCTACCACCGGTGTGAAAGAATATAATGTGGATATGGCGGCTGCGATCATCGCGGGCCTGCCGACGCTCCTCGTCTATATCGTCGCTGGCAAATATTTCATCCGCGGGCTGACCGCCGGTTCCGTGAAAGGCTGATCTCATGGCTCCTATCCTTGACATCAAACATCTGCGCAAAAGCTATGGCGCGACCGAAATCCTGAAGGATATCAACGTCTCCATCGAAAAGGGCGACTTCCTCGTGCTGGTCGGACCGTCAGGTTGCGGCAAGTCCACGCTGCTGAACTGCATCGCCGGTCTCGAGGACATCTCGGGAGGCACGGTCGAGATCGACGGGCGCGACATGACCCATGTCAGCCCGAAAGACCGCGACATCGCGATGGTGTTCCAGAGCTATGCGCTCTATCCGACCATGTCGGTGGCCAAGAACATTACCTTCGGTATGAAGGTGCGCGGTATCCCGCAAGACGAGCAGGATCGCAAGCTGGCCGAGGTGGCGAAACAGCTGCAGATCGAACAGCTGCTCAAACGCCGTCCGGGGCAATTGTCGGGCGGTCAGCGCCAGCGGGTTGCAATGGGACGTGCGCTGGTGCGCGATCCGGCACTGTTCCTCTTCGACGAGCCGCTATCGAACCTCGATGCGAAACTCCGCGTCGAGATGCGCTCGGAAATCAAGAAACTGCATCAACGGCTTGGCGCGTCGATGGTCTATGTGACCCATGACCAGATCGAGGCGATGACGCTGGCCACCAAGATCGTGGTCATGAAGGGCGGCGTGATCCAGCAGATCGGGACGCCGGCCGAGATCTATAACCATCCCGCCAACACCTTTGTGGCCGATTTCATGGGCAGCCCGCCGATGAATCTGATCCCTGCAAAGACGTGGTCCAACGGTAACGGGGCGCAAGTCGAGATTGCCCGCGACGGGATGGAGCCGATTATCCTGAACGTGCCGCGTGCCGATCTGCCCACCGATGTGCTCATGGGGGTCCGTCCAGAGGATCTGGCCGAGGCAGGCTACCGCGCGGGAAGTGCGGTCCAGCGCGCTCAGATTCTTGTGGATATGGTCGAGCCTGCGGGTGCCGATACCTATGTCACGACCCATATGGGTGGGCGTCAGATCACCGCGCGGTTGCATGCGGAGACGCAGGCGAATTCCGGCGCGTTACTGGATCTGGAATTCGATCTCGACAAGGTGACCTTCTTCGAGCCGTCGAGCGGCGCGCGTCTGTAACCCTGTTCCGGCTGGCGGGATCCGCTGGCCGGACGGCCCTAGCCCACGGGCAGGGCCATCGGGTCAATGACCCGCCACAGGGTCTGGTCTGTCGCATGGCGCCTTTGCAGCATGCGAACCGTGCCCGAAGGGCCGTCTGGGATACAGTTCAACTGCTCGATCGCACAGATGCGGTCGACCATCAGGCCGATGGTCTCCTCCCCGAATTTGATCAGCACGATCGCGGTCGCGGTCTCGCAATGATCGCCATACTGCCCGAGCAGCGTTGCCAGGCAATAGGTCGGGATCAGCCGCCCGCTGCGCGAATGGAGATTGCCACGATAGGCGCTGTAACTGCCCGCATTCATGGGCGCTTCCGGCATCGCGACAATTTCCTCGATTACTTCGATGTTGAAGGCGAACTGACCGCCCGATTGCACGAGGAGCGCGGTGGCCAGATCATGGCCCAGCGTGCTCGTGCCGGTTGGTTTGCTCGCGGCGATATCGGCGCTGCGCTGTTCGAGCTTCGACAGCATCGCCAGCGTCTCGTCGGCGATCAGCGCCTTGCCATCCAGCACATAGACCTCCCGCCCGCCCGATGTCAGATGCACGCCTGCGAACAGATCGGAACGGTAGCTGAGCACCGAGGGCATCGGGGTGATCTGGCCTCCAGACAGGGTGCTGATATCAAGCACACGATCCGCCCGGAGGGCGAGAGACTGTCCTGCGCCGAAGGGCAGAAGCACCGAGGATACCGTTGTCACGGGCTGGTCACGTCCGCTCATCCCCAGAAGAGCGTTGAGATTGACTAGCGCGCGTTCGGTGCCGTGATGGGTGACGCTGCCTTCGCAAAAACCCGATCTCATCACGCGGGTGTCGATCTCCGTATCGGGCAGGGTCGCGCCGATATCGCAGAGCGGCAGACAGTAATGGACGCCATCCATCTCGAAGGTGAGATAGTTGTTCTGGGACGACTGGACCTGCCTCTGGCTGCGTTCGGCGCGCGATTGCGGCACGCCGTGGCGCGGCAGGACCGTCGGGTCGAGAATTCCGATGGGCTGGCTGTCGATCAGACGGAATTCCGGCAGCAGCTGATCGGCTAGCGCTCCCTGATCACGCGAGATCTGCTGCATAATACCGTCCTGCGCAGGCACGATTCTGAGCGCGGTTTTCGCCAGCATGCCATAGACATGCTCTCCCCGACCCAGAATGACGATCACATTGCCATCGGTTGCCGTATCCACCGGTGTAAGCCCGAGAACGGGTGCGATATCCACGACCGGAATGATCTGCCCACGCAGTGCGACACAGCCGATCACCGCAGGTTGCGAGGACTGGAATGCTTGGAGTTCCTTGGGCGCGGCCATCACCTCGCGCAGATCACGCACATGGATGCCGATCACTATCCGCCCCAGATCGACCAGCGCCAGTTTGCTGTCCTGCGTCATGGCGCAGGACAGGGCGGGCTCACCGTCAAACTCTGCCGTCAACTCCGTCATGCGCGGTCGCTCACCACATCGCTCAGAGCCGAGATCATGTTGACGACATTTTTCGAGACGTCTTTCTGTTCGGCGACCGAACCAAAGATTTCATCGACAGCGCCGCCGGTTTCCTTCACCCGCTCGACGATGCGCTCGAAGGCGGTGCGGGCGCTGCTCGAGCGCTCTTTGCCCAGCTGCACCTGCGCACCGCTCTCATTGACCAAACGGGTGATCTCGAGGGCTGCCGTGGAGCTGCGCTCGGCCAGCTTGCGCACCTCGTCGGCCACGACAGAGAAGCCTACGCCATATTCACCGGCCCGGGCTGCCTCGATGGCGGCGTTGAAGGCCAGCAGGTTGGTCTGGTTGGCAATATCGCTGATCACCCGCGCCATCTCTGTGACATCCTTGGAGGATTTCGCAATCGTTTCGATGACCTCGATAGCACGGTTGAGCTCTTCGAACCCGCCTGATGCCGCTTTCTCGGTATCGCGTGACACCGAGATGGTGAAGCCGGTTGAGGTGTCGATCTTCTTGATCGATCCCTCGAGCTGGGCGACCATCCGTCGCATCGCATAGGCCTTCTCGCGGATCAGCTGCTCGAGCTGCACCTGCGAGGTTACATCATGGGCGTATTTGATGACACCGATCGGTTCTCCATGAATATCGAGGAGCGGTGCATAGGTGGCCTGTATCCAGAAATCACGGTCGAATTTTGCCATCCGGTGGAAGCGGCCATCCTGCTCCTCCCCCTTGCGCAGAGAGATCCAGAAATCGCGGTATTCCTGCGATTTGACGTGGTCCGGGGTGCAGAACATAGAATGGTGCTGGCCCTGCAGCTCACGCATCGAATAGCCGGTGACCCGCAGGAAATTCTCGTTGGCGGCCAATATGTTGCCTTCGAGATCGAACTGGATCACTGCCTGTGCGCGGTCGATGGCGTTGAACTTGCACTCGAATTCCGCGTTTCGCTTGCGCTGTGCGGTGATGTCGGTCGCGAATTTGATGATTTTGAGCGGACGGCCATCGGCATCGAAGACCGGATTGTAGCTGGCCTGAATATAGACCTCCTCGCCGCGGCGGGTGAGGCGGACAAATTCATTGGCCACATATTCGCCCCGCCCCAGCGTTTCCCAGAAACTGCGATAGGCCTCCGAACCCGCGTGATCCGCCTTGCAAAAGATCCGGTGATGCTTGCCGAGAATTTCATCGGCCTTATAGCCCATCAGTTCTAGGAAATTCTTATTGGCGGCGAGAATTTTGCCGGACAGGTCGAATTCGATTACCGCCTGAGCGCGGTTGATCGCCATGACCGTGCCCTCATGCTCGGCCGCGCTATAGCGCTCTTTGGTGATGTCGCGGCTCAGTTCGATGATGCGGATGATTTTGCCCTCGGCATCATGGATCGGGCTGAAATTCGAATAGAGATAGAAATCGCTGCCCGATTTGGAGTAGCGGCGATAGGTGCCACAAAGGCACTCGCCGGTAGCGAGACGCTGCCAGAAGCGCTCGAATTCCAGCGTTTCCTCGCCGCTACGTTCCCAGATTTTGTAGACAGGTTTGCGGAACAGATCTTCCAGCTCATAGCCCGACGCTTTGAGATAGGGCGCGTTCATTTCCAGCAGCAGACCTTCAGGCGTATATTCAGCCACCAGCTGGCAACTTTTGACCGCATCCATCCGGCCTTGGATCTCGTTGGCGGCATTGCGCTCGGCGGTCACATCGAGTGCGGCTTTCACAACCTTGAGCACCTGTCCGTTGGGGGCGATGACAGGGTTGTAGCTGGCACGGATCCAGATGCGTTTGCCGTCTTTGCCAATGCGCATATATTCGCCCGCATCCGCCTTGCCGGACGAAAGCTTGGCCCAGAAAAGACCGTAATCCGGCGAGGCGGTATACAGCTCGCTACAGAACATCCGGTGGTGCTGGCCCTTGATTTCCTCGAGGCGGTAGCCGGTGAGTTTAAGGAAATTGTCATTGGCGGTGAGCACCTCGCCCTCAGGCGTAAACTCGATCATCGCCAAGGCACGGTCGACGGCGCTCAGTTTGCCATCCACCTCGGCTTGCGCCAACTTGTTCTCGGTGATGTCCATCGCGAATTTGGCGACGCGCACGACACGGCCATTGGGGCCGAAAATCGGGTTGTAATTCGCCCGCAACCAGACGGTCGCACCATCTTTGGTAATCCGCTCGAACTCGCCATCCACGGCCTCTCCCGCGCGCAGGCGTTTCCATAGCTGCTGATACTCTTTGGAGGAGGAAAATTCGGGTGTGCAGAAGATCTTGTGGCTCTGGCCTTCGATCTCGGCCACCTCGTAGCCCATCTGCGACAGAAAATTTTCGTTGGCGCGGATGATGGTCCCATCGGTCTCGAACTCGATCACCGCCTGCGTGCGCTCGACCGCATCGAGGCGCGAGCGGGTCTCGTCATCCATCGGGATCAGACGCCCGTCCACAATGACGGTCGGTTCCTCGCCCACCTTGTTGGCGATGCCGAAGAAGGTGATGCTCGAGCGTTCGTCGATCAGATGCACATGGAATTCGACCGCCTCGCCGGTGGCGTTCGCCCGTTCCAGACATTCTTTCACATAGTCGGCTTCGCGGAAGAACGAGGGGAAATGGGCGTTGATCGGTGTGTTGTTGCCGCCGCCCACAAGCTGGTTCGCCGTTTTGTTGGCGGTTTGGACCTTGCCATCGGGCATGCCGACACGCATCAAAATACTCGCTTTGATCAGAAGCTTACGGGCAGCTTCCAGATCCAGATCCGACATATCGGCGCTCATCGGCACGAATCTCCTCAATCATATACAATTGTCGGGATAAAGCACTTGCCTTAAATTCTCCCTAAAGGAGATCTGCATTTCCATCGCTTTCGTGATGGCTGTAACGGGCCGGAATGTGGGTGATGGCTTGACGCTCGCGGCGCGAGAGGGGACAAACGGGCAACCGCCCGTGCAGCCGGTCCGGATCGGCGGGTGACCTGGATGGCGCAATGCCCCGTGCCATCGCTCAAGGAGAGTTTGATGAAGTTCCGTTTCCCCATTGTCATCATCGACGAGGATTTCCGCTCGGAGAATTCCTCCGGCTTCGGCATTCGTGCTCTGGCGCAAGCGATTGAAACCGAAGGGTTCGAGGTGCTGGGTGCTACAAGCTATGGCGATCTGTCGCAATTTGCCCAGCAACAATCGCGCGCCTCGGCTTTTGTTTTGTCGATCGATGACGAGGAATTCACGCCTGGCCCCGATCTGGACCCTGCGGTGATGAACCTGCGCAACTTCATCGAGGAAGTGCGCTGGAAGAACCCCGATGTGCCGATCTATATCTATGGCGAGACCAAGACCTCGCGCCATCTTCCCAATGATATCCTGCGCGAGCTGCACGGGTTCATCCACGCCTTCGAGGACACGCCCGAATTCGTGGCCCGCCATATCATCCGCGAGGCGAAATCCTATCTGGAGGGTATCCAGCCGCCCTTCTTCAAGGCGCTTCTGGACTATGCCGAGGACGGGTCCTATTCGTGGCATTGCCCGGGGCATTCGGGCGGCGTGGCTTTCCTGAAATCACCGATCGGCCAGATGTATCACCAGTTCTACGGCGAGAACATGCTGCGCGCCGATGTGTGTAATGCGGTCGAGGAGCTGGGCCAGCTTCTGGACCATAACGGCGCGATCGGAGCCTCCGAGCGCAATGCCGCGCGGATTTTCAACTCCGATCACTGCTTCTTCGTGACCAATGGCACCTCGACCTCCAACAAGATCGTCTGGCACCATACGGTCGCGCCCGGCGATGTGGTGGTGGTGGATCGCAACTGCCACAAGTCGATCCTGCATTCGATCATCATGACCGGGGCTATACCGGTCTTTCTGAAGCCCACGCGCAACCATTTCGGCATCATCGGCCCGATCCAGAAATCGGAATTCACGATGGAGTCGATCCGCGCCAAGATTGCCGCGAACCCGCTTCTGAAGGATGCGGATAAAGAGGCCACCACGCCGCGCATCCTGACCATCACCCAGTCGACCTATGACGGGGTCCTGTATAATACCGAAGAGATCAAAGGGATGCTCGACGGTCATATCGAGAACCTCCATTTCGACGAGGCATGGCTGCCGCATGCGGCCTTCCACCCGTTTTATGGCCAGTTCCATGCGATGGGCCGCAAGCGCGGGCGCACCAAGAAATCGGTGACCTATGCGACGCAATCGGTGCACAAGCTCCTCGCGGGGATCTCTCAGGCGAGCCATGTGCTGGTGCAGGATAGCGAGGAGATCAAGCTCGACCGCAGCCTTTTCAACGAGGCCTATCTGATGCACACCTCGACCTCCCCGCAATATTCGATCATCGCGTCCTGCGATGTGGCCGCGGCCATGATGGAACCTCCGGGAGGCACGGCGCTCGTCGAGGAGAGCATTGTCGAAAGCCTCAATTTCCGCCGCGCCATGGCCAAGGTCGACGAGGAATACGCCTCCGACTGGTGGTTCAAGGTCTGGGGGCCGGAAGATTTCGACCACAATTCCGACGGGATGGGTCAGGCGCGCGACTGGGTTCTGAAGAAGACCGATGCCGAGGGTGTGGAAACCGGCGGTGGTGATAGCTGGCATGGCTTTGGCGATATGGCGCCCGGCTTCAACATGCTCGACCCGATCAAGGCGACCATCGTCACTCCCGGTCTCAACCTTGATGGCCGCTTCGACGAATGGGGTATTCCGGCCTCCATCGTGACCAAATATCTGGCCGAACATGGCGTCGTGGTCGAGAAGACCGGCCTCTATTCCTTCTTCATCATGTTCACCATCGGGATCACCAAGGGCCGCTGGAACACGCTCCTGACCGCGCTCCAGCAGTTCAAGGACGATTTCGACAAGAACCAGCCCCTATGGAAGGCGATGCCGGAATTCTGCCAGAAGCAACCGCGCTACGAGCGGATGGGCCTGCGTGATCTGTGCGAGCATGTCCACAAGCTCTATGCCAAATATGACGTGGCCAAGCTCTCGACCGAGATCTATCTCTCGGATCTGACGCCGGCGCTGACGCCCTCGGATGCGTTCTCGCATATCGCGCGGCGCACCACGCAGCGCGTGCCGATCGACGATCTGGAAGGGCGCATCACCACGAGCCTCGTGACGCCCTATCCGCCGGGCATCCCCTTGCTGATCCCGGGCGAGGTCTTCAACAAGCGGATCGTGGATTACCTCAAGTTCAACCGCGAATTCGCCCGTGAATGTCCGGGCTTCGAGACCGATATCCATGGGCTCGTGCAGGAGACCGGCCCCGACGGCCAGATCCAGTATTTCGCCGATTGCGTCGCGGAATAAGAACGGCCTCACGCGTCATCCGGTCCGATCTGCCGGTCTGATCGGGTGACGCGACCCGATTTGGGCGCTATGCTTGCCTTGTTGTGACTATTGCCGCCCAAAAGACAGGAGCCCCTATGAGTTTTCCGCATCAGGCCATTTTCTGGGATATCGACGGGACGCTGGCCGATAGCGAGCCGGTGCACGAGCGCTCCTTCCATCAGGCCATCGACGGGCTCGGCCTCGACCTGCCCGACGATCTGCATGACCGCATTCTGGGCATGAGCGAGGAGCGCTGCCATGCCTATCTGGTTCAGAAATGCGGGCTGGAGCTGGGTCTTGCCGAATGGACCGCGCGTCGGCATGCGCTTTATATGGCGATGCTGGACGATGTTCATGCCTTCCCGAAGGCAATGGAGATCTGGGACGGGCTGGCGGCGCAGGGGGTCAGACAGATGGCCGTCTCCAATTCCGACCGTCGCCTGCTGATGGCCAATCTGGTGCGTCTGGGGCTCGATCTGCCCGGCACATTGCTCGTCAGCCGTAATGATGTCCGTCAGGGCAAACCAGAGCCGGAACCCTATCTGCGTGGCGCGTGGCTTCTGGATGTGGACCCCGCGCAATGTGCCGTGGTCGAGGACAGCCCCACCGGCGTGCAGGCAGGGCAGGCGGCGGGTATGACCGTCTATGCCGCCCCCGATATGGCGCCGGGCTTGCGCGAGACGCTGGGCCTGCCTTGTGCCAGCCGTCTACTGGAACTGCTGCCTGCCTGAGCGGTGGGTGGCATAAAGTCGCAAATCCGCGTGCAAGCGTCGGTTTTGCGTAAAAATCACTTGCTCTGCGACACGGGATCGGGCATCCCACCTGCAACAGCCGCTACGGGAGAATCCGGCCATCGCGCCGGTGCCGAAGGAGCAACCGCCCCGGGAAACTCTCAGGCAAAAGGACCGAACGGCTACAGACTCTGGAGAGAGGCGCGGGAAACTGCGTCCGCCGAAGGAATAACATTCTCAGGCGCCTGAGACCCGTACGGGGTCGGGCAGGGACAGATGGGGCATCGAGCGGTCGCGGGATTATCCTGCGACGAAACACATCGATGCCGGAGATCCGGCTCTATATAGGGAGATCCCGATGACGGAGCTCTTGCGCACGGATCTGTATGATCTGCACGTCTCTCTGGGCGCCAAGATGGTGCCCTTCGCTGGCTGGGAAATGCCGGTGCAATATCCCATGGGCGTCATGAAGGAGCACCTCCACACCCGCGCCGAGGCGGGGCTGTTCGATGTCTCGCATATGGGGCAGGTGATCGTGCCGCTTTCGGCCATCGACGCGCTCGAGGCGCTGATCCCCGTGGATATCGCGGGTCTCAAGGAAGGCCGCCAGCGCTATGGGATCTTCACCAATGAAGCGGGCGGCATTCTGGACGATCTGATGATCGCGCGGAAATCGGACCATCTCTTCCTCGTCGTCAATGCCGCTTGTGCCGAGGCCGATATCGCGCATCTTCAGGCGCATCTGCCCGAGGTGACGGTGATCCGTGACCGTGCGCTCATCGCACTGCAAGGGCCCAAGGCCGAAGCCGCGCTGGCCCGCCTGATGCCCGCTGTGGCCGGGATGCGCTTCATGGATGTGGCGGAGGCCGGATGGCAGGGTCAGACGCTCTGGATCTCGCGCTCGGGCTATACCGGCGAGGATGGTTACGAGATTTCGGTGCCTTCCGCCGTGGCCGTGGCCTTCACGCAGGCACTTCTCGATATGGACGAGGTTGCCCCCATTGGTCTGGGCGCGCGCGACAGCCTGCGCCTCGAGGCGGGGCTGTGCCTCTATGGCCATGATATCGACACCACCACCACGCCGGTCGAGGGCGATATCGCATGGGCCATCCAGAAGGTCCGCCGCAAGGGCGGCGCCCGCGAGGGCGGCTTCCCCGGCGCGGAGCGCATTCTGTCCCAGCTGGACAGCGGCGCAGACCGCCGCCGCATGGGCCTGCGCCCCGAGGGCCGCGCGCCGATGCGCGAGGGTGTCGAGATCTTTGACGCAGCCGAGGGCGGCACCATGATCGGCACGATCACCTCGGGCGGTTTCGGCCCCTCGGTGGGTGCGCCTATTGCCATGGCCTATCTGCCCTCGAGCTTCCGTGAAGGCGATACCGTCTGGGGCGAGGTCCGCGGTAAACGCCTGCCTGCCACCGTGTCGGCGATGCCCTTCCAGGCGCAAACCTACAAACGTTAAACCTACCTTCGTGTCATAGGCACAAGTATCATCATACAGGGGAACGCATGATGAAATTCACCGAAGAGCATGAATGGCTCCGCGTCGAGGGCGATCTGGTTGTTGTCGGCATCACCGAGCACGCCTCCGAGCAGCTTGGCGATGTGGTCTTTGTCGAACTGCCCGAGCCCGGCACGCAAGTGGCCAAGGGTGACGAGATCTGCGTGATCGAGTCGGTCAAGGCGGCATCTGACATCAGCGCCCCCGTTGATGGCGAGATCGTCGAGGTCAATGACGCGCTGGCCGACAATCCCGCGCTGGTCAACGAAGACCCGCTGGAAGGCGCTTGGTTTTTCAAGATGAAGCTGGAGGATATGGACCAGCTCGACGCCTTCATGGACGAAGACGAGTATAAAGACTTCATCGGCTGATTGGCCTGTTGGACGGGCCCTTCGCGGGCCCGTTCGCATGATGGTCCGCCCATTCCAGCCTGCATGTTGCGGGCTGGACGATTCCCCTATTGGAACAGGTGCTGCGCTATGCCCTTTACCCCTTCCGCCTATAATACCTATGATTTCGCCAATCGCCGCCATATCGGCCCCAGCCCCTCGGAAATGGCCGAGATGCTGAAGGTGGTGGGTGTCCAGACACTCGACCAGCTGATCGACGAGACCGTGCCCGCGGCCATCCGCCAGAAGGACGCGCTGTCCTGGGCGCCTCTGTCGGAATACCGTCTGCTGGAGAAGATGCGCGGCGTGGCCGCCAAGAACCGCGTGATGACCTCGCTGATCGGGCAGGGCTATTACGGCACCGTCACCCCCCCCGCGATCCAGCGCAATATCCTTGAAAATCCGGCATGGTATACGGCCTATACGCCCTACCAGCCCGAGATCGCGCAGGGCCGTCTCGAGGCGCTGCTGAACTACCAGACGATGGTATCGGACCTGACCGGCCTGCCGGTGGCCAATGCCTCGCTTCTCGATGAGGCGACGGCCGCCGCCGAGGCGATGGCGATGGCGCAGCGTTCGGCCAAATCGAAGGCGCAGGCCTTCTTCGTCGATATCAATTGCCACCCGCAGACGATTGCCGTGATCGAAACCCGCGCGCATCCGCTGGGCATCGAGATCATCAAGGGCGAGCCCGAGGATCTGGTGGCCGAGCAGGTCTTTGGCGCGATCTTCCAGTATCCGGGCACTCTGGGCCATGTGCGCGACTTTACCGCCCAGTGCGAGGCGCTGCATGAGGCCAAGGCCGTGGCCGTGGTCGCGACCGATCTTCTGGCGCTCTGCGTGCTGAAAGAGCCGGGTGCGATGGGCGCTGATATTGCCGTGGGGTCGGCGCAGCGTTTCGGCGTGCCGATGGGCTATGGTGGCCCGCATGCGGCCTTCATGTCCTGCCGCGATGCGTTCAAACGCTCCATGCCGGGGCGGATTGTGGGTGTGTCGATCGACGCCAATGGCAACAAGGCCTACCGCCTTGCGCTGCAGACGCGCGAGCAGCATATCCGCCGCGAGAAGGCCACCTCCAATGTCTGCACCGCGCAGGCATTGCTGGCGGTGATGGCCTCCTTCTATGCCGTCTTCCATGGTCCGATGGGCCTGAAGGCGATTGCCGAGAGCGTGCATTACCATGCCGTGCGCCTGCGCGATGCGCTGGTGGCCGCAGGGGCCGATGTGCAGCCCGAAGCGTTCTTCGACACGCTCACCGTGCGCGTGGGTGTGGGCCAGCAGGGCATCATGGCCGCCGCCCGTCACCGTGGGCTGAACCTGCGCAAGGTCGGCACCGACCGCGTGGGCATCTCGGTGGACGAGATCACCGATGAGGGTGTTCTGGTGCGTCTTCTGGATGCCTTCGGCATCACCGAGCCCGCGCCCATGGAGGTCGAGCGTGGCTTCCCCGAGGCGCTGGTGCGCGAGAGCGATTACCTCACCCATCCGGTCTTCCAGATGAACCGCGCCGAATCCGAGATGATGCGTTATATGCGCCGCCTGTCGGACCGCGATCTGGCACTGGACCGCGCGATGATCCCGCTCGGCTCCTGCACCATGAAGCTCAATGCCGCCGCCGAGATGATGCCGATCACCTGGCCGGAATTCGGCTCGCTGCATCCGTTCGCGCCGCGTAATCAGGCCGAGGGCTATCACGAGGCGATTGCCGATCTGACGGAGAAACTCTGCGAGATCACCGGCTATGACGCGTTTTCCATGCAGCCCAATTCGGGCGCGCAGGGTGAATATGCGGGGCTTCTGACCATTGCCGCCTATCACAAGGCACGCGGCGAGGAGCACCGCAATATCTGCCTGATCCCCGTCTCGGCGCATGGCACCAATCCGGCCTCGGCGCAGATGGCTGGTATGAAGGTCGTGGTGGTGAAATCGGCGCCCAATGGCGATGTGGATATCGAGGATTTCGAGGCTAAGGCCACGGAAGCGGGCGCCAATCTGGCGGCCTGCATGATCACCTATCCCTCGACCCATGGCGTGTTCGAGGAAACGGTCCGCACGATCTGCGAGATCACCCATAAACATGGCGGTCAGGTCTATCTGGACGGGGCCAATATGAACGCGATGGTGGGTCTGGTGAAACCGGGCGAGATCGGGTCGGATGTGAGCCACCTCAACCTGCACAAGACCTTCGCCATTCCGCATGGCGGTGGTGGTCCGGGCATGGGTCCGATCGGCGTGAAGGCGCATCTGGCGCCCTATCTGCCCGGTCACCCCGAGGAAGGCAGTGATGGCACCGTGTCGGCGGCCCCCTATGGCTCGGCCTCGATCCTGCTGATCTCGTGGGCCTATTGCCTGATGATGGGCGGCGAGGGGCTGGCCCAGGCGACCCGTGTGGCGATTCTGAACGCCAATTACATCGCCTCGCGTCTCAAGGGCGATTATCCGATCCTCTTCATGGGCAACCGTGGCCGTGTGGCGCATGAATGCATCCTCGACACGCGCGGATTTGC
The DNA here is from genome assembly GCF_040297545.1 of Thioclava kandeliae. NCBI lineage: Bacteria > Pseudomonadati > Pseudomonadota > Alphaproteobacteria > Rhodobacterales > Paracoccaceae > Thioclava > Thioclava kandeliae. The sequence continues at coordinate 366,113 of NZ_JAYWLC010000002.1, forward strand.
CGAATTCGGCGTGACCGTGGATGATCTGGCCAAACGCCTGATCGATAACGGCTTCCACGCGCCGACCATGTCCTTCCCCGTGGCGGGCACGCTGATGGTGGAACCCACCGAGTCGGAAACCAAGGCGGAGATCGACCGCTTCATCACGGCGCTTCTGGCGATCCGCGAGGAAGTGCGCGCGGTGGAGAATGGCGAGATCTCGGCAGAGGACAGCCCGCTGCGCCATGCGCCGCATACGGTCGAAGACCTCGTGGCCGAATGGGACCGCGCCTATAGCCGCGAGGCAGGGTGCTTCCCTGCGGGCTCGTTCCGCGAGGACAAATACTGGCCGCCGGTGGGCCGCGTGGACAATGTCCATGGCGATCGTAACCTGATCTGCATCTGCCCGCCACCCGAGGCCTATGCGGCAGAGTGATCTGTGAAAGGGGGCGCTTTCGCCCCCTTTTTCTATGCTCGGCGACGGGGTAGAACCCTGAAAACAGGTGGAGGACCCCGATGCTTTACGACATGCGCAAACTCGACGCCCAGATCGCGCTTTGGCTTGATGAGGATTGCGGCCAGTTCGATCTGACCGCCAAGATCATGGTGGAGGATGACGCGACGGGGCGGTTTGCCTTCAATGCGCGCGAGGACATGGTGCTGGCGGGGCTGCCGATGGCAGCGCGGGTGTTCCGGCATCTGGACCCGAAGCTGAAGCTCGAGGTGCTGGCCGAGGAGGGCGAGAGGATCGATGCGGGCACCACCTTTGCCATTATCGAGGGCAACGCGCAGGCGATCCTGACGGGCGAGCGTGTGGCGCTCAACCTGTTGCAGCGGATGTGCGGGATTGCCACGCTGACCGCCGCCTATGTGGCAGAGATCGAGGGGACGGGTGCGTTTCTGGTGGACACGCGCAAGACCACGCCGGGGCTGCGCGGGCTCGAGAAATACGCGGTCACCTGTGGTGGCGGGCGCAACCACCGCCTGAGCCTCGATGGGGGTATTATGCTGAAGGACAACCATATCGCGGTGGCCGGATCGATCACCTTGGCGGTGGCCAGAGCCAAGGCGAAGGCACCGGTCCTGACCAAGATCGAGGTCGAATGCGACCGTCTGGAACAGGTCGAGGAAGCGCTTTCGGCAGGGGCCGATGTGATCATGCTCGACAATATGACCAACGACGAGATGCGGGCGGCGGTGGCGCTCGTGGGCGGGCGCGTGCCTCTGGAATGTTCGGGCGGGGTGCGTCTGGAGACGATCCGCGCCAAGGCCGGGACTGGCGTCGATTTCATCTCGGTCGGGCGGATCACCCAATCCGCGCCTTGTGTGGATATCGGGCTCGACGATCTCTGATCGTTTTTGTTGGACAGAACGGACCCTTGCTTTAGGTTAAGTCATGACCGCCGAGGGAGGATCTGGTTCATGCAGACTATCTCAGGCCTCGCGCCTGCCAAATCGCGCCGTTCCACATCTCGCGGGCTGTCGACTCCAGAGGAGATTGAAGCCCTTATCGCGCGGGTCGTTCTGCGTGATAAAGCCGCCTTTTCAGCGCTTTACGATGCCACCAGTGCTAAGCTGTTCGGGGTTTGCCTAAAGGTGCTCGACAACCGTGCCGAGGCCGAGGAGGCGCTGCAGGAGGTGTTCCTGCGGATCTGGCGCAAGGCCGACCGCTATAGTGTGACCGGCCATAGCCCGATGACATGGCTGATCACGCTCGCGCGCAATCTGGCCATCGACCGGTTGCGCAAGCGTCAGCGCGGGCGCACGGATATTGACGAGGTCTATGATCTGTCCGACGATAGGCCGGGGCCCGAAGCCTGCATGATCGCCAACTCCGAGGCCAAGCGCATCGGCTCCTGTCTGGAGATGCTGGAGGATGGGCGCGCCGATGCCGTGCGCGGGGCCTATCTCAACGGCGACAGTTATGCCGATCTGGCCGAACGTCACAATGTGCCGCTGAACACGATGCGGACATGGCTGCGCCGCAGCCTGATGAAGCTGAAGGATTGCATGAGCCAATGAGTGCGACGCCCGAATTCGATGATGATCTTCTGGCCGCCGAACAGGCGCTACGCCTTTTGCCTCCCGAGGAACAGGCCACCTTCGCTGCGCGTTTGCGCGACGAGCCCGCCTTGCGCGCGCGATTGCGCGATTGGGAGAGCCGTTTCGCGCCTCTGGCCGAGGACTTCCCCGAAGTGATGCCGCCAGCCTCGGTAAAGCGCCAACTGATGACCGAGATCGGTGCTCCGGCATCGCGCAGATCGCTGATGCTCTGGGGGTGGCTTGCAGGTGGTGTCGTGGCGGTGGGTATCACGGCGACCTTCTTCGTACCCGATATCATCAATACCCTGAATAACCCCGCCATTCCGGCCCTTCCCGGCTTTACACCGGGCATGCAGGCCAGCCTGATGGGCGCGGGCGACCAGCTTCTGGTGCAGGTGCAATATGATACCGGCACCGGCGAAGTGCGCTTGGTGCAAATGGCCGGGGTGCAGCATGCGACAGACCGGTCGATGGAGCTTTGGGTGATCCCTGCAGGGCAGAAGCCCGTCTCGCTGGGTCTTATGCCCGAACAGCGCGATGCCCACATGCCGATGCCCGATGAACTGCGCCCGATGCTGGCGAACGCGACCTTCGCCATCACGGATGAGCCCAAAGGCGGCGCGCCAGACGGTGTGGCAACAGGTCCGGTCATCGCCAAGGGCGATATGACCTCCGTATAATCCACTCCGATTGCTGGAAGGGCCGCACATGAGGCGGCCCTTTTTTATGCGATGATCCGGACGGGGGTGCCCTTATAGGCGGGTGTGCCGGAGCGGAGTTCGTGATATTCCAACGGGATCAAGGGGTTCAGCTCGGGATAATAGCCCGCAACACAGCCATTGGGCAGATCGAATGCAGTGACGCTCAGTCCCTCGACACGGCGCTCGCGCCCGTCCTCGATATCGCAGACCAGCGTGACTTTCTGACCCTCCGAAAGCCCCGCCCGTTCCATTTCGCCGCGGTTGATGAGCACCACCATACGCGAGCCCGAAAGTCCCCGCAGGCGGTCCGAATGCCCGTAGATCGTGGTGTTGAACTGGTCGTTGGAGCGCATGGTGTTGAGCGTGTAGCTCTGGCCACGCGCGGTGGTGCCGGGCTCCTGACCCAGCGCCGAAAGGGTCGTGGGCGTGGTGAAAAGCGCCTTTCCGGCCTCGTTGTTCCAGCGCCGCTCGCGGGCTGCATTGCCACGGTAGAACCCGCCCGCCTTCGACATGCGCAGGTTCATCTCGTGGAACTGCGCGGGCCAAGTGGCGGCGATCAGATCGCGCACATGGTCGTAATTCGCGGTCCAGTCATCCCATTGCAGCGCAGGATTGGCGGGTAGGGTGGCTTTGGCGATGCCCGCGATAATGGCAAGTTCGGATTTCAACTGGTCGCTTGGCGGTTTGGCGCGGCCCAGCGAGGCGAAGATATGGCTCATCGTGTCCTCGACGGTCTGCACCTGCGGTACACCGTTCTGCAGATCCTCGTCGGTCCGTCCCAGACAGGGCAGGATATAGGACACCTTACCCGGATTGAGATGCGAGCGGTTGAGTTTGATCGCGATCGAGACGGTGAGGTTCTGCTTGCCCCATGCCTCTTCCAGCCGCTCGATATCGGGCATGGCGCGCAGGAGGTTGCCGCCGAGCGCGATGGTGGCTTTCACCCGGCCCTCGATCACGCCCTTACCGGCCTTCACGATATTCATCCCGCGTGTGCGGGGCAGGGTGACGCCGAACATCTTCTCCTGTTTGTCGAGCGGGAAGAGCGCGGGGTTCTCGCCGATCCCCACGGTGCGCTGCCCCTGCACGTTCGAGTGCCCGCGCACGGGCGAGATGCCCGCACCCAAACGGCCCATGTTTCCGCGCAACAACAACAGGTTGACCAGCATGCCGAGGTTCAGCCACCCGTTGACATGCTGGGTCAGGCCCATGCCATAGACGCCGATCACGCGCTTGGCGTCGACATAGATTTCCGCAGCCTGCTCGATCATGGCGCGGGTCAGGCCCGAATGGTGCTCGATCTCCGCCCAGTCCATAGTGCGGATTTCTGCCATCGCCTCCTCGAGCCCCTGCGTATGCTCGGCGATGAAGTCATGGTCCAGCACTGTGCCGGGGGCGGCATCTTCGCGCGCGAGCACATATTTGATCATGCCCGCCAGCACGGCGATATCCCCGCCGGGACGGACCTGATAGTAATGGTCCGAAATCTTGGTCGATTTGCCGGTGACCATCTGCTTGGGGCTTTGCGGGTCGGTGAACTCCAGCAGGCCCTTTTCGCGGATCGGGTTGAAGGTCACTACCTTGCAGCCGCGATCCACAGCCTCTTTCAGTGTGTGCAGCAGCCGCGGGCTGTTGGTGCCGGTATTCTGGCCAAAGAAGAACAGCGCATCGCAATGGTCGAAATCTTCCAGCGTGCAGGTGCCTACAGGAACGCCGAGATAGGTGTTGAGGTTCACCGAGGTGGTCTCGTGGCACATATTCGAAGATTGCGGCAGGTTGTTGGTGCCATAGATCCGCGCCAGCAACGCGTAGAGATAGGAGGGCTCGAGGCCCGCATGGCCCGAGGCATAGAAAACCGCCTCATCGGGGGTGATCCCGTTCAACTCTCGCCCGATCTCGGCAAAAGCTTCCTCCCACGCCACAGGCTGATAGCTGTCGGTGGTGGCATCATAACGCATCGGATGGGTCAGGCGACCTGCGGCTTCCAGATCATGATCGGTCCACTGGCGCAGGTCGCTGACCTTATGCGCAGCGAAGAAGGCAGGGCCCACCTTCTTCGTGGTCAGCTCCCACAACGTTGCCTTGGCGCCGTTCTCGCAGAATTCGAATGTTCCGGGATTTGCGGGCTTGGCCCATGCGCAGGACGAGCACATCGCGCCGCCAGTCTTGTTCAGCTTGGCAAGGATCTGCAGCGCCAAGGGCGTTGGAGGCTCTTTCTTCATGATCCGCGCGACGCCCTCAAGCGATCCCCATCCCCCTGCGGCTCGTTTATAGACAGGGGTGCCGGCATCGGCTTCAACGGGCGAATGGCTGTAATCTTCGGGTTTCATCGGCATCTCCCAGTGCGCAAGGCTCCTCTTTTGTGACGCGCCCAATGCGCAGGCACAAGTCTGGATGCGACAAATCATAGCACATCCCGAACCAATGGAACGAAATGCTGCGATACTACGTTCCTTCACGGTTGCAAAAATCTATGTGACGGCAAACGAGCGGAAGGAACCGAAGTTGTCAGAGCGAGAACAGGCCGCAGCGGATCAGGAGCATGCGGAAAAGAAACATGAAGCCTCGTTCGACGAGCACGAGCTTCGGGCCATCGAGAAAACGGGGGCGATGAGCCCGCCTGCCATTTTTGAATCGATCCGCCGCTCGGGGGTGGAAGAGCTGATGCGTCCGGCCTCGGCGCTGGTCATGTCCTCGCTCATTGCCGGGATCGCCATCGGGTTCTCGGTTTTCACCGAAGGTCTTCTGCGGTCTCATCTGCCTGATGCCGAATGGCGTCCACTTGTCGAGAATTTCGGTTATACGGTGGGCTTCCTGATCGTGATCATGGGGCAGATGCAGCTGTTCACCGAGAACACCATCACTGCGGTCTGTCCGGCGCTGGATGAGCCCGGACCGGAGGTGTTCCGGCGCCTTGCGCGGCTATGGGGGATCGTTTTCCTCTTCAACCTGATCGGCGCGACACTGTTCGGGATCGTGCTCTATCTCATGCGCGGCTATGATCCGGCGCTCTGGCAAGCGGTTCAGGAGCTTTCGGAAGAGGCCACCCATTTCCCGTGGCTCGAAACCATGTTGCGGGGGATTGGTGCGGGCTGGCTGATCGCGGCGCTCGTCTGGATGTTGCCCAATGCCCGCCAGTCCAAGCTGCTGATGATCGTCATCGTGACATGGATCATCGCGACGGCGGAATTTACCCATGTGGTGGCAGGCTCGACCGAGGCGACCATCGTGGTGCTATCGGGCAAGATGTCCGCGATCGGGGCGCTTACCGGTTTTACCCTGCCCGCATTGATCGGGAATGTGCTTGGCGGATCGGTATTCTTTACCGTTCTCACATGGGCGCAGATCAAGACCGAGCTGGAGGAACCCAAGGAATGCCCGTGGCGCCATGAGGGGGATCCGCGCGCGAGACGGCGTAGCTGAGGGGCGCGGATGCGGAATGGAAAGGGGCCCGGCAGGGCCCCTTGACTTAATGTTATGCCGCGTTCGCGGTGTCATCATAGCCGGAGCCCGCGACGCGGAACTGGGTGATTGCCTCGTTCAGCGATTTTGCCTCTTGCGAGAGGGCCAGAGAGGCTGCTGATGTTTCCTCGAACATCGCCGCGTTCTGCTGGGTCATCTGGTCAAGCTGGGCGGTCGCCGAGTTGATTTCCCGAACGGCATGGGATTGTTCCTCGACCGAGTTGGCCACGCTAGAAATATTGGTCGCAATCTCGGCAATCGAGTCGGCAATACGCTGCAGGGCGGTATCGGTCTGGCCGACAAGATCCACGCCGATCTTCACGCTATCGGAGCTTTCCGAAATCAACCCGCCAATCTCGCTCGCCGCTTCCGACGAGCGCTGTGCAAGGGCCCGGACTTCGGAGGCCACGACCGCAAAGCCGCGCCCCGCATCGCCCGCTCGCGCAGCTTCCACGCCGGCATTGAGTGCCAGAAGGTTGGTCTGGAAGGCGATATCGTCGATCACACCAATGATCCGCGTGATCCGGTTGGAGCTTTCGGCAATGGAATTCATCGCAGCGACCGCCTGTGCCATAATATCGCGTGACGCAAGGGTTTCCGATTTCGAGCTATGTACGACCTTTTCGGTCCGGCGGCTGTTCTCGGCGGCGGAAGCGGTGTTGGCCGCGAGTTCCTCGACCGCGGCCGCCGTTTCCTCAAGGGTCGCCGCCGTGCTTTCGGTGCGGTGCGACAGGTCGGTCGCGGCCTGACTGACCTCGGAGGCATTGTTGAGGATGTGGCTGACGCTCGACTGGATCGAACCTACCAGATGGCTGAGCGAGTCGATACTGCGGTTGTAATCCGCGCGCAGGGCCTCGTAGCTCTCGGGGAAGCGGGTCTCGATGCGCTGGGTCAGATCGCCTTGCGAAAGACGGCCAAGGGCCTTCGCGAGTGTGGAGACAACCTGCTCCTGCTCTGCCGCGCGCTCGGCCCGCTCGGCCTCGGCCAGTTCGGCAAGGCGCTGTTTCTCGGCCGCGGCGGCGTGCTCGCGCTCCATGTGTTCGCGTTCCTCGCGGGCCTTACGTTCCATCTCTGCACGCTCTGCCTCAAGCTTGCGCTGGGCTTCCGCCTCACGCTCGGCGGCCTCACGGGCCTCGGCCTCGCGCTGCTGTTCCTCCAACTCGCGATTGGCGAGAATGTTCTGCCTGAAGATCTGGAGCGCTTCGATCATCGCCCCCAGTTCGCCCCCGCGTTTTTTCGTGCCTTCGAGCGCATCGATATTGCCCTCGGCCAGATCGCGGGTGCGTCGGGTCAGATCCCGCAACGGGCGTACCAGAACCATCTGCAGGAAGCCGATCGTTACCATGAGCACGAGAAGCGAGGCACCGATTGCAAGCTCCATATTTCTGGTCGCCTTACCGATCTGGCTATCCAGAACGCCGGCGCGAGCGCTTACGCCGTCAAGGGCTTCGCCTCCCACTGCGGCAGCGCCCGCACTGAGCTGGGTGATCTCGCTCAGCGCCGCACTCGAGGCGGCAGCCCCCGCCGCCAGCGCTTCGAGTTCGTTGCCGCGCCGTGCGATTACCCCGGTTTCGGGGTCGATCAGGTCATGCAGCATTGCGACATCGGTGTCATACCCGTCGCCGAGGCTGAAGATCAGCAGTTTTGCCTGACCCTCGACAGAGGCCTTATACCGGTCCAGACCGATCAGATCCCCCTCCATCGACACCGTAACGATCTGGCGAAGCAGGGATTGCGCATCGGCGCGGGCTTGGGGCGGACCCATCAGTTCAAGTTGCGAGACGAGGATCTCGAGCTTGCTGAGATCCTGACGGACGGCTGTATGCGCAAGCGAGGCATCCTCGCGGGCCGCCGCCAGCTGCAGGAGTTGCAGCTTGAATTCGGACATGCGGTCGGCGAGATCAATGGCCTGACGCGGCGGGCGCTGGCGGGCCAGTTCGAAGAAGGCCGCAAAGCGCTGCTCCGAGGTCTTCAGGACCTCATCGATCTCGGCGGGTGTATTGGCCAGAAGCAGCGCGGTGATCAGCTCGGGCAGGCGGTTGGCGCTTACCATGATATCGCTGGTATTGCGTAGATCGGGGACATTGTCTTCGGCCAGTTCGTGCATGCTCGTCGAAAACTGTTGGAAGACAAGCCATGCAACGGTGATGGCGGCGCCGAGAATAGTAACGAGGAGGATCTGGCTGAACGCGAGGCGCGGACCGATCCCAGCGAAGAAGTTATTGAATTTCTTAAGCATTTGGGTCTCCGCCGCCGGTCAGTTCATTGCGACCGACGCATCGGCCGGTTTCACGAGTTCAAAGGGTATCCAGACTTGCGGGGGCAGGGTCTCGCCCGCCAGAAGCTGCTGTGCGGAGACGATGGCGCCACGGGCCTGCTCGGCGGCGTTTTGCAATACCGTGACGTCGAGCTTGCCTTCGGCCATTGCCTTTCGGGCGGTGGCGGTGCCGTCGATGCCGCCGATCAGGATTGTGCTGTGATCGATACCTGCCTCGTCGAGAGCGGCAATCGCCCCCAGCGCCATATCATCATTATTAGCCACGACCGCATCGGGCAGGGGCCCCTCGGCCAGCCATTTCTCCATGATGGCACGTCCACCATCCACCGACCAGTTGCCAAAAGCTTCGGCTTGAATGGTGACGCCCGAGCAATGATCGGTGGCCAGTTCACTGTAATAGGCCTTGGTCCGCTCGCGCGCTGCTTCCGACACCAGATCGCCGACAAGGATCGACACCGTGCCCGTATTGCCCAGTGCATCGCAGACATAGCCTACCTCGAGGCTGCCCGATTGGGTTTCGGGCGAGCCGACATAGACCTGCGGACCCTGCAGGACCTCCCAGTTCAGGGGTTTCGCATTTACGAAGACCAGAGGAATGCGCGCCTTCTGGGCCATACGCGAGATGGTCAGGCCGGAATCGGCGCTTACGGCATTCACGATCAGAGCATCGACCTTCATGTCGATGAGCTTCTGCACCTGTTCGAGCTGCGTTTCGGTGCTGTTCTGCGCATCCATGATCTCGAGATCCGTATCGGGCATGGAGGCTGCCGCATCGGTGAAGCCGCCCTCCAAAGCCTTGATGAAGATCTGGGATCTATCGATTAACGTTACCCCGTATGTCGCGGCCGCGAGCGGACTGGCGACACATAGGAGGACCGGAAAGAGCAGGCGCGCAAACATCAACTACCTCGTGCAAAGGACTGGCCGGAAAGTGATTCCCGGGGATTGACCTTCAGGGGTAGCAGTCGCGGCCTAAGAAAGTGCTTATTTCACCTAAAGATAGCTAAAATGCGATGTTATGGCAGGAAAACGGCCTGAAATCCGCTTGCCTTGCCGGGGATCGGGCTGTGCAGCTCGAGCGTTGCCCCCGACCTCTCGGCGATCACATGGGCAATCGCGAGACCCAACCCCGTGCCGTCTCCGGCACCATCCCCGCGGGCAAACCTGTCGGAGATGCGCGCCAGCTGCTCCGGCGGCAGGGCAGGCGCATCATTGCGGACGGTAAGCCTGCCATCGGGGCTGAGGCTTATCTCTACGCCGCCCGTCCCATGTTTGCGCGCGTTCTCGATGAGATTGCGCGCAAGGATTGCGAAGGCATCAGGGTCGAGATCACTCATCACGGGGCGGTCAGGACGGTTCACGTCCAGCCCGGCCGCGATTGCCGGATCGGCGCGGCGCATATCATCGAGCAGGATGTCGAGGATCATCCGCAGATCGTTTTTTCCGTCCAGACGGAGCTGCGCCCCTTCGGCGCGCGCCATCTGCATAAGCTTCTCGGAGAGGCGCGACAGACGCTTCAGCCCGCCCTCGATCTCCAGTGCCCGCGAGATCGCGACCGGATCGCTACTCTCGGCGCGCAGCCGCTGGGCCTGTGCGATGGCACCGGCCACGGGTGTGCGCATCTCATGCGCGGCATTGGAGGCAAAGCTGCGCTCGGAGTCGAAGGCGGCCTTGAGGCGCGACAAAACGGCATTGATTCCGTCGGCGATCGGGCGCAGCTCGGAGACCATGTGCTCGCTCTCCAACGGATCGAGACGCTGCGGCCCGCGAAGAGCCAGATCGTGCTCCAATTGGCGCACAGGATTGAGTGCCCGCCGCACCGCCCAGAAGATCCCGCCCAGCCCGAGGGGCAACGCGATCAGCAGCGGTAGCGACAGCAGCAGGATCATATTGCGTCGCACCGCCTGCCGGTGGTCGAGCGGCTCTGCCACGGTGATCGACAGGCCCGCGCGGGGAGAATAATCGGTAAAAGTGCGATAGCCCGACAAGGTCAGGAAACCGGGCGTGATATCGTCGGAGATGGCGATGTCCTCGCTGCCATCGGTTTGCAACAGAACATCACCGGCCTGATTGCGCACGATGAATTCGACGGTGTCGGGCCGGTCATCCAGCCGTGCCACCGCGCGGTTTTCGGGCGGCGGCGGCGGCCAGAGGCGGTCGTTGGGCGAGCGGTCATTGCGCTGCGGGTCGGGTCGGGAGCGCGCATTTGGCGACTGGTTCTCGCGGGTGCTGTGATCACGCGTGCCCTGCTGGACCTCACCGGAGTTGCGCGCCCGCAGGCGTTGTTCGCGCAGAGCGAAAGGCAGGATGCGCTGCGCGGTATCGCTCAGTTCGCGGTCGAAGACGCGGTTCATCTCGCGGCTCATGAGCCCTGCGGTGACCACGGCGGCCGCCAGCCACAGGACCGCGACGCCCGCACCGATGAGAAGCGCGATGCGCAGTCCCAGAGAACGGGGCAGCCTCATTGTGCCACCAGTCGGTAGCCCAGCCCGCGCTCGGTCTGGATGCGGTCACGGCCCAGTTTCTTGCGAAGGTGGCTGACATGGACCTCGATCGTATTGGAGCCGATCTCGTCATCGAAACTGTAGAGAGCCTCTTCCAGCTGGGCTTTGGACAAAAGCTGGCCCGGACGGGCGAGAAACGCCTCGAACAGCGCCCATTCGCGCCCCGTCAGGGTTACGGGAAGCCCCTCGCGGGTCACCGATTTTGCAGGCAGGTCGATGCGCAGATCGGCAATATCCACCGTCGGGTTCGGATTGCCGCTATAGCGCCGTGCGACCGATCCGATGCGCGCTGATAGCTCGTCCAGATCGAAGGGCTTGACCAGATAGTCATCTGCCCCCGCATTCAGCCCCGCGATGCGGTCGCTGACCTGATCGAGGGCGGTCAGGATGATCACCGGCACCGTGGAGCCGCCCGTCCGCTGGTCTTTCAGAAACGGAATGCCGCGCCCGTCGGGCAGCATGAGGTCCAGCAGGATGAGGTCGAAACGCGAGATCTTTGTCAGATCACGCGCCTCCTCCAGCGTCTGGGCCCAGTCGAGCGAATGCCCGTCCGCGCGGATCTGGTCGCTGACGGCACTGCCGAGGCTCTGATCGTCTTCGACAAGAAGAATGCGCATGGGGGCGGGTCCTTTCGGCTACGGATCGGGGATGGTTCAAGGGATGCCGTCTGCGCGCGTTTATTGCAAGAGCAGGCGGGCGATGGCATCGACCTGCGCACCGGCGCCTTGGGCGATCTCGGCGGGCGACTGCTCGGGCGTGCCGCTATAGCCCGCCGCTTGCAGGCGCGTCAGCAGGGCGGTGCTGTCACTGTCCAGAACCGGCGCAATCTCCGAGATCGGGGCGTCGAGCAGCTTCTGTGCAAGGGCGAATTGCGGGGGACGCCCGCCCTTGGCGGTGCTTTCCGAACTGATCGGCAGGGCGAATGCCACGGCCGCAATCAGCGAGGCCACGAGGGCAAGCAGCATCGGCGGCGCCTTGAAATAGGCTTTCAGGGGTCGCCAGTTGCGCCACAGATGCAGAACGAAGGGAATGACGAGCACCATCGACAGCCATTCATGCATGCTGTGGAACCAGCCCATCTGCCAATGGAAGAACAGGGCGACGCCCGAGACGAGGGAAACGAGGAATAATCCGGTGATGAGTGGTGTCGCATAGCGGAAAAGGGTCTGGCGCATAATAAACTCCGGAGAAAGCGGGCCTGTCTCCGGAGCGTAGCGGGCGAGTCTGATGCGAAGCTGAAGCTTACATCGATTTGTCGCTGGAATCGGCCTGACCCTTGATCCAGTAGCCTGCGGCCTTCATCCAGGGCAGGGGATGGCCGCGCTGCTCCAATGCGTCGCGGATGGCGCGCGCGACAGCGGCCTCTGCGGCGATCCAGACAAAGGTGCCCTCTGGCAGATCGAGCGAGGCGAGCCGCTCGATGAAGGGCGCAGGGTCCGTCGGATCGTCGCGATGGATCCACAGCGCCAATGTCTGCGCGGGAGAGGGCAGGGGCTGTTCGTCCTCGGGGCCCTGTACGGCAACGAGGCTGGTGGCCGGAATATCGGCGGGAAGCTCCGCAAGGCGGCGGCCGATGGCGGGCAGGGCGGTCTCGTCGCCGATCAGCAGCCAGCTGCGGATCGGGCCCGTGATAGTCTGCGATCCGCGTGGCCCGCCGATCCGCGCTTCGTCCCCGACGGACACCGATTTGGCCCAGAGCGTGGCGGGGCCTGCATCATGTAGCGCGAAATCGACGGTCAGCGTGAGGGTTTCGGGGTCGAAGACGCGGGGCGTATATTCACGCATCACCGGCTCGCCATCCGCATCGGGTACGATCAGTTTGAAATGGTCGTCGGGAGCGGTCGAGGTGAACCCCTCTAGCTCGGGCCCCGAGAAGACGAGGCGCAGCATATTGGGAGTGAGCCGGGTGATCTCGGAGACGGTCAGCGTGCGACGGACAAGCTCGTGACGCTGACGCTCAATGCGCGGTAAGGTATCTGATGTGGTCATGGGAAATCCTGGATTGCAATCTATGCGGGGGCCGGATGGCGCCTGCACATTTCCTGATTAAAAAAATCGAGAATTAGGCCCGGGTCAAGGCGTCCGGTTGCGAGGCGGTTGTGCATATGGTCACAGGTCAGCCGCGGTAGCGCTGGTTGAGGAAGATTTTGCGAGTTTCAAGTTGTGACATGCTCTAAAGGCATGACGTGTGTTCATAACCGGCATGCAAAATTGTAAAATTGCCGTGATTAAAAAAGTGAACTTTGCCTAGTGTCTTCTGCCCGAAAATTATACAGATTTGATACGGATCAGTTTTGTCAACTCACGTCTCCATGAGTTGTCACGCAGTGCAGATCAAGAAAATTTTTATTCGAAAAATCAAGTTCATCATTAAAAAAATCTCTATTTTACATCCTCTTGAGGGGGCGTGTTGCGACGTTTTTACACAGGAATGCGATCTGATTCGTTTACCTGTATTTCAACCCAAGGAATCGGCTGCAAAAATCCTGCCGGAAATTCAGCGCGTCGGAATGTCGCATAGAGATTTAACCTGTTGATGCATAATGCAGGCTCTAGTCTTGTCTTGGCCCCCTGCTCGTGGCATGTGGTCCCGACTTTTACTACAAATTGCGGCGAGGGTGCTGCATTGCATGCCCGAAGCTGCAAAGCTGCAAGAGGCACGCATTGTTGAAACACCTCAAACTCCCGCTGATGCTGTTGGCGGCAGCGTCGCTGGCGGGATGTCAGTACGAAGTTCTTTTCCCCAGCGGCTGGGTCGCTGAGCAAGAGCGCGACCTACTGGTCATCTCGACAGTCCTGATGCTGCTGATCATCATCCCTGTTGTCATCATGACGGTCTATTTCCCCTGGAAATACCGCCACGATCGCGATGACCAGAGCGATTACGAGCCCGAATTCGCGCATTCGACCAAGATCGAAGTCGTTGTCTGGGGCATTCCGGTCATCATCGTCGCCATTCTCGGCGTCATCCTGGCGATCTATACCTATCGCCTCGACCCCTATCGTCCGCTCGACCATACCGAGAACATGGGCGCACCGGTCGAAGTCGAAGCGGTCTCGCTCGACTGGAAATGGTTGTTCATCTATCCCGAGCAGGGCGTGGCTTCTGTTAATGAACTGGTGATCCCCGAGGGGCGCCCGATCAATATGAAGCTCTCCGGCTCGACCGTGATGAACACGTTCTGGGTTCCGGCGCTTGCGGGTATGGTCTACTCGATGGCTGGCATGGAAACCAAACTGCATTTCATCGCGGATGAAACCGGTGATTTCCAGTCGCGTTCCGCCCATTACTCGGGTCCCGGTTTCTCGAAGATGACGTTCACCACGCATGCCGTGAACGACGCCGATTTCGACGCATGGGTCGCCAAAGCCAAGGCGGAAGGCGAGCCTCTGACCCGCGAATCCTACTTGCAGCTTGAGCAGCCCACCATCGATGCACCCGTCAGCTATTACAGCTCCGTCGTGGACGGTCTGTTCGACCGTATCGTCGGGCTGTGTGTTGAAGAGAACAAGGTTTGCATGAACGAGATGATGATGCTCGATATGCATCGTGATCAGATCGCAGGCCATGAAGGCGAGAAAGCCGAAGGCGAGGGCGGCGAGCATGCCACCATCGGCATGCCCAAGCACCTGTTCGAATATGACGACCAGCGTGCGATCGACGGTCACGGTAACCTGATCTCGCTGCCGGCAGATACCTCCGAGGAGCACATGTCCGCACTCGACGCGCGTCAGATCATGGCACAAGCCGCGCTTGGCGCCGATGGCCTCTGCCTCCCGAACCAGGAGTATAAAACCAATGTTAACTGAAGAAGCTCGCGTGGCGCAGGAGACGATCTCCCCGATCTTCGGGCGGCTCAGTCTCTCGTCCATTCCCTATCATGAGCCGATTCTGATCGCGACCTTCGCAGGTGTTGCCGTTGCAGGCATCATCGTTCTGGCGCTCATGACCTATTTCAAGGCATGGAAACCGCTCTGGACCGATTGGGTCACCACGATCGACCACAAGAAGATCGGCATCATGTATATGGTGCTCGGTTTCATCATGTTCGTGCGCGGCTTTGCCGACGCGCTGATGATGCGCGCGCAGCAGGCAATGGCTGCGGGCGGGGCAGAGGGCTACCTTCCGCCGCACCACTATGACCAGGTCTTCACCGCTCACGGCGTGATCATGATCTTCTTCGTGGCCATGGCCTTCATCACCGGTGTGATGAACTTCGTCATGCCCGTGCAGATCGGTGCCCGCGACGTGGCCTTCCCCTTCCTGAACAACTTCTCGTTCTGGATGACGGTGGCCGGTGCGCTTCTGGTCAACATCTCGCTGTTCATCGGTGAGTTCGCACGCGTCGGCTGGCTGGCCTTCCCGCCGCTATCGGGCGCTGCCTATTCGACCGGGCCGGGGATGGATTACTATCTCTGGGCGCTGAACATCGCGGGTATCGGGACAACGCTTTCGGGCGTGAACATGTGCGCCACCATCTTCAAGATGCGTGCGCCGGGCATGTCGCTGTTCCGTATGCCGGTCTTCACCTGGACCGCGCTGTGCACGAACATCCTGATCGTGGCGGCCTTCCCGGTTCTGACCGCAACCCTCGTGATGCTGACGCTCGACCGCTACATCGGAACGCATTTCTTCACCAACGACCTTGGTGGGAACGCGATGATGTATGTCAACCTGATCTGGATCTGGGGTCACCCGGAGGTCTACATCCTCATCCTGCCCTGCTTCGGGATCTTCTCGGAAGTCGTGGCGACCTTCTCCGGCAAGCCGCTCTTCGGCTACAAGACGATGGTCTGGGCAACGATGTCGATCATGGTTCTGTCCTTCATCGTGTGGCTGCACCACTTCTTCACGATGGGGTCGGGCGCTGCCGTGAATACCTTCTTCGGTATCACGACGATGATCATCGCCGTGCCGACGGGTGTGAAGATCTTCAACTGGATCTTCACCATGTATAAAGGCCGCGTGCGGTTCGAGACCCCGATGTACTGGGTGATCGGCGGTATCGTGACCTTCACCATCGGTGGTATGACCGGCGTTATGCTGGCAATCCCGCCGGTCGACTTCCAGCTCCACAACTCGCTGTTCCTGATCGCGCACTTCCATAACGTCATCATCGGTGGTGTTGTCTGGGCGATCTATGCAGCTGTCTACTTCTGGTGGCCCAAAGCCTTCGGCTTCAAGCTGCATGACGGTCTGGGTAAAGCGTCCTTCTGGTGCTGGTTCGTGGGCTTCTACCTTGCCTTCATGCCGCTCTACCTGCTGGGCTTCATCGGCGTGACGCGCCGGATCAACTCCTATTCGGATCCGTCCTGGCAGCCCTACTTCGTCGTTGCCGCCATCGGTGCACTGTTCATCCTGGCCGGCATCCTGCTGAGCTTCGCGAACTTCGCCTACTCGATCTACAAGCGTAAAGAATTGGCTTGTGGCTCGGACCCGTGGAATGCGCGTACGCTCGACTGGGCAACCTCGTCCCCGCCGGCGAAGTACAACTTCCCGCAGGATCTCCACATCAACGGGATCGACGAATTCTGGGCGATGAAACAGCGTGGGTTCAAGTGGTCAACCGACTACCAGCCGATCCACATGCCGCATTACACGCCCGCAGGGTTTGTCATTTCGGCGCTGGCCTTCATCTTCGGCTTCGCAATGATCTGGTATATCTGGTGGCTGGCTGTCGTAAGCTTCGTCGGTGTCGTCGCCTACACGATCTACCATACCTTCAACTACAACCGTGACTACTACATCCCCGTAGAAGAGATCGCGGAAACCGAAGCAAAGGGAAATGCAGCATGACGATGCTTGATACCCCCGTCACCGGCCCCATCAAGGGGCCGGAAGGTCCGGACCATCATCAGGACCATCATCATGTGAGCCCGACGCCGATCGGTTTCTGGCTCTACCTGATGTCGGACTGCATCATCTTCGGCACGCTCTTCGCGACCTATGCCGTTCTTGGTGGCAACTATGCCGGCGGCCCGGGCCCGAAAGATCTGTTCGAACCGTCACTGGTGCTGTGGGAAACCGCGCTGCTGCTGATCTCGTCGATCACCTTCGGTGTGGCCATGCTGAACGCGACTGCCCACAAGCTTGGCGGCACGATCATGTGGCTCATCATCACGCTGGCCTTCGGTCTGGGCTTCCTCGGCATCGAACTTTACGAATTCCATCACTTCATCAGCATTGGCGCAGGCCCCGATCGTTCGGCCTTCCTGTCCGCCTTCTTCCTGCTGGTGGGGACCCATGGTCTGCACGTAACCTTCGGGTCGATCTGGCTGATCACTCTGGTCTTCCAGCTCCGTAAGCACGGTCTGATCGAGGCGAATATGCGCCGCCTGTCGACGCTGTCGATGTTCTGGCACTTCCTCGACCTGATCTGGATCGGCGTCTTCTCCTTTGTCTATCTCGTGAGGCTCGTCTAATGGCTGAACATAGCTCGCATTCGCATGGCTCCATGGGCCAGCTGATGATCGGCTTCGTCCTTGCCGTCATCCTGTCGATCATCCCCTTCTATCTGGTGATGGCCGATGTGGATATGTCGCGGACGACCATCGTCGGGATCATCATGGGTCTGGGCGCCGTCCAGATCATCGTGCACCTCGTCTACTTCCTCCATGTCAACCGTTCGGTTGAAGAGGGCTGGACGCTGGCAGCCACCGTTCTGGCGGTCATCATCCTTGTTATCGTTCTCGCAGGCTCGCTCTGGGTCATGCACAATATGAACGAAAACATGCAGCCGATGCCGACCCAGGAACAGATGATGGAAATGATGAACCTGCAGAACCAGCAGGGCTGATCTGGACATCATGACCGAATGACGGGGCCGGGAAACTGGCCCCGTTTTGCTATCTGCTTCTCTCTAGCAATCCGGAGACCTCCTATGACTACCGAAATCCGCTGGGTCCGTTTGGGCATCGCAACCGTTCTGGCTGCCGCTTTCGTCGCGCTTTTCATGTCGCTCGGCATCTGGCAGGTGCATAGGCTGCATTGGAAGCTCGATCTCATTGCGCGGGTCGATGCGCGGGTGGCGGCAGAGCCGGTGCCGGCGCCCGGCCCCGCGGACTGGGCGGGGATCACCCGCGAGGGAGATGAATACCGCCATGTCGAGGTGGATGGCACTTTCATGAACGAGGACGAGGTGCTGATCTACACGCCCTCAATGTTCGGACCGGGCTACTGGGTGCTGACGCCGCTCAAGCGCGATGACGGCACGATCGTGATGATCAACCGTGGCGTGGTCTCGGAGGAGAAGAAATCTCCCGACAGCCGCGTGGCGCCCGAGGGCGAGCAGCACATCACCGGCCTGCTGCGGATCACCGAGGATCACGGCTATCTCTTCAGCCAGAAGGACCGTCCTGAAGATGGCGTCTGGTATCGCCGTGATATCGCTTCGATCACCAAAACCAAGGGGCTCGAAAACGCGGCTCCCTATTTCATTGATCAGGATCTGACCGATCCCGAGGGTTTCCCGCGCGGGGGCCAGACGGTGGTGAAATTCCGCAATTCTCATCTGAGCTACGCCATCACATGGTTTTCTATGGCGGCACTCAGCCTTGTGGGCTGGGTCGTCGTGCTGCGGCAAGAGCTGAAAAAGCGCGGCTGAGTGCCGCAATAATGTGCAATGCGGGGCAGGTTTTCTGAAAAGCCGCCCTCCGCCCCAGCCGGAATATTGCGCGCTGTGAACAAACTCTGGTAATAGGAACCATGCGGCAACGACGTCGCGTCGACTTTCTAGGATTCCGGGCGAAGCTGCCTGACCCCCTGCATATGCGGTGAGGTCTGGCGGCTTTTTTGTTTTGAGGAACATGACGATGATGGGTCTTCCTATTGCTCTTCGCGACCGCATACGCTGGTTCGGCATCGGTCTGGGTCTGGTCGATGCGCCGGTCCGGGCCAGTAGCGGGCGATCGCTTGCCGCAGGGCAGGGTCAAGAGGCACCGCGGCGCGGACATATCTCGCTTGTGGGGGCGGGGCCGGGAGCCGCCGACCTGCTGACCTTGCGGGCTGTGGATCATATCCGGCGAGCGGATGTCGTGCTCTATGACCGGTTGATCTCGGAGGAAATCCTCGACCTGATCCCAAGCGGGATCGAGACTGTCTATGTTGGTAAGGCGGTGGGCGCCTGCGCCTGGCCGCAGGACAAGATCGACGCGCTGATCGTGGAGGAGGCTCTGAAAGGTCGGCGCGTGGTGCGGCTGAAATCCGGCGACCCGTCGATTTTCGGTCGGGCCTGCGAAGAGATCGCTGCCGCCCGTGCAGCCGATATTCCGGTCGAGATTATCCCCGGGATCACGGCGGCCTCGGCGGCGGCTGCGAGTCTGACGCGTCCGCTCACCTCGCGCGGGCTAACCGATACATTCGTTCTGACGACCGGCACCTGCCGCCCCGGCGACGCGCCCTCCGACCGGACCCGTTTTGCCCGTCCCGGCACCTCGATGGCCTTCTATATGGCGGTCGAGCGGGCAGGAGAGATCCAGCGCGATCTTCTGGAGGCCGGTGTGCCGCCCGAATGCGAGATCGACGTTGTAGCTTCGGTCAGCACGCCGCATGAGCGCAAGGGGCAGATGACGCTTGGCACGCTGACGCAGGAGATCGAGGCGCAGGATCTTCATAGCCCTGCTGTGATCTTCATCCGCTACCCCAAGACGATGGCGGCATGTGAAATACCGGCGCAGGCGGGCTTGCAAGCCGTCGAATAATGCGCGTGACGCATTGTTTGGGACGGATGGAAACCGGGCTCGTGCCCGGTTTTCTTTTGGGTGTATTTTTAATGTGCTGTTTATTTTGTCAATTATGCAGCTTGTTGCTTAGTTTTGGGCAAGTTTTTCAATATCTCATGGGCGCTGCCAGATTTTTATGGAACGTCCTTCAAAATGGTTTGTGGAATCGTCATTCCGCGATAATGCTGAGTTTAAGGCCTGGTTAAGGCCATCTGCCGCAATGGCGCGGCTCTTCCGAAAACGCCCCTAGGGGCCTGCGGCAATGGCGCTGCATTTCGCACTGATCTTCTTCAGAATGCGGGATGATGCCTGCCCGTCTATGCAGCTTCACTCCCGAACTCACTCGCCGCGACCATCGTGTCGCATGCCATTAGGGGTTCGTTATGACCAAGCAGAAACTCGTCATCGTCGGAAATGGTATGGCTCCGGGCCGGATGCTCGAACACCTGTTCGAGACTGCGCCGGACCTATATGATGTAACCATCTTCAACGCCGAGCCGCGCGTCAATTATGACCGTATCATGCTCTCGCCCGTGCTTGCCGGCGATAAGAGCTATGAAGATATCATCATCCATAGCGAGGACTGGTATGCCTCGCATGGTGTCACGCTGCATATGGGCGAGCGCATCATCGGGATCGACCGTGACGCGAAAACCGTCACTTCGGCCAAAGACCGTGTCGTGCATTACGACAAGCTGGTCATCGCCACCGGCTCCAACCCGTTCATCATTCCGGTTCCGGGCCATCAACTGGAGGGCGTGCTGGCTTACCGCGACCTTGATGATACGCAGAACATGATCGCGGCAGCCGCGCGTGGTGGCCGTGCCGTGGTGATTGGCGGTGGTCTTCTGGGCCTCGAGGCTGCGGCCGGTCTGAAGAACCGCGGCATGGACGTAACCGTCCTGCATATCATGCCCTCGCTGATGGAGCGCCAGCTCGATCCGGCGGCGGGCCACCTGCTGCAGCAGGCGCTCGAGGCGCGCGGCATCGAGGTGCGCTGCAAGGCCAATACCAAGCAGATCCTCGGCACCGAGCGTGTGGAAGGTGTCGAGCTGGAAGACGGCACCATTCTGGACGCCGATCTGGTGGTCATGGCCGTGGGCATCCGCCCCAATACCGGCCTTGCGAAAGAGGCGGGGCTCGAGGTCAATCGCGGCATCGTCACCGATGCGCAGATGCGCACTTCGGATGCGTCGATCTACTCGGTCGGTGAATGTGTCGAAGTGGGCGGTATGGTCTACGGCCTTGTCGCGCCACTCTATGACATGGCCAAGATCGCCGCTGCCGATCTGGCAGGCGCACCGATTGCGGGCTTTAAACATGTCGACACGCCCACCAAGCTGAAGGTGACCGGCTGCGACCTCTATTCGGTCGGCCAGTTCGGCGAGGGCTATGAGGAGATCGTGCTGCGCGACGCGGCGCGTGGCTCCTACAAGCGCCTGATCGTGCAGGAGAACAAGATCGTCGGCGCGGTGCTTTATGGCGATGTGGCCGATGGTGGCTGGTATAACGAGATGATGAAATCCGGCGCCTGTATCGAGGATATGCGCCAGACCATCATCTTCGGCCAAGCCCATCAGGGCGGCGGCAATTTCGACCCGGTCGAAGCGGCGGCCGCGATGTCAGATGATGCCGAGATCTGCGGCTGTAACGGGATCTCCAAGGGCACCATCGTCAAGGCGATCAACGAGCAGGGTCTGACGACGCTGGCCGATATGCGCGCCCATACCAAGGCTTCGGCATCCTGCGGTAGCTGCTCGAACCTTGTGGCCTGTGTCATGAAATCCGTGCTGGGCGAGAGCTTCGTCCAGAAAGCGGTCGAGCCCGTCTGCGGCTGTACCGAGCATGGCCACGAGATCGTGCGCGCCACTATCAAGAAGGCCGGTCTGAAATCCATTCAGGCCGTTTATCAGACGCTGGAATGGAAAACTTCCGAGGGCTGCGCCAAATGCCGCCCCGCGATCAACTATTATCTTCTGTCGGAATGGCCGGGCGAGTACGAGGACGATCAGCGCTCGCGCTTCGTCAACGAGCGTCTGCATGCCAATATCCAGAAGGATGGCACCTATTCGGTGGTTCCGCGGATGTTTGGTGGCATGACCACGCCTGACGAGCTGCGCGCGATTGCCGATGTGGCCGATAAATACAACATCCCCACCGTCAAGGTGACCGGCGGCCAGCGGATCGACCTGCTAGGCGTGAAGAAAGAAGACCTGATCCCCGTCTGGGCTGATCTGAACAAGGCGGGCATGGTCTCGGGGGCCGCATATGCCAAGGGTCTGCGCACTGTCAAAACCTGTGTGGGCAAGGACTGGTGCCGCTTTGGCACGCAAGACAGCACCGGGCTCGGCATCAAGCTCGAGAAGTTCCTCTGGGGCGCATGGTCTCCGGCCAAGCTGAAACTGGCGGTCACCGGCTGCCCGCGCAACTGCGCCGAGGCGACTTGCAAGGATATCGGGGTGATCTGCGTCGATAGCGGCTACGAGATCGTCTATGGCGGCGCGGCGGGTCTGCATATCCAAGGGACCACCAAGCTGGTGAATGTGGCGACCGAGGAAGAGGTCATCGAATATACCGGCGCGTTGACGCAATGGTATCGCGAGACGGGCTTCTATCTGGAGCGGATCTATAAATGGGCCAACCGTCTTGGCTATGACCATATTCAGGACGTTCTGGTCAATGACCCCGAGCAACGCCGCGCCTATTACGACCGCTTCGTCTACTCGCAGCAATTCGCACAGATCGATCCTTGGGCCGAATTTGTCGCCGGAAAAGGCGCGTCCGAGATCGAACCGATGGCAGAAATCAAACTGGAGGCCGCAGAATGAACGCCACCGCTACCAGCCTCACTTGGGTGGCCATCGGCCCCCTCAGCGCAATCCCCCGCCTTGGCGCACGCTGCGTCATCAAGGGCGATACCAGCATTGCCGTATTCCGTCTCAATGATGACCGGCTCTTTGCACTCGAAGACCGCTGCCCCAATGATAACGGGCCGCTCAGCCAGGGGATCGTGCATGACGGCCTCGTCACTTGCCCGATCTGCAATTGGGTGATCTCGCTTGAAACCGGCGCCGCCCAAGGCGCCGATCAGGGCCAGACCGCTACCTTCCCCGTCAAGCTGGATGATGAAACCATCTATCTCGGCGTCTGAACGACCAATCATAAAACAGGGATCTCATATCATGTCGTATATCCAACCCAAGGAATTCGCGGCCAAGATGGTCGATGCCGGTGAAGGCAAGATCTTCATGTCCACCAAGGACACGCTGATCCGTGCCTATATGGCAGGGGCCATTCTGGCGCTCGCGGCGGCCTTTGCCGTGACCATCACCGTCAATACCGGACAGCCGCTCGTGGGCGCGCTTCTGTTCCCCGTGGGCTTTTGCATGCTCTACCTGCTGGGCTTTGACTTGCTGACCGGCGTGTTCACCCTTGCGCCCTTGGCAGTGCTGGCCAAGCGTCCGGGTTGCACTTGGGGCGGGGTGCTGCGCAACTGGGGTCTGGTCTTTGTCGGCAATTTCGCCGGTGCCATGACCACTGCCGTGCTGATGGCGATTGTCTTCACCATGGGCTTCTCGGCAGAACCCAATGCCGTGGGCCAGAAGATCGGCCAGATCGGTGAGGCACGGACGCTGGGCTATGCCGCAGCCGGTGGAGCGGGTATGCTGACCGTCTTCGTCCGCGCCGTGCTGTGCAACTGGATGGTCTCGACCGGTGTGGTGGCCGCAATGATGTCGAACTCGGTCTCGGGCAAGATCATGGCGATGTGGATGCCGATCCTCGTCTTCTTCTACCTCGGTTTCGAGCATTCGATCGTCAACATGTTCCTGTTCCCGTCGGGGATCATGCTGGGTGGCCAGTTCACCTGGGCCGACTACCTGCTCTATAACGAGATCCCGGTTGTTCTGGGGAACCTCGTGGGCGGTCTGACCTTTGTGGGTGGCATGATCTACATGACCCACTTCAAGGAATCGCCCAAGCGCAACGCGACCATCTCGCGCAATGGCGACGCGACCGGCGTCGCCGCCGAGTAATCCCGCCGCTACCAGAGGCCCCGCCGCAAAGGTGGGGCCTTCCGCTTTCCGGAGATCTCCATGAAACCGATGCGCGCCTCTCTCAAGGTCACTCTGGGCCAGCTGTCCGTCGCGGGTGTGAAGCCCGAAAATCAGGACCGTGCCGGCGCCATGCTGAGCGATCTGGCGGGCCACGGGATCAGCCTCGTGCTGGCCGATGGGATCTCGACCTCCAATCTGGGGGCGGAGGCGGCGGAGTTCGCCGTGACCTCGTTTCTCAACGATTATTACGCCACGCCTTCGTCATGGCCGGTGGAGACCGCCGCGCGTGGTGTCATCTCGGCGATCAATGCAGCCCTCTGGGGGCAGAACGCGGCCCTTGCCGATATCGAGCGCGGCCATGTTACGACATTCGCGGCACTGGTGGTGAAAGACCGCATCGCGCATTGCCTGCATCTGGGCGATAGCCGGATCTCGCGTGTGGAAAACGGGCGCCTTATGCCGCTCACGCGTGACCACAAGACGGGGCGTTCGCTTGATCGGGCCTTGGGGATCGGTGCCAGAGCGGAGGCGGGATATGTTGCATTGCCGGTGGCGGAGGGGGAGCTGTTGGTGCTGACCACCGACGGCGTGCACGAGCATCTGTCGCCCGAGGCGCAGGACGTCGCGCTTGCGCTCCAAGATCCCCAAGAGATTGCGCAGATGCTGGTCGATCAGGCGCTTGTGGCAGGCAGCACCGACAATCTGACAGTTCAGGTCCTGCGCGTTGATAGCCTGCCCGAGGCCGATACGCCCCTGCCGCAGGATCTGGTTCTGCCATCCTTGCCGCGGGCGGGGGAGATGCTCGAGGGCTACCGGATCATCCGGCAGGTGCAATCCACTGCGCGCAGCCATATCTATCTGGCCGAAACGCCGGAGGGCGCACGGGTCGCACTGAAGATCCCGAGCGCCGAGATGGCCGAGGACGCGACCTTCCGCACCGGTTTTCTGGCCGAGGAATGGGCCGCGCGCAGGGTGCGCTCGGACCATGTGCTGCGCGTGCCGGAGCCGCGTCCGCGCCAGCATCTGTTCACCGTCTCCGAATGGGTCGAGGGGCAGAGCCTCCGGCAATGGATGACAGACAATCCACATCCCGAACTGGCACAGGTGCGCGCGCTTTTACGCCAGATCGTGCAGGGTGTGCGGGCGCTACACCGGCGCAACATGATCCATCAGGACCTACGTCCCGAGAATATCATGATCGATACCGAGGGCACCGTGAAGGTTATTGATCTCGGCTCCGTCGCGGTGACGGGGGTCGAGCGCACGGCCGCTGGCGGCTTGGGGCCTCAGGCGGGCACCTATCAATATACTGCGCCCGAATATCTCTCGGGCGATCAGGTCAGCTGGCGGTCGGATCAATATGCGATCGGGGTGATCGCTTATGAAATGCTGACGGGCCGTCTGCCTTATGGCGCACAAGTGGCCCGCATCCGCTCGCGCAAGGATCAGGCGGCGTTACGCTATGCCTCGGCTCGCGATGACGAGAGCGGTGTGCCAGCATGGGTGGATCAGACGTTGGCCCGCGCGCTCCACCCCGATCCGAGCCGCCGCTACGACGCGCTGACCGAGTTCCTCGTGGATATGGAGCGCCCGAATCCGGCATGGCGGTCCGGAGCGCATCGACCACTGATGGAACGCAATCCGGTTCTGTTCTGGCAGGGGGTCAGTGCCGTTCTGGCGCTTCTCTGCCTTTATCTTGCCGTCCGATGACGGCCAATCAGGGAGAGTGAGATGAAAGATCTGATGACCGAGAGCCTGACCAAGGAAGACGCGACCGCGCTGATCTTGCAGGCCAAGAAGCGCAAGGGTTTGACATGGGAAGGCATCGCCGAGGCGATCTCCATGTCACCCGTCTGGACCCATTCGGCGGCGATGGGCATGAATGCTTTCCCCGAGCCCAAGGCGCGTGAGCTGATGGCGCTTCTGGACCTGCCAGCCGAGGCCATTGATGCGCTGACCGAAAGCCCCACCAAGATCTGGGATCAGGCCGTTCCGACCGACCCCTGCATCTACCGGCTCTATGAAATCGTGGGCGTCTATGGCCCGACGGTGAAGGCGCTTATCCACGAGAAATTCGGCGATGGCATCATGTCGGCCATCGACTTCGATATGAAGATCGACAGGGTTCCGAGCGAGAAAGGCGACCGTGTAAGGATCGAGATGTCGGGAAAATACCTGCAATATAACTGCTGGTGAGCCACCTGCCGGACCCATCCGGCCAGATTTCCCGAGAGTTTACCTCTGACTGGGCCCGGAGCAAGCTCCGGGCATTTTTCTGTCTCTGGCTCAGGGTCTGGCTTCAAGGTTCGGGGTCGAAGACCTGCCCGTCGAAGAAATGGTCGGGCGACAGAATTACGCGGCCCCTCTCGGAGGGGACGGCGGTGGGTTGCGAGATCGCGCCTTCGAGCTTTTCCGATGCGCCGGGCAGATCCGCCCCCAGATCGCGCAGGTGGCGGCGATAGATATCGGTGCGGAAACAGGCCTTGCCGGTCCTGATGGCCTCCGCCTCGTCCAGCCCCAGACGGCGTGCGATCCGCATCGCGATCCAGCCCGCCTGCGAGCGCCACGGGAAGCCCACGGCCCCCTCCTGGAATGTCAGGAAATGCGGATCCTGCCGGATCTCGCCCCCGCCCGAGATGAAGAAGCTGCCATTGAGCCCGCGTTCGATCAGGTTGACGGGCAGATCCAGATAATCGGGGCGCGCCATAATCTCGGCGGCGGTAGCGCGTTTGCGCGGACGGTCGAGCCATGTGCCCGCCCGCCAGAGCGCGCGCAACAGCTTGCCCGACAGCTCGGGGTTGTCGTCGGCCCAGCCCCCGCGCACGGCCAGCACCTTTTCGATGGCCGATCGCCGGATGGCGCTAGTGGGCAGCAGAAGCGTTCCGACGCCATTCTCCACCGACAGCGAGCCCCATGGCTCGCCCACGCAGAACGCGTCGATCTCGCCTGCGGCCAGCGCATCGGCCATCAATGGCGGCGGCACGGTATTGACCGCGAGCATCGCAGGATCGCTCAGCCCGCAGCTCTCGAGCCAGTAATAGAGAAGCTCGGCATGCATAGAGAAGGGGAAGGGCACACCCACGCGCAAAGGCTTACCGAGTGCCAGAAGGGCCTCGCCCGCCATGCGCGCATCGCGGAAATCGAAACCATGGCCGCCCGCCCGCATCTGTTCGGCGATAACATTGCTCACGCCGATCACATTGCCGCCGGTATTCATCGCGGCAATCGCC
The DNA here is from genome assembly GCF_040297545.1 of Thioclava kandeliae. Lineage (NCBI taxonomy): Bacteria > Pseudomonadati > Pseudomonadota > Alphaproteobacteria > Rhodobacterales > Paracoccaceae > Thioclava > Thioclava kandeliae. Next base: position 393,086 of record NZ_JAYWLC010000002.1, read on the forward strand.
TCGATCCGGCCTTCGGGCCCACTGAGCCCCAGCGCCTTGGCCACCGGCACCGGTGACAGCAGGTGGGCGGTGTCGATCAGCCCCAGCATCAGATAGTCGCGCATCACCGACCAGGAGGGCAGTTTTACGAGATCCAGATCGAGCCCTTCCTCCGCGGCAAACCCCATCTCGCGGGCGACGATCAGCGGTGCGGCATCGGTCAGCGGCAAGAATCCCGCCTTAATGGTCTGTATCATGCCAGAAGCCCCGCCGTCGTCACCAGCGCCTCGGCCACTTCGGAGACCTTGCGCCCGCGATCCATCGCTGTCTTGCGCAGGAGGGCATAGGCCTCGTCCTCCGAGATGCCGCGCGCCTTCATCAGGATGCCCTTGGCGCGGTCGATCAGCTTGCGCTCCTCGAGCGCGCGCTTGGTGGTCTCCAGTTCGGTGCGCATGCGATTGAACATATTGAACCGCGTGATCGCCGCATCGAGCACGGGGCGCACGCGATGCGCCTGCAGCCCGTCGACCACATAGGCCGACACACCCGCCTCGATGGCGGCGCGCGTCAGGCTATCGTCGGATTTGTCGACAAATATCGCAACGGGGCGTTCCAGCGGGCCGGAGGTCGCTGCGAGATCCTCGAGAATATCGCGCGAGGGGCTCGAGAGGTTGATCAGCACCACATCGGGATTGCGCTCCGCAATATGGCGCGCAAGCCCCGCGGATTCGGAGATGACCGCGATTTTCACGGACGTGTCCTGCGAGAGAAGATCGACGATCTGCATCGCGCGATCGCGGTCGGATTCGACCAGAAGAATGGAGAGCTCGGCTTTCATGAAGGCAATCTGAGCCAGTTTCGGCATAGGCGCAAGAACTGCGTGGAAAAACTGCGGGCGGGTTCGGAAACCCGCCGGTTTTACTGGTGAAATAAGAGGCGTTTCAGGCTCTTAGCTTGGGGATTTCGGCTTTTGCGAGCAGCCCTGCCAGCTCGGAGCGGCACGACCCGCAATTGGTGCCGGCCTGCAGCGCGGCCCCGATCGCCTCGACGCTCATCAGATTTTGCGAGGTGATCGCCTCGAGGATCGTGTTCATGCCGACATTGAAGCAGGCACAGATGATCGGACCCGGATCGGGACGGTCTTCGGGAGCGCGGCCCGAGAGTGCCTGAGGGGCGGATTGGCCGGGCAGGGTGGTCAGATAATCGCGCATGACCGCCACCGGCTCGCGCGAGACAAAGAGCGCCGCTTGCAGCACGCCATTCTGATGGAAGGCCATACGGATCATGCCACGCGCCTCGTCGCGCAGGATCTGGACCGGACCCTCGGGCAGCCCGAACAGCGCGCGCGCCCATGCTTCCCAATCGGCGGGGCGGCGCGATCCGGCGAGTTCGGCGCGATAACCTGCCTGTGTGGGCGCATAGGCCTGATAGTCGCACTCTGCGCGCATCGGTTTCTGCGAGATCGCGAAACCATACCAGTCCGCCTCGAACCGATCGGCCCGGACCACGGCGGCCTTGCTTTCGGGTTGGCCCGAGACGGGGTCGGTGACCGAGGCCACCAGCGCATCCACACGGGCCGAGGGCGCGGTCTCGCCCGTCCAGTGGATCGGCGCAAAGACATCGCCCTTGCGGGTGGCCTCGGTGATCAGCGCACGGAAGATGCCCTGACCGGTGGGTGAGGTCAGCCGCACCAGATCAGCCGGTTTGATGCCCTTGGCCGCGGCGTCCTCGGGATGGATCTCCACAAAGGGTTCGCCCAGATGCGCCGAGAGCCGCGCGGTCTTGCCGGTGCGTGTCATCGTATGCCACTGGTCGCGGATACGGCCCGTATTGAGCCGCAGTGGATAGCGTTTCTCGGTTTTCGCAGCCGGTGCGCGATAGGTCACGGCCAAAGCACGGGCGCGGCCATCGGGGGTGAAGAACGTGCCATCGGCAAAGAAGCGGCCGCCCTGACGGGTGGCACTCACCGGCCAGCGGGTGGGTTCGAGCGCGTCGTAATCGCTTTGGGAAAGGCTCTCGAAGCCGGAGATATCGAAATCGCGGCCAAAGCGGGCGGCCACATGCGAGAGCGCGGCATATTCGCGGAAGATTTCGGCTGGGTGCTCGTAATCGAAAGCGCGGGGCCAACCCATTCGCCGGCCCACTTCGGCGATCTGACGCCAGTCCTCGCGGGCCTCGCCGGGGATAGGCAGGGCAGGGCGCTGGCGCGAGATCGTGCGGTCCGAATTGGTGACGGTGCCGTTCTTTTCGCCCCAGCCGGCGGCGGGCAGAAGCACATGTGCCAGACGCGCGGTATCGGTGGCACGGGTCACATCGGACACGACCACAAAGTCACAGCCTTTCAGCGCCTCGGCCACGCGGTCGGCATCGGGCATCGAGACCACCGGATTGGTATGGATGATCCAGACCGCCTTGATCTTGCCCTCGCCGATGGCGCGGAACATATCCACGGCCTTCAGACCTGCCGCGACCGGCATTTCGGGCGCATCCCAGAAGCTGCGCACCGCCGCGCGATGGTCGGCATTCTCCAGATCCAGATGGCAGGCGAGCATATTGGCAAGCCCGCCCACCTCGCGCCCGCCCATCGCATTGGGTTGGCCCGTGACGGAGAACGGGCCACAACCCGGCAGGCCGATACGGCCTGTGGCCAGATGGCAGTTGAGGATCGCATTCACTTTATCGGCGCCCGCCGAGGACTGGTTCACGCCCTGGCTGAAGATGGTGACCACCTTCTGTGTGCCGATCCACAGATCATGGAAACGCGCGATTTCCTCGGGCGAAAGGCCGGTGACGGCGGGGTCGTCCATCTCGGCATTGCCCACCGCCTCGTCGAGCCCGGCGATATGGGGCTCGAATTTGGGGTCGACCGCACCGCGCCGGGCGATCTCGGCGAGAAGCGAGTTGAAGAGCGCCACATCGGTGCCGGGCTTGAGCGCCAGATGCAGTTCGGCCTGATCGCAGCTCGCGGTGCGGCGCGGGTCGATCACGATGATCTTCATCTCGGGGCGCGCGGCTTTGGCGGCCATGATGCGCTGGTAGAGGACCGGATGGCACCAGGCGAGGTTCGAGCCCGTCAGCACGATCAGATCGGCCTCTTCCAAGTCGTCATAGGTGCCGGGCACGGTATCGGTGCCGAAGGCGCGTTTATGACCCGCCACGGTTGAGGCCATGCAGAGCCTTGAATTCGTGTCGATATTGGCGGTGCCGATAAAGCCCTTGGCGAGTTTGTTCACAAGGTAATAATCCTCGGTCAGGAGCTGCCCCGAGACATAGAAGGCCACCGAATCCGGCCCATGTGCGGCGATGGTCTCCTTGAAACGGGTCGCCACCAGATCCAGCGCCTGATCCCAGTCGGCGGGGCGGCCATGGATCTCGGGCGCGAGCAAGCGGCCCTCGAGCCCGACCGTCTCGGCAAGCGCCGAGCCCTTGGAGCACAGCCGCCCCTTATTGGCCGGATGGTCGGGGTCGCCCTTCACCTCGAGGCCGAGGGCCGTATTGCGCAACAGCACGCCGCAGCCCACGCCGCAATAGGCGCAGGTCGAGCGGGTCCAAGGGGTGTCATTCAGGGACAGATGGGTGTCTTTCATGACCTTGATCCTTCTTAAGGAGGGGCTTAACCGGCGAGCGAGCACCGGCTTGGCTGGGCTGTGGCATTGGCCGAAACCGGCCCGAAGATCAGCGCTTCGCGCAGATCCGATATATCGGCCCCGTCACGGATCAGTCCGTAATAGAAACCGCCATGTTCGGTATCGCCATAGATCACGGCGCCGACGAGCTTCTCGCCCGCGATGACGAGGCGCTTGTAGATCCCGTCTTCCGGCGCACTGAGCAGGATTTCCTCGCGGTCCGGCCCATCGGCAAAACAGCCCGCCGAGAAGAGATCGCACCCGGTGACCTTCAGCTTGGTCGAGGTCTCTTTCGGGATGTAGCGTGTATCGCCGCCCATCAGATTGGCGGCCAGAACCTCGGCCTGATCGTAAAGAGGCGCGACCAGCCCGAATAGCGCACCATTCAGCTCGATACATTCGCCAAGCGCGAAAATGCTCGGATCCGAGCTGCGCAGATGGTCATCCACGGTGATCCCGCGGCCGACCGCGAGCCCTGCGGCCTGCGCCAGCGCCGTAGCGGGGCGGATGCCCACCGCCATCACCAGCAGATCACAGGGCAGGAGGGTGCCATCCTTGAGACGCAGCCCCGCCACGCGGCCATCGGGGCCTGCCACGATCTCTTCCGAGGCCGTATTGCAGCGGATCTTCAGACCCCGCGCCTCCAGCGTGCGGGCCAGCATTGCCCCCGCTGCCGGGTCGAGCTGGCGCTCCATCAGATGGCCTGCAATATGGATCACGGTCACATCCATACCCCGCGCGGCCATTCCGGCCGCAGCTTCCAGCCCCAGCACTCCGCCACCGATGACAATGGCGCGGGTGCCTTTTTTCTGGCCGATCATGACTTGCGTATCGTCCCAGTCACGCCACGAGATGACGCCGGGGAGATCATGGCCGGGCATGGGGATCACGAAGGGGTTGGACCCCGTCGCGATCACCAGCCTGTCATAGGGCACTGGGCCGTGCTCGCCCATGACAGTCTTCGACGTGCGGTCGATCGAGGTGACACGCTCGCCGAAGCGGGGGGTGATCCCGTGGCGCGCATACCACTCGGCATCATGGGTCACGATCTCTTCGTAGGTTTTCTCGCCCGCCAGAACGGGGGAGAGCATCAGCCGGTTGTAATTGCCGCGGTCTTCCGCGTTGAACAGGGTAATCTCGAAGGCGTCAGGGGCGGTGTTCACCAGATGCTCCAGCATCCGCCCCGAGGCCATTCCCGCACCGATAACGACCAGACGCGTCTTCATCGGCCCTTACTCCGCCGCGATCTTTGCGGGGCGCTTGGGCTTTGCGCCATGCTCGTATTCCTCGAGGAAATCGAGCACTTCCTGACGGTAGTGATAGTAGTCGCGGTGATCGAGCAGCGCCTTGCGGGTGCGCGGGCGCGGCAGTTTCACATCGGTTATCTTGCCGATGGTCGCCTGCGGGCCATTGGTCATCATCACCACGCGGTCGGCCAGCAGGATCGCCTCGTCCACATCATGGGTGACGCAGATCGCAGTGACCTTGGTGCGCGACCAGACCTCCATCAGCACCTCCTGCAGCTCCCAGCGGGTGAGGCTGTCGAGCATACCGAAGGGCTCATCGAGCAGCAGCAGCTTGGGCGAGAGGGCGAAGGCGCGGGCAATCCCCACACGCTGCTTCATGCCGTTCGACATATCGGAGGCGGATTTGTCCATCGCATCGGCGAGGCCCACGCGCTCGAGATAATATTCCACCACATCCTGACGCTCGGCGCGGCTGGCATTGGGATAGACCTTGTCCACACCGATCGCCACGTTCTCCTTGGCGGTCAGCCAGGGGAAGAGGTTGGGCGACTGGAATACCACGGCACGCTCGGGGTCGGCGCCCTCGACATGGATACCGTCGAGCTTGATCGCGCCCTTCGAGATGCCGTTGAGCCCCGCGCACATGGTCAGCACGGTGGATTTGCCGCAGCCCGAATGGCCGATGAGGCTGATGAACTCGCCCTTCTGCACATCGAGATTGAAATCCTCGACCACGGTCAGCGGGCCTTTCGGTGTGGGGTAGATTTTGTGGAGCTGCGAGAATTGCAGGTATTTCTCGTCATTCAGGCTGCGGCCTGCCTCTTCATAGGCTTTGGGCAGCGCGTGAATCGGGGTGACATTGGGCAGGCTGCGGGTGCCGGCAGCCGCCGCCTCGATCCCCGCATCCATCAGATATTTGGTGACGCGCGCGCGCAGGGCATGGAAGCCTTCGTCATGGTTCATCTCGGTCCGGTCACGCGGACGCGGGATCTCGACGCGGAACTCCTCGCCCAAAGTGCCATCGGGATTGAGCGCGATGATCCGGTCGGCCAGAAGGATTGCCTCGTCCACATCATTGGTGATCAGCACGCAGGTCTTCTTGTCGGCATCCCAGATCTGTTCGATCTCGTCGGCCAGATTGGCGCGGGTCAGCGCATCAAGCGCCGAGAGCGGCTCGTCAAGAAGCAGCACCTCGGGGTTCATGGCGAGCGCACGGGCCACGTTCACCCGCTGGCGCATGCCCCCCGACAGCTCGGCAGGGCGGCGGGTTTTGGCATGCGAGAGCCCCACCATCTTGATGAAATGGTCGACCTTGGCCTTTTTCTGGTCCTGCGTCAGGTTCGGGAAGACAGCATCCACCGCAAGGCGCACATTGCCATCCACCGTCAGCCAGGGCATCAGCGAGTAGTTCTGGAAGATCACGCCACGCTCGGGGCCAGGGCCGGTGATTTTCTGGCCGCGGAAGGTGACCTGACCGCGGGTGGGCGTATCAAGCCCCGCCATCAGATTGATCAGGGTGGTCTTGCCGGTGCCGGAGAAGCCGAGGAGCACGAGGAACTCGCCCTCTTCGACACTCAGGTTGATATTGCGCAGGACATGGGTGGCGTTGGTGCCGTCGCCATGGCTTTTCGAGACGTTCTGGAAGTCAATGATACCCATGGCGCTCACCGGTTGTTCGAGAAGGTGAAGAGCGACTGCAGAGCGAACATCACGCGATCAAGCAGGAAGCCGATGATGCCGATGGTGAGAACTGCGACGATGATCCGGGCCAGCGATTGCGAGGAGCCGTTCTGGAACTCGTCCCAGACGAATTTGCCAAGACCGGGGTTCTGCGCCAGCATCTCGGCGGCGATCAGCACCATCCAGCCCACACCCAGGGACAGACGCAGACCGGTGAAGATCAGCGGCAGGGCGGAGGGCAGAACCAGCTTGGTGATCTTGGTATAGGTGTTCATTTTCAGAACCTTGGAGACCGAGATCAGGTCCTTGTCGATGGAGGCCACACCGAGGGCCGTGTTGATCAGTGTGGGCCAGAGCGAGCAGAGCGTCACGGTGATGGCCGACACGAGGAAGGATTTGGCAAACAGCCCGTCATTGGTGGCATAGAGCGCCGAGACGACCATGGTCACAATCGGCAGCCATGCCAGCGGCGAGACCGGCTTGAAGATCTGCACCAGCGGGTTGATGGCCGCATTGGCATAGGGCGAGAGGCCGGCGAAGATGCCCAGCGGAATGGCGATGGCCGAGCCGATCAGGAAGCCGAAGAACACGGTTTTGATCGAGGTCCAGATCTGGTCGTAATAGGAGGGCGCGCCGGTATAGGGGATGTCCCTGACCTGATCGGCCTTGCCGGCCGCAATCAGTTTCTCGTTGCGGGCCTCGACGCGCGCGTAATGGCTGTCGCGTTTCTCGGCCTTGGCGATGGCGTCGTCATTCAGCGCCACAGCCTCGCCCCAGACGGCCACAGGGCCGGGGATCGCACCGAGCGAGGTCTGCACTTTGGGCGCCAGCGTGCCCCAAGCCACGAGGAAGGCCACGATGGCCAGAACCGGCACGCCCAGAAGCTTCCAGATCTCGCGCCCCTGGGTGCGGGGGTTGTCGCCTGCCATGATTTTCAGGATCGGGGTGATCCAGGCCAGACCCAGCACCTTGAACCAGCCATCGGCGCGGTTGATGCGGGTGAACATGCGGGCGCGGCGTTCTTCGCGGGCCTTGGTATCGGTCGTTTCAAGCGATTGCGGGTCGATGGCGGTCATGATCGGATCCTTTGGGGCGATATGGCGTCTGGATGCCGGAGGAATGGGGGGAATGTCCGGCGGGCTGGCCGCCGGACGGTGCGCTTAGCCTTTGACTTCGGCGCCTTCGACGGTCTGTGCGTCTTTCAGGCCGATGGGCAGGCTGTCGATATAGGCGTTGGGCTGTTTGCCGTCATAGCCGATGCCGTCGATGACATCCGCAGCAGGGGTCGGCGCCTTGTAGCCGTCGCTATCCCAGGGGAAGTCGGCCTCGCTGGCTTTGCCTTCCTCGACCAGCATACGGGCGGCTTTCAGGTAGATCTCGGGCTTGTAGACCGATTTCGCGACCTCGTCATACCAGGTGTCGGGATGGGCTTCGGGGATCTGGCCCCAGCGGCGCATCTGCGTCAGATACCATACCGCGTCCGAATAGAAGGGATAGGTCGCGTTGTGGCGGAAGAAGGTGTTGAAATCGGGGACGTCGCGCTTGTCGCCCTTCTCATACTCGAAGGTGCCGGTCATCGAGTTGGCGATGACCTCTGCATCGGCGCCGACATATTCGGGGCGCGAGAGGATTTCCACGGCCTCGGGACGGTTGGCGTTGTCGTTCTCGTCGAGCCAGATCGCGGCGCGGATCAGCGCCTTGGTGATGGCGATCGTCGTGTTGGGGTTCTGGTCGATGAACTCGGCGGTCAGGCCGAAGACCTTCTCGGGGTTGTTCTTCCAGATCTCGTAATCGGTAACGACCGGCACGCCGATGCCCTTAAACACGGCCTGCTGGTTCCACGGCTCGCCCACGCAATAGCCCGAGATGGTGCCTGCCTCGAGGGTCGCGGGCATTTGCGGCGGCGGGGTAACGGACAGGAAGACATCCGCGTCGATCTGGCCCTTCACGTCTTCGGGCGAGTAATAGCCCGGGTTCAGGCCACCAGCCGCCAGCCAGTAGCGCAGCTCGTAGTTATGGGTCGAGACGGGGAAGACCATGCCCATGTTGAAGGGCTTGCCTGCGGCTTTGTATTTTTCAACCACCGGCTTGAGCGCCTCGGCGGAGATCGGGTGCTTGATCTTGCCATCCGCGTCTTTCGGCAGATTGGCCTTCATCTCGTTCCAGACCTCGTTCGAGACGGTGATGCCGTTGCCGTTGAGATCCATCGAGAAGGGGGTGACGATATGGGCTTTGGTGCCATAGCCGATGGTCGCGGCGATCGGCTGGCCCGCCAGCATATGCGCCCCGTCGAGCGTGCCGGAGATCACGCCATCCAGCAGCACTTTCCAGTTGGCCTGCGCCTCAAGGGTGACAAAGAGGCCCTCATCATCGAAATAGCCCTTTTCATAGGCCACGGCGAGCGGTGCCATATCGGTCAGCTTGATGAAGCCGAAGGTCAGCTGGTCTTTTTCGAGATCCAGCATTTCTGCAAAAGTCGGGCTTGCAAGAAGGGTGCTGGCGGCGAGGCCGAGGAGAATTTTCTTCATGTCACTTCCTTTGCGGGCTGCCATGCAGCAAAGCCGAAAAATAAAAAAAGCCGCCGATGACCAGGCCATGTTTCGGGCCAGTATCATCGAGCGGCTTTGCTCATAGTCCCAGTCAGCGGGACGAAATTCTGTGTCGCGGCGCCATTGCCGGGCGACACGTTCTTTGTGACAGATTCGCGGGCTGCGCGGGGAGGAAATCTGAGCAGCTAGGAACGAATTTTCTAAAAAATCGCCATACAGATCAGATTTTCATGCAGATCGACATCAATCGTTCAAAAAAATGGCGCTTTGCAAATGGCGTGCGGAGAAAAATCCTGTCGAATTTGATGGGCCTGCTTCCTTTTCGGACGGTGCCACGACATAGCTCGGTTGCTGTTTCGACGAATGGATAGGGTAAAATGCGGTTCTCGATCGTTCTGGCAATGTGTGTGATTCCGTTTGTGGGGGCCGCGCAGGAGGCCTCCCTGCCAGTGCCTTCGGCTGCGGCAAAAACCTTCCTCGACCGGCTGGAGGTCTTCGGCGGGCACAAGGGGGAGGTCTATGCCGCCTGCTGCAAGACGTGTCATGCTGGTAAGGCCTGCGGGAATAGCTGTATCAGCCGTTCCAAACAGTGCCATAAAGGAGCGGGCTGCGCCTGCGACGGCTGATCAGGGCGCCAGCGCCGCAAAGAACCGCACCAGATCCTCGCGCAGATCGGCAGGGTCCTCCATGCCGATCGACAGCCGCAGATAGAGCCGTGGGTCGGGAGGAGTGCGCCCGTCGACGCTCATCGGTGCGATCAGGCTGCGCGTGCCGCCCCAAGAGGCGCCGATCGCGAAAACCTCCAGCGTATCGAGTGCACGGGGAAGGTGAGCTGCCTGCTCCGCGGTCAGCACCACCGAGAACAGCCCTGATCCGGCGCGGAAATCGCGCGCCCAAAGGGCGTGGTCGGGATGCGAGGGGAGGGCAGGGCAGAGCACCGGATAATCATGGCTGCTTTCGATCTCGCGCGCCAGTTCGGTTGCCACACGGCCCGCATGTGCGAGCCGCACCGCCATCGTCTCCAGCCCGCGCAGCACCAGCGAGACCGCATCGGGCGCGGTATGATAGCCCAGCATTCGCATCACATCGCGCAGGGCCTGATATTGGGCACGTTCGCGTACCGCCACCGACCCCATCAGCAGGTCGGAATGCCCGCCCGCATATTTGGTCAGCGCCTGCATCGAGAAATCCACCCCATGCGCCAGCGGTTTGAAGAGCAGGGGCGTGGCCCATGTATTGTCGATGCCGGTCTGGATGCCCTTCGCGCGGGCCACCGCTGTGATCGCGGGAATGTCTTCCAGTTCCATCGTCGTCGAGCCGGGGCTCTCCATCCAGATCAACCTTGTCTCGGGGCGGATATGGGCGGCGATCCCCGCACCGATGCGTGGCGGATAGCTGGACCATGTCACCCCGCGCGGCGCCAGAAAATTACGGCACAGGCCCGCCACGGGGGGATAGGCGGACTCGGCGATAAGCACATGATCGCCCGGTTGCAGGCAGGCCAGAAACACCACGGCAATCGCCGCCTGTCCCGAGGGCAGGATCGCGCAATACGCGGCCCCCTCCAGCGCAGCCAGCTGCGCCTGCAGGATGCGCTGGGTGGGGGTGCCGTGCAACCCGTAGGAATAGCCATCCAGATCGCGCTTTGTGCGGTTGGTATAGTCCTGCGCGGTCTCGAAGACGATGGTCGATGCGCGCTGTGTGGCAGGGCTGAGCGAGGCATAGCCGCTGTCATCAATCGCGGGATGGTGGACGGTGCGGGTTGCGTCGCGCATAGGGGCCTCATTGGTTAGACCCCACACCAAGCCCTGACGCCGGACAATCGTCAAGCCTCTCCATGTCGGCCCCGCCCGAGACTGAGGAGGAAGAAGGCGGGGCCGCTTTCCGGGAGGAAAGGTCTTAGCGTTCGGGCATGCCCTTGATACGGCCCAGACGTTTCTGGGCGGCAATGCGGAACGGAGCATTCGGGCCCCCGAAACCGCGATAGCCGGTGGCGCGCTGGACGAGTTCGAAGAACACCCCGCCGGCCATCTGCTTGGAGAAGATCTGGAAGAACTCGCCCCGTTCGTCGCGGTCATAGAGGATATTGGCGGCCTTCATACGCTCCAGCAGCTCGGGCTGGAAATCGAAACGGGCCGCAAGATCGGCATAGTAGTTGGGCGACATAGGCAGCGCCTCGAAACCGCGCGCGGCCAGATCGTCGGCGAGCGCGAAGAGGTCTTCGGTCTCGAAGGCGATGTGCTGGACCGAAGCACCAAAGCTGCGGGCAAGGAACTCGCCTGCCAGCGTGCGCTGGGTCTCGGCGCCGTTCAACGTGAGCCGCAGCGCGCCATCGGAGGCCTCGACAATCTGGCTGCGCACCAGCCCGTCGGGGTCGATCACATCCACCATCGGCGATTTCTGCATGTCGAAGAGCGTCGAGTAGAACAGCGTCCAGCTGAGCATCTCGTCATAGGACATGGTCTGGGCGAGGTGGTCGATGCGGGTCACGCCGAGGGCCGCGGGCTTTGCCCCTGCGATCGGCTCGAACTCGACATCCCAGACGCGGTCATGGCCTTCCTCGTCGCCGATGAAATGCACGACGGAACCACCGAGGCCGCGGATTGCGGGCAAAAGGATCTCGCCCGGAGCGATAGGCTGCTCGAATGTATGCGCGCCGAGTGCGGTGGCGCGGGCCACTGCATCGGCGGCAGAGCCGACCTTCAGACCGATATCACAGACACAGGTGCCATTGGCGACCCACGCCTTGCCGGCATGCCCCTCGGTCTCGGCATTGATGACGATGCGCACATCTCCCAGCTGCCACAGATCGAGCGCCTTGTTGCGATGCTTGGCCATGCGGGTGAAACCAAGGGTGCCCAGCAGTTTGGCCAGATCATCGCGCGCCTCGCCTTGGGCGGCAAATTCGACAAAGGCGAAGCCCTTGGTGGGCACACGCGGCGGCATCGGCACAGGCTCGAGCGCAGGCGCCAGCGCCACATCGGGTTCGGCGCGGCGGACATCATCCATTAGCGCCACCAGTGAGCGGTAGCCATCGCGGGCGATGGTGCGGGGATTGCCGCCACGGAACTGGTCGTTGAAGATCTCGAGGCTGACAGCCCCCGAATAGCCGGTGGCCGCGACCGCGCGCATGAAGCGTTCGACCTCCAGATCGCCTTCGCCCGGCATATTGCGGAAATGGCGCGACCAATACAGCAGGTCCATATCGATTTTCGGCGCATCCGCCAGCTGCACGAAGAAGATCTTGTCGCCGGGGATGGAGCGGATGCTCTCGGGGTCGATGCCGCGGCCCAGCGTGTGGAAGCTGTCGAGGATCAGGCCGATATTGTCATGGTTCGCGCGGCGCACGATTTCCCATGCGTCACGGTGGTCGTTCACATGACGGCCCCATGCCAGCGCCTCATAGCCCACGCGCACGCCCATATCCTTCGCGATTACGCCCAGCTCGGCAAAATCATCGGCGGCGCGGTCGATGCCGCCCAGACTGCGCGGATGGCAGGACGAGCAGAAGAGCACCAGATCGGTGCCCAGCTCGCGCATCAGTTCGAATTTGCGTTTGGCGCGGTCGAAGGCCTTGGAGCGTTCGGGCTCGGGCAGACATTCGAAATCGCGGAAGGGTTGGAACAGCGTGATCTCGAGACCTTTGTCGCGGATCATCCGGCCCACTTCTTTCGGACCACCGTCAAATGCGAGAAAATCCTGTTCGAAGATCTCGATGCCGGAATAGCCCGCTTCGGCGATGGCCGACAGCTTTTCGGTGAGAGAGCCGGAGATCGAAACGGTCGCAATCGAGGTCTTCATGAATAACTCCAGAGGAATTTGAGGCGTAGAGGGGCGAAAAGGAGGGCCGTAGCCCTCCTTTTCCTATTAGTAACCGAGAATGGTCGGGAGGAAAGTCACCGTTTGCGGCACGAAGGTGAGGATCGCAAGCACCAGTACCTCGACAAAGAAGAAGGGCATGATCTGCTTGATGAGCCGTGCCATTCCGACTTGGGCGACCCCTTCGGCCACGAACAGACACAGGCCAAGCGGTGGCGTGATCAGGCCGATCATCAGGTTGAAGATCACGATGATCCCGAAATGGACCGGATCGACGCCAAGGCCCACCGCGATCGGATGCAGGATCGGCACCAGCACCAGCATCGCCGCGATCCCTTCGAGGAACAGGCCCACCACAAGGAAGAGGACCATGACCGCCAGCAGGAAGGCCGTTTTGCTATCGACATTGGCCAGCACCCATTCCGTCAGCATATTGGGCAGGCGGTTATAGGTAAGGAGCCAGTTGGCCGCCGAGACGGCCCCGATGATGATCAGGATGACCGAGCTGTCGCGCATCGCATCGCGGAAGATGCGGGGTAGGGCGGAGATCTTGATATTGCGGTAGACGAAAACACCCAGGAACAACGCATAGGCCACAGCAAAGCTTGCCGCTTCGGTTGGCGTCACGATGCCCAGCAGGATCGAGCCCACCACGAAGACCGGCATCAGGAGCGGCGGGATCCCCTGCAGGATTGCCTGCATCGCGGGTTGCTGCGGCAGATCGTTGGCAGGGGCGTTCTTGTCGATCTTCACGGTCAGCATGACCCAGATCGACAGGAAGATCGCCAGAAGGATGCCGGGCACCACGCCTGCCATGAACAGGGCAGGCACCGAGACGCCGGAGACGATCAGCGCATAGATGATGACGGGGATCGAGGGGGGAATGATCGGGCCGATCACCGAGGACGCGGCGGTGAGGGCGGCAGCATAGGCGCGGTCATAGCCGTGTTTTTCCATTTCGGGGATGAACACGCGGCCGATCGCCGAGGTATCAGCCACAGCCGAACCCGACAGGCCTGCAAAGATCACCGAGGCCCAGATATTGACCAGCGCCAGGCCGGCGCGCAGACGGCCTACGAGCACATTCGCGAAAGCGATGATACGCGAGGTGATACCGGATTCGGTCATCACTTCGCCTGCCAGCACGAAAAGCGGGATCGCCAGCAGCGGGAAGGAGTTCATGCCCTTGAACATTTCGGTCGCCACAAGGCGCATGGCATAGGGTGCCTCGCCCGTGGCCATGAAGAACATGAGAGCGGCGATGATGGAGATGGCGATCGGAACCCCGATCAGTAGGCCGACGATGAGAATGATAAAGGCCATGTCAGAGACTCCGCAGCGTGCCAAGACGCTCGATGAATTTCAGAACGGCGGCCACGGCCAGAAGCGCGCCGCCGATGGCGATGGCATATTGCCATGTGCCGACCTTGCCGACCCAGACCAGCGCGTCGATGCCGGTATGTTGGGCCAGCCAGTTGCCGGTGGATTTAAGCCCCGAAGCGGCCAGCTTGCCGCGTTTCATCGCGAAGCTATGGCCTGCATAGGCCAGCAGCAGGCCCGAGACGAAGGTGATCACATCGACGAAGAGATACAGGGTCTCGCGGGACTTGCGCGAGATCATGTCCACGAGGATCGTGAACCGGATATGGTTGTCGTTCAGATAGGCCAGCGCAAGGCCGAACATCACCCCGTAGATGGTCAGGTAGATCGGCAGCTCTTCGCCCCATGGGACCGATTGCCCCACAAGATAACGACGTAGCGAGTTGATGAAGATGATCGCGAAGACGAGGGCCATCGACAGACCGGCAAGGAAGCCGAGAATGCGACGGGCGCCATTGATCAGCGTCTGCATGGGGAAGGCCCTTCCTGGACGACAGTGGCCGGCGCGCCCGGACGCGCCAGCCTGACTTGTTACAAACGGGTTATTCCTGCGTGTCGGCTACAGCCGTCTGCAGACGGTCGATCCATTCCGCATCCGGACCCAGTTCTCCGCGCAGGTAGTCGATCACGGCGGGTTGCGCCGCATCGGCGAAGGCCTTGATCTCCTCGGTGGTCGGCGAATAGACCTGCATGCCCTCTTCCTGCACCTTCTTCACGCCATCGGCAGTCGACCATTCCTGGATCGCGCGGCCCATGGTGCCCGCGATACGGGCGGCTTTCGATACGACTTCCTGATCGGCGGGGGAGAGGCCCTCATAGAACTCGTCCGAGATCACGATGAAGTCCGCGCCATAGACGTGGCCGTCGAGGGTCATGTATTTCTGCAGCTTGTGCAGGCCGTTGTTATAGATCGTGCCAACAGGGTTTTCCTGACCGTCAACCACGCCGGTGGACAGCGCGTTGGGCAGTTCGGTCCATGCGATCGGGGTCGGCTCGCCGCCCAGCGACTTCACCATTTCCAGATAGAGCGGGATCGGCTGCACACGGAACTTCAGGCCCTTCATATCCGCCGGAGATTTGATCTCGCGGGTATTGTTGGTGAAGTTGCGGAAACCCGTCTCGCCATAGGCCAGCGTGCGCAGGCCGGTCTCGTCGAGGCAGTGCTCTGCCAGATCCTTGCCGAACTGGCCGTCCAGCACATCCCATGCAACGGGGGCCGAGGAGAAGATATAGGGGATGTCGAGAACGGAGGCTGCGGGGCAGACCTTCGACATTGCGCCCGAGACGATCGCCACCTGGGTTAGGCCTTCTTGTGCCTGTGCAACAAGTTCGTCCTCGTTGCCGAGGGCGCCTGCGGGGAACAGCTCGACCTTCAGGTCGCTCTCGCCCTCGACGATATTCTTGAAGATCTGGGCCGCAGCACCTTTTTTCGAGGTCTGCCAGTCATCGGGGTCCACATGGGCCACGCGAATGGTGGTTTCGGCCTGAGCCGCGCCTGCGAGACCGATGGTCAGTGCGGCCAGTGCCGCGGTTGCCTTGAGATTGAAACGCATGTCATCCTCCCTAGATTGCGTTCGGGTCTCCACTCATCTCCCTGAAGAGTGAAGCTTTACTTATCGAATTCCTCGAACCGTGCCTTCATCCGCGCACCATCGGCGGTGCGGCCGGTGAACAGTTTGAAGGCATCGATGGCTTGCCCCACAGTCATTCCCGAGCCGGGCATCACGCGTGCGCCAACTGCGCGCGCTTTGGCCAGAAGCTCGGTTTCGAGCGGGAAATAGACGATATCGGCCACCCACATATCGGCGCCCAGGAAGCTCTCCGGCACCGACATGCCCGGCAGTTTGGCCATGCCCATCGGCGTGGCGTTGACCATGCCCTGCGGGCGGTTCGCACCGGTCAGCTCGTCGGTCGAGGCAACGGCCACAACTTGGGTCGCCGGGCGGTTCTTGGCGACCTGCGCGGCCAGAGCCTGCGCGCGCGCGGGGTCCACATCGGTGATCGACAGGCGCTTGGCACCGCAATCGCACAGCGCATGGGCCACGGCCACGCCCGCACCACCGGCACCCACCAGCAGCACATGGTCATTTGGCGCATCGCCCAGACCGGCACGGTAGCCCGCGGCAAAACCCGTCATGTCGGTATTATGCCCGATGCGGCGGCCATCCTTGAAGACCACGGTATTCACCGCACCTACGGAACGCGCGCCCTCGGACAACTCGTCCAGAAGCGCAATCACTTCCTGCTTGTAGGGGTAGGTGATGTTGAGCCCGTCATAGCCCGCCTTCTCGGCGCCGACCAGCATCTGCTCGAGGGTCATCCCCTCGCGTAGCGGGTCGTCCATATCAAGTTTGTTATACAGACCGACCATGCCCTGCGCCTTTGCTTCGGCCATATGCATCGCGGGGGTGCGCGACTGGCCGATGCCGCGGCCGATCAGGCCTGCCAGCAGGGTATCCTTGGTCTGGATTGCGGTATTCATGTGTAATGTCCTCCCGCGTCGGGACTCCCGATCCGACGTGTTGACATAGTGATGGACCAGCGGGTTAATTTCGTCAAGAAGAATGTACCCGCTGGTCCATTGTAGAGTCTGGCGGTTATGAAGAGGGAGGAGAAAGTTATGGGTGTCGGAGGAAACCCCCGTGGCTGGAAGCAGAACCCAGAGGCTGTGAAAGCCGATATTCTGGCGGCGGCGCAGGAGGAGTTCGCGCGCCATGGTCTCTCGCGGGCGAGGCTGCAGGATATTGCCGAGAGAACGAAGACATCGAAGCGGATGATCTTCTATTACTTCAAGGATAAAGAGGCGCTTTATCAAGAGGTTCTCGAGAACGCCTATCGCAAGGTGCGCGAAGGCGAATGTGCTTTGGATGTGGACAACCTACCGCCCATCGAGGCGCTGGAGAAGCTGATCGGGTTCACATTCGACCACCATAAGGCGAACCCCGATTTTGTGCGTTTGGTTATGATTGAGAATATCCATGACGGTCGCCACATCCGCCAGATGGCCGAGATGCCGCATACCAATAAGCCAGCGGTTTTGCTTCTGGAGCGAATCTGTCAGGCGGGAATCGCGCAGGGTGTTTTCCGTGAGGATGTCGATCCGCTACGGGTTCACTGGCAGATTTCGGCGGCGAGCGTGTTCAATGTCGCCAACGAGATTACGTTTTCGGCAAATTTCGGGAATAATTTCTATACCCCCGAGGGACAGAGCTGGATGCGGGCCGAGGTGATCCGCACCATCGTGCTGTCGGTTCTGAAGGCGGGCACGCCGATTCCTTCGCCCAAGTAACCGAAAAGGCCCGCCGGTGGGGCGGGCCTTTCCTTATCCGATGCGGTTGATCCGCTCGCAGATGGTCTGGGCGGCAGTGGTCGCGCGGCCTGTGGCCTGTGCGATCTGCGGCAGCACCATCCATTCGAGCGTCCAAGCCGTGCCCGAGCGTTCCTGTTCGTGGATCATTGCCTGATGCATGGCCGAGACCTGCACCGCGTTGAACCGTGCCAGCGTCACCAGTAGTTCGGGCAGAACGGGATTCTGCTTATGCGGCATGGCCGACGACCCGCCGCCGCCCGACATGGCGATCTCGTCAATGCCTTGCTGGGCCATCAGGCAGATATCCTGCCCCATCTTGCCCAGAGTGCCGGTAATCAGCGCCATCAAACTGGCGGCTTCGGTCACCGAGCCGCGCATCGCATGCCATGCCCGTGGCGCATCTTCCAGATCCAGCGCCTGTGCCATATCGGCAGAGACCATCGCGGCCTTGTCTTTCAGTGCCTTACGGTCGCCAGACGCACCGCCCAGCTGCACCCGTGCAACCCGCGGCATCAGCGCGTCGATGCGTTCGATATGGGTGGCCAGCGGCATCATCCACGGCGCGATCCGGTCGGCCACGGTAATCTCGGTCGCGGCCTGCATACGGGTGCGGCCCATCAGGGGCTTGGCGCCATAGACCTGCACCAGCGTGTCCATCGCGTCCTGCAGCCTCTCGAGCCGCGCACGCAACAGGCGCAACGTATCACGCAGGCTGAGGATCATTGCGGTGTCGATAACATCCTGCGAGGTCGCGCCCTTATGGACCGCCTCCGAGGCATGGCCCGTAGCCTTTTTCAGTTCGGCCACCAATGCCGGCACCACAACGCCGTCATTTTCCTGCCCCTTGCGCAGGGCCGCCATATCGGGCGTGGCAGTCTCGATCCTGCTGGCGGCTTCATCGGCCAGATCGGCATCGAACAGTCCCGCCCGGCCCATAGCGCGGCTGAAGGCGGCCTCAAAGGCCAGCATATTCGCAAGCTGACGCTCCGGAGACCAGAGCGCCATGACTTCGGCATCGGCAAAAGAGCCCGAGAGCCACGGGTGGCCGAACACATCGGCCGCCCCGTTTTGAACCAGATCAGATGTCAAGGAACACCGTCTCCCCTTCGCCCTGAAGGCGGATGTTGAAGCGGTATCTGCCATCCGCTTCCTTTTTGGCGATCAGCGTCTCGACGCGCGGGCGCTGTTCGATACGTTTCAAGAGCGGGTCCTCCGAGTTGTCCTCATCCTCGAAATAGATCCGTGTCTGAAGCCCGATATTGATCCCGCGGGCAACGACCCACAGCGAGATATGCGGCGCGCCAAAGCCACCGCCCCGCAGCGCCACCTTGCCCGGTTTGACCGTGCGCAGAGTGAATTCACCGGTCTCGGCATCAGCGGCAAAACGGCACCAGCCCGAGACTTTGGGGTCGGCGCCCTCCTGACCTGCAAACTTGCCGGAGGCATCGGGCTGCCAGCTCTCGATGAGCGCATCGCGCAACGTCCAGCCGGTGCCGTCAATGACTTCACCGACGATCTCGATGATCTCGCCTTCGGCGCCCTCCTCGATGGGCGAATGGCCCAGTTCGCTGTCATAGATCTGGCCGTTGCCTGTATAGCTGGGCATCAGGCCGATATGGACATAGGGGCCTGCGGTCTGCGAGGCGCTTTCCTGAAGAGTGTCGAGTTGTTGAACCATGATTACATCCCCTCGATACGGTTTTCGAACATGGTCTGGCGGCGACCGCGCAGCACGATGTCGAACTTGTAGGCAAGATAGTCCAGCGGGCGCGAATGCGCCATGTCGAGCGGAGCCACGAGACGGTCGAGCGAAGCGCGGTCCTTCACCGTTTTGGCGATCGGGCAGAGATTGATCAGCGGATCACCCTCGAAATACATCTGGGTGATCAGGCGCTGGCCGAAGCTGTGGCCGAAGACCGAGACGTGGATATGCATCGGGCGCCAGTCATTGCCGCGGTTGGGCCAGGGATAGGCGCCGGGGCGGATGGTCAGGAACTGGTAATAGCCGTTCTCGTCGGTCAGCGTGCGTCCGCAGCCGCCGAAATTGGGGTCGAGCGGCGCCAGATAGCCGTCTTTCTTGTGGCGGTAGCGGCCACCGGCATTGGCCTGCCAGATCTCGACCAGAGTGTTGCGCACCGGGCGGGCGTTTTCATCCAGCACGCGGCCATGCATCATGATCCGCTCGCCGATGGCGGGGGCGGCGCCACGGTTCCAGTTGAGGATCAGGTTGTTATCATATTGCCCGAAAGCCGAGTGGCCGAAGGTCGGACCGGTTTCCTCCGAGAGCCCGGATTCCATCGCCAGAAGCGGCTGGTTGGGCGAGCGTGCCACCGATGTCTTGTAGCCCGGATCGTAAGGGACGGGGTGGATCTCGCGGTTGCGCGGGATCAGCGGGCCCTGATCGGCCTGCAGTCTTGCCAGCGGGTGGGTCATTATTTGCCTTCCTCCTCCTGTTCGGCAAAGACCTGCTTTGCCAATTTGATCGCATGGTTGGCCTTCGGCACGCCGGCATAGACCGCCACATGCAGGAAAGCTTCCATGATATCGTCACGCGAGGCACCGGTATTGGCGGTGGCGCGCACATGCATCGGGATCTCCTCGAAATTTCCCGTGGCGGCCAGAAGCGCCAGTGTCAGCATCGAGCGTTCGCGTTTGGTAATTTTATCCGACGACCAGACATTGCCCCAAGCGGTCTCGGTGATCAGCGTCTGGAAGGGCTCGTCAAACGGAGTTTTGCCCGCTTCGGCGCGGTCCACATGGGCATCGCCCAGCACGGAGCGGCGGGTTTCCATGCCTTTGTCATAGCGGAAGCTTTTCTCGGTCATGGTCAGATCCTGTTGAAGAAGGCCGCGATAAGCTCGGCCGTGTGTTTGGGGTGTTCGACGCAGGGCAGGTGGCCCGCATTCTCGATCAGATGGAACTCGGCATTGCACAATGCGGCCGTCGCCCGCACCAGATCGGGCGGGGTGGAGCCATCCTGATCGCCCGCCATTGCCATCACCGGCAGGGTCAGGGCGCGGGTGCTCTCGGTGAGGTCCGCCGCCGCAATCGCCGCACAGCAGGCGGTATAGCCGAAGTCATCGGTGCGGATTAGCATGTTGCGCCATAGCGCGAACTGGTCGGTCTTGCGGAAAGCGGGCACGAACCAGCGCTCGAGGATCGCGGCCTCGAGCGACACGATCCCGTTCTCGCGGATCGCGTTGATGCGGGTGGTCCACATCTCGGGTGTGCCGATCTTGGCGGCGGTATCCATCAGCACCAGCGCGCGCATCAGATCGGGGCGGGTGGCGGCCAGTTCTTGGCCGATCATGCCGCCGATCGACAGGCCCACGAAGTTGAGATCCCTTAGCCCATAGGCGTCGCAGAGCGCCGCGATATCTTCGGCCAGCTCGGCAATCGTAAGATCGGCTGCGGGCGCATCGCTCAGGCCGTGACCCGGTTTATCCAGACGCAGCACACGCCATTGGCCCGGAAGGGCCGCCAAAAACGCGTCCCAGACCCGGAGATCGGTGCCGAGAGAATTCGACAGCACCAGAACGGGTGCGTCTTCCGGCCCGTCAAGCCGGTAATGGACCTTGCGGCCCATACGATCAAAACTGTGCATGAATAGTCCTCCGAGCGTTGTTTTTTCATAAGCCCGCGTGTGGGGCCAATACAAAGCACGGAGGGAAATATAACAAGGGGGTTATGGTTCAAGCTGTCTTTCGCGCGGCAGCTCCAGTCCCGACAGCATGATCTGGTGACGCAAAGCCTCGGCCAGCCCGCCAATCTCGAACCTGTCCGCAGTGCTTTGCTTCATGGTCAGCCCGACCGATCCTGCAAGGAAGGGCGCTCCCAGATCTATTACCTCCAGCGTGCCGCTTTCAATCTCGCGGCGCACCACGCCGCGCGAGATGAACCACAAGAGATCCGAGGATTCGACCAGCCCCAGACCGGGTGCCAGAGAAACCGTCTCGAAGCGCATCTTCGGTTCGGTGATTCCCGCCGACAGCAGGAAGCGGTCCACTGTAGACCGGATGATGGATTTCTGCGTGGGCAGGATCAGCTCTGCCTGTTGCAGCACCTGTGCGCCGCTTGCGCCCGCCAGCGGGTGGCCTGCGCGCCCCACCAGCACGATTTCCTCGTGATAGAGGAAATCGAAACGCAATCCCGGCATGTCTTCGGGTGCAGGCATCCGGCCTACCATGAGATCGATCCGCCCGTCGCGCAGCTGGCCCAGCAGGAACCCGTGCGGTCCTGTCAGCATCGACATCCGGAGCCCCGGATGATCCTTGGCAAATTCGAGTGCAGCACGGGGGAAGATGCCGCCCGATACGGTGGGCAGAAGGCCCACATTGAGCATATCCGATGAGGTGCCTCCCTGGGCCGCCACCACGGCGGTGTCCAGCTGCTGCAGCGCTTGTAGGGCGTGACGGCGGAAGGCGCGGCCTGCGGGCGTCAGGCCCACGCTGCGGCCCTCGCGCGACAGAAGCTCCACCTCCAGCATCGCCTCCAGCTCGGCCAATGTCTTCGACAGTGCAGGCTGTGAAATGCCCTGACCGCGCGCGGCCGCCGAAATCGAGCCTTGGTCGATCACATCCAGAAATGCCCGCACATGGCGCAGCTTGACCCCCCGATGCAGCCCCATCGCTTTTTGCCCCCTCGAAATTCCTCACGACGGACATTGTTACCATCGCGGCACAAAACACAATGCGCGCCTCCGCGCAGGCGCTGTTCCATGACGGAAATCCTAAAGACGCCGGAATTTGCAGGGGATTGGAGATGTGAAAAAGATCCGCTCCGGAAACGGATGAGCATAGCTATACTCGCTCAAATCGGTTTCTGTGAGGTGGCTTTAGTGGTGCTGCCGGAGAGGTTTGAACTCTACATGGTCATAATAAAATCAATAACTTAGCTTTTAGTCTGACACCTGATCTGGCCTATTTTCTGACACCAAAATATTTTTACAACGTAGCTTTTAGTCGTTGCCGAAGCAAGCTTGGGCAACGAAGTGCACATTGCTTCGGCACCCGAATCACGTCCCGAAAATCGCCCGAAACGCCGAGCGGTGATGCGTGGGCTGCTATCCTCGGAGGCGATATCACTTTAAATTTTCAGGTAGGCTAGCACCCCGATGCGTTCTCGAAGGAAAGGTGCGCCGGGACTGTCTTTGAAAGGTGGCATGATGTCAGCTCTTCTCTTGTTTCGATAGGCTGAGGGCACCGGCTGCTGTGACGTGTGTCGGGTAGGGATGTGCTAAGATCGCAGCGTTCGCGTTAGCGATCGTCGGCTCTATCAAAATAGGGTTTGACGAGCATCGACTACATGGCGAGTTGGCCGATAAGGCCCGCGAGCGCAAGCCGAGTTCTGGCAGAAGGTCTATCGCGCACCAGGACTTACAAGTATTGCCGTTGATGCGCGATGGGAACTCAAAATCTCAAACGGTTTCAAGTTTTGTTTGGCGGCATCGCATCAGAGGCTGGATCTTTTCGCCAAAGATATCGAGCCCTGTGTCGTAGTCGTCGAAGGACAGGAGTATGCCCTTCGTGCCGGGCACAGCGGCCATCTCGTCGAGCATCTTTGCAACGCTGGCATAGCTGCCGACAAGTGTGCCGGTGTTCTGGTTGACGGCGCCCACAGGGAGGTTGATCCGCTTGGCGGAAGACGTCTCGGAGGCGTCCTTGTCACGACCGGATTGTTCTGCCATCCAGCTGAGCGCCTGGGTGTCGACAGCATCAGAATATTTCTGCCACTTGGCCTGCGCTAGGGCATCGGTTTCCTCGGCGATGATCATGACGAGAACGTAGGAGCCTACATCGCGTCCACTTGCCTGCGTCGCTTCCGCCAGTTTCGCATTTGTGCCACTGAAGGCGGTGGGCGTGTTCACACCGGTGCAGAAGGTGAAACTGTAATCCGCATGTTCGGCCGCGAACTGCATCCCGCGTGCCGACTGGCCCGCAGCCACGATCTCGATCTTGTTGCGCGGGATCGGACGCATCCGGCAGTCTTCCATCGTGAAGTGGTCGCCCTTGAAGTCACTGACCCCTGTCTCCCACAATTCGTGCAGGATGGTGCAATATTCGGACGCGTAATCGTAACGGTAGCCGAAATATGCGTCCCCTGGCCAAAGATCCTGCTGGGTATATTCCGCCGGTTGCCACCCAGTCACGATATTGACTCCGATCCGGCCTGGGGCAACGTTGTCGATCGTCGCGGCCATGCGTGCCACAACTGCCGGAGGAAGCGACAGGATAGCGGAGGAGGCGAAGAGCTTGACGTTCTTGCTGGCCGCAGCCAATGCAGCCGTCAGCGTGAAGCTTTCGAGCGCGGCATCCCAATAACCGGTCTCTCCGCCGAACCCGCGGAATTTCACCATCGAGAGGCCGAATTCCATATTGTAGCGGTCGAGTTTGTGCACGATCTCCAGATTCTGCTCGAAACTCGGGTCGAACTGCTTCGAGGCCTTGGAGATCATATAGCCGTTGCGGCCATTGGGGAGAAAAACACCAATATCCATGAAAGTCCCTTTCGTTTAGGCGAAGAAAGCCCCGCCGTTGACATGCATGACCTGTCCATTGACGAAGCTGGCTTGCGGACTGAGAAGATAGATTGCGGTGTCCGCCACCTCGGCGGCAGAGCCGAAGCGCTTGGCCAGAGTGCCCGCAACCAGATCCTTCAGCTGGTCTTCGGTGTAGCCATAGCGTGGCTGGGCCGTGTCGATGATGCCGGGCGCTATGGCATTCGCCCGGATGCCATAAGGGGCGAGTTCCATCGCCATAGAGCGCGTCAGTGAGACGATGCCGCCCTTGGAAGAGGCGTAATGCGCCGAATCGAGCCATCCCTGCACCGCAAGCGATGTCATCGATACGATTGCGCCGTCTCCGCCCGAAGCGATCAGATGATTGGCAAAGGCTTTGGCTAGAAAGGCATAGGCTTTGAGGTTGATGGTCAGGGTCTGGTCCCAGATTTCTTCAGTCATTTCCAAGAAGGGAATGCGCGGGTAGATACCGGCATTGTTGCATAGCAGATCCAGCCCGCCTAACCCGCCAGCGGCCCGCGCCACCAGATCGGGAAGCGCGGCGATTTCGGACATATCCGCTTGAAGCACCACCGCCTTGCGCCCCAACGCGGTGATCTTTTCGGCCAGTGCTTCGGTCTCGGCCTGACCATCAAGGTAATTCAGCGCGACATCCGCGCCCGCTTTTGCTGCAGCCAGTGCCACGGCTTCGCCGATTCCCTGCTGTGCTCCTGTGACGAGAAGCTTGCGACCTGTCAGTTCCATACTCGTATCCTTATGATAGCAATCGCGGCGCTCAGGCCGGTTCGTTTAGTGGTAAGCCCTGTCTCAGCATGGCATCGGACAGTTCGCGGAAGCGAGCGAACTGGTCGGGGCCTTGAGTGCGGTTGGCACGTTGGTGATGGTTGAGGCAATGCACGCGATGACCGGTTTCGGGATAGTCCGAGGCGGGCATCTCGCGGGTGCAGGCACTTTCGACCAGAGGGCAGCGCGAGGCCAAGGGGCAGCCGGAGGGCAGGTCGACGGGCGAGGGGATCTCGCCTGACAGCGAAATCCGTGCGGCTGTGCGCAGGCTGGGGTGGGGCAGCAGCACGGAATCCATGAGCCCGAGCGAATAGGGATGGCGGGGATCGTTGAAGAGCTTAGCTGCCGGGCCGACCTCCATCACCGACCCAAGATAGAGAACGCAGATCCGGTCGCTGAGAAAACGCACAGTATTGAGATCATGCGAGATGAAGAGATACGCGGTTTCCAGCTTTCGTTGCAGGTTTCGCAGTAGATCTACGATCTCGGCCCGTGCGGTCGGGTCCAGTGCCGAGGTCGGTTCGTCCAGCACGACGAGATCGGGGCGGGTGATGATCGCACGCCCGATGGCTGCGCGTTGCAAGAGGCCCGGTGACAGATCGCCCGGTAACCGCTGGGCCAGTGCCAGCGGCATACGGATCAGCTCGAGCACTTCGCGCAGACGAACCTCGCGGTCATGGCGCGAGATGGCGAGATAGCGCAGGGGTTCCATAATGGCGCGCAAGACCGGTTCGCGCGGGTTGAAGCTCTCTGCGGGTTCCTGAAAGACGAACTGGATACGCCCGCGCAATTCCGGACTGCGGATATTGCGCTGCCAGCTCAAGGGTTTACCGTCAAAGACGATCTCGCCCGAAGTGGGCTCCATCAAGCCCACGACCGCACGTCCGACCGTAGTTTTCCCCGAACCGGATTCGCCGACAAGGGAGAGCGTCTCTCCGCGCTCGATACCCAGCGTGACGCCGTTCAGCGCCTTCACCACCTTCGAAGCCCCACTGATCGGGAAATGTTTCACAAGATCTTGCACACTCAGAAGTGTCATGGGTCAGCCCTCCACCGGAAAATGACAACGGGTCAGCCGGTTGTCCGCGGTGGTGCGCAGCATTGGCGCCTCGCTGAAACAGCGCGACTGCCGTCGCACACAGCGATGAGCGAAGCTGCAGGCGGGGCGGGGCGGGTCGCTGGACAGCGGCTCTGCCGTCCATGCCGCACGCAGCTCCGGACTATGGGCGAAGGCGGCCATCAGCAGAATGGAATAAGGGTGATGCGGCCGGTCGAAAAAGGCCTCCCGCGGGGCGACCTCGACCAGTTCCCCCTCATAGAGGATCGCCACGCGATCACAGAAATGCGCCGCGATCGCGATATCACGGGTGATGACCAAAGCTGCCACGTCCTTGCCGCTGACCATCTTTTGCAGCAGCTCTAGCACCTGTAGCTGCACAGTCACATCCAAAGCCGAGGTGGCATCATCCGAGATGACCAGCCCCGGATCGCAGGCAAGTGCGATCGCAATAACCACCCGTTGTGCCATGCCTCCTGACAGTTCATGGGGATAGGCATCCATCCGGCGTTCGGGATCTGGGATCGAAACAGCTCGCAGCATTTCAAGGGCGCGATGCTGCGCCTCCTTGGCCGAAAGCCTGAGATGGTGGCGGATGACATTGGTGATCTGCTGGCCGACGGTCAGCACGGGGTTCAACTCGCGTCTCGGGTTCGACACGATCATCGAGATGTCGCGTGCGGGTTTGATCGGGCTGTCCGACGCTCCGAGATCCGAGAAGGGGCGGCCATTATAGGCCATCTCTCCGGTTGTTCTGTCGCCCCCACCCGGGATGGCGCCCATGATCGTGCGCGCCAGCAGGGTCTTGCCCGCGCCGGTTTCCCCCACCAGCGCGAGGATCTCGCCGGGCGCGATGGTCAGTGACAGGTCTCGGATCGCGACATGGGGGCTTTCGCCATAGCGGGGATATTCCACGCTGATATGGTCAAGCTGCAGGGCGGGCGTGATCAGGGTTTCGCTGTGATGGATGGTCATGGTCAGCCCCGCGTTCTTGGATCGAGTGCGTAATAGAGAAGATCCACCACCAGATAGACGATGAGCGAGAGCGCGGCCGAGAACACCACAAAGCCCAGCACGGGATTGAGGTCGGCATTGAGCACGCCCGACACCGCATATTGTCCGGCACCGCCCCAGCCGAAGACGATCTCGACCAGAACCGCCGCGCCGACGGTAAAGCTGTAGAGCACCGAGATGATGGTGATGATATTGGGCAGAGCCGCCCGCAGCGCCTGTTTGCGGATCATCTTGGGCGGCAGCCCGTTCATCCGCGCATAGGCCATGAAATCGGAGGCAAGCGCGCGATCCATAGAGCTTTGCGTGACTTTCAGGATCGGGCCTGCATTCACGAGCCCCAGCGTAGCGACCGGCAGGGCTAGATGGGCCAGCGCCGAGAAGAACACATCGAACCGCGCGGTGATCAGGCTGTCGATCAGCACCGAGCCGGTGATCGTCTCGGGCGGTAGCAGCATGATCGAGTAACGGCCAAGCGGCGCGGGCGCCCAATGCAGGGTTGAGTAGAAGATGAAGATGAACACCAGTGCTAGCCAGAAATCCGGCACGGCTCCGGACAGAAGCCCGTAATAGTTGGAGATCTTGCGCAGGATGCCTTTGGGGCGCATCGCAGAGGCGATCCCCATTCCCATACCGACAATCACCGCAACGATCAGCGACAGCGTCACCAGTTCCAGCGTCGCTGGAAAGCGGTCCAGAAGGTCGCTCAGCACCGGTCGCGCCGATTGCCACGACATGCCCAGATCGCCATGGGCAACGTTGTTGAGATAGATCAGGAATTGGTTGAAGACCGGCTGATCAAGCCCCATCTCGGTCCTGAGTTTGGCGACAGCCTCGGCTGTGGCATTGGGGCCTAGCATAAGCACCGCAGGGTCGCCCGGGATCAGCTTGATGAGGAAGAAGCTGATGAAGAGGATCCCCAAAAGCTGCGGAATGACATAAAGAAGGCGCTTGCCGATATAGCGGATGATCTGCATGTCAGACTCCCTTACGCATGAGACGGCGCTGTGCATCCTGTGCTAGCTTGCGACGGGCAGTGGGGTCGGCCAGAACTTCGATCGAGCCCCCGATAAGTGCGAAGCCGAAGACGCAGATGCCAAGAGCAAGGCCCGGGAAGACCGAGGGCCACCATTGCCCCGTCATGACCGATTGGAACCCTGCCGCGATCATCGACCCCCATTCGGGCGTCGGCGCCTCGACGCCTGCGCCCACGAAAGACAGCGCCGCGGTCAGCAGGATGGACATGCCGATATTCATCGAAAGCTGCGAGAGCGCTGGCGCGATGGAGTTCGGGATGATATGGCGGATCAGGATCGTGAGGTCCGAGGCACCGGCGACATAGGCTGCCTCGACAAAGCGCATGCTGCGCAGCGTCAGCACCTGTGTGCGCATGAGCCGCAGATAGATCGGGATATTGACGAAGGCGATGGCCGCAACGATCGAGGCGATCGACTGGCCGAATACGGCAACCAGGCAGATGGCGAAGACAAAGACGGGAAATGCCTGCAGCACATCGGCCACGCGCATGACGGCGCCCGCAAACAACCCCTTGCCGCGTGGCGTGCCCTGATAATAGCCCACAAGCGCCCCCAGCGGGATGCCGATCAGCGCCGAGGCCGCCGTGCCAAGCAGGGCAATCGCAAGGTCGATGCGCGGGGCATAGATAAGCCGGGTGGCGATATCCATACCGGTGTTGTCCGTGCCAAAGGGATGCGCCCAGCTGGGCGGCTGAAGATAGGATGTCGGGTCTGCGGCGACCGGATCGTAAGGGCTGATCCACGGCGCAAAAGCGGCAAGCACAATAATGAGCGCAATCAACCCGTAGCCAAGAGCGAAATCGGGTCTGACCCTCGCGACATCTGCAAGAAATCTAAGGCGTGCGCGAAAGGGGTGGCGCGGCATGGAAGCCGTGGTCCCGACAAAGTCGGAACTGGTGTCCTGAAGGCTCATGGTGACTTCCTATCGGGGAGTGGTGGGTCAGGGCATAACAGCCCTGACCGGAAGGCGATCAGCCGTAGGTGAAATCTTGGAAACGCAGATTATTCGACGTGTAATAGGTCATGCCTTTAACGTTCGAGCGCATATTTACCGTGAAATTCGGATAGGAAATGAACACCCATGGCGCTTCTTCTCCTATGATCTTCTCGGCTTCCGCCATCATCTCGAAACGGGCGGCATTGTCGGCGGTCTTCGAGGCCTGGATGAGGAGTTCGTCAACACGATCGTTCTTGTAGTTGCCGTAGTTCGAGAAGGTCCCGCTGTCGAAGTAAAGCTGGATCGAATAGCCGGGATCTGGGCACCATGGCGTATCGGTGAAGAAGATGATCGGCTGCGTGCGGCCCGAGACCTCGTTGAAATAGGTGCCAGCCGGAATTTTCTTCAGAGAGATTTCCACGCCGATTTCGCGCAGCGCCGTCTGATAAAGGATCGCCATCGGCTCCTGGATGGGGTCGCCCGCGTTGTAAGCCAAGGTGGACGAGAACCCTTCCGGCAGCCCTGCCTCCGCCAGAAGTGCCTTGGCCTTTTCAAGGTCCTGCTTGTATTGCGCAGTCGGTTTGAAGCCGGGATAGATCGACGGCATGGGACCATCCATCAGCGTCGCGGTGCCGCGATAAATGGTCTCCAGAACCTGTTCCTTCGGGAAGGCATAGTTCATCGCCTGCCGCACCTCGATCTTGTCGAAGGGCTCGAATTTCGTGTTCAGCTCGGCCCAGAACATCGGGGAGGCCTTGATCGAGGCAACGCTGACACCGGTGGCCTTCTGCAATTGCTCGATTTCCAGCGGTTGCAGCACCAGCGCGATATCCACAGCCCCGCCCTGCACGAGGGACGCACGGGTGGCCGAGGTCGGGACCTCCTTATAGACGACCTGCGTGATGGCAGGAGCCCCGCCCCAGTAATCCTCGCGCCCGACCAACATGGCCTGCTGTCCGCGCACCAACTGTGCCAGTTTATATGGACCGAAGCCTGCGCTTTCATTGGCGAGAAAATCGCGCGCCCATGGGTCATCCGCGGTGGCCATTTCCTTGCATTTCGTCGAGTCGAGGATGTTGTTGTAGAGATTGACCTGCAGCTTCATCAGGAGCGGATTGGCCTGCGGCAGGGTAAAGCGGACCTTATATTTGTCGACTGCGGCCACGTTTTCAGGACCGGACATTCCAAGGAGCTTGGTAAAGAAACCGCCGATGGCTCCAAGGGCGAATTTCCGTTCCCATGTCCAGACGACATCCGCCGCCGTCAGCTCGTTCCCCCAGTTGGACATGACGCCCTGCCGCAGATCGAACTCGGCCCAGGTGCCATCCTCCGCTACGGCCCACTTCTCGGCGAGCTTTCCTTTGAGCTTCAAACCGCCGGGAAGGTGCGGATAATCGGCGACATCCTCGCGCAGGACGCCTTCGATATCGGGGTCAGGTATAGTTTCAAACGCTACAAGGCTGTCATAGAGGCAGCCGATCATATCGAGAGTGCCGAGCGAGCCGTCAAACTCCGTATCGAGCGACTGCGGGGTGGCGGGCGCCGCAATCACCAGCGGTTTGGTCTGCGCTTGCGCGGGACCTGATGCAGCGAGACTAAGCCCTAGGGACGTTGTGCCGAGTGCGGCCGTGAAGCCGATCGAATGGTTCAAGAAGGATCGGCGATCCATGGTTTTGAGATCGTTCGTCACCGGACATGACTCCCTGTTGCGGTGCCTTAACGACACCGGATGGTCGGGCCTCTGGAATTGGGGCCTCATATGAGTGGATTGAGGCGCATGGAGTTGGAGCCATGAGCCGGAGGGCCTAGATGATCTTGGAGAAAGTGTTAGGCTAGGTTTGCTAATTGACTACCCAAGTCTGCCAACCGGATCTGCAAATCGTCAACGTGCATTCTGACGTAGCAAGATGAGAATATTTACTGTGCCTGTTTCGATAATTTTTGGCACGAGTAACAGATGTGGCTTTAAGTCAGCTCAAACTGCTCACGCAGTTGATGGGCCCACTGTGTCAGAATGTCGACGCCGTAGTCCGCGTCTCCGTAAATCGCTGCTGGCCTTGCGGGAATTACTTGCATCGCACTTCGGCGCTAATCTCGTTTCCACGCTTCAAGAACGGGAGCTTGCCTGACGGATGATCCGAATTAGTCTGTTAAACGAATTGGGTTTTCTCTCTGTGGCTCTGAGATGTTTCGTGCTGGCGCTTTTACTTGGACCGCTACAGTTGAGCAGTCCACCTTTTAAGGGCAAGATCAGTAGGTAGACTTTGAAGCTGAGCGTGATCAGATCAGAGATGAACGATTGATGAAAGTCGGCCGCTCAAAATGGCAAAACTCTCAATAAGGTGCAAAATTTGTAATTTTTGCCGTGCCTTTGTCGGATGGTTGCGCGTCAACTTGCTATAAGTAGAAATACCCGCCTAAGGCTGTTGCGATACCGGTGAAGTTTTGCGCTCCCCCAATCCAAATAGCTCAGATGCGGGCGACAAATCGTCACTTAAATGCCGCACCTGAAGAAACCACATGGCACCTAAGCAACACCCTGAAATAAATAATAAATGTGTAATATATACACGAGTTTCTACTCTTAAGCAGGAGGGACAAACCAACCTAGAAAAGCAGCGCCTTCTCTTGGAGGAATTTGCTGACAAGAAAGGCTTCATGGTCGTGGCTGTTTATTCGGAAACGAAGTCTGTCGGAAAGTCGGGCCACCCATGGAAAAGTTCCGAGCTAGGGAACGCTGTAGCTTATGCTTGGGATAATGATGCGTTTTTGCTTGTGTATGATTCGACGCGCTTATTCAGGCAGCCGGTGGATGCGAAAGCGTTTTGGAAGGAAGCCCCGGATCTACACATATTTTCTCTTCAGCGTAACCGTATCATTGGAAAGAAGCTGTTCTATTCTGATGTCAGGAATGGAGAGAAAAGTGTGATCAACATCCAGGAGGGCACAAAACGAAAGTTGAAGGCTATTCCGAAAAAAGAGACCACGCCGAAGGCTGTGTCGAGTTCTCGTCGGGGTGGGAAAAAGTCAGGCAAAGTGCGGCAACTCAAAGCTAAAGAAATACAAGAATATATCGCGCACGTTTTGTTGGAGCGCCCGTCCAATTTAAACCTTCCGGATCGAGAGTTGGCTGAGCTCTTGAACAAACGTGGCTATCTAAACGCTCGAAGAAAAGCTTGGACAAAAGATAATGTTCGTAATCCACGAAGATCAGCGCTGGCGCTACTTCGGGAACGAGATCTGTTGCCAACAGAGAACGATCTTCAAGCCGTCAAAGAAGACGAAGAGAGAATGAAGGCTTTACCTTTTTACGGTGCTTTCTAACGAGACATTAGCACTCCTCGAAGCTTTTGCCGGAATTTATGCATATTCTCAGCAAACTGCCGTTTGTTCTTGATAACGTTGACCGTGCAGTATTGCTAAGACTGACCGGAGAGCCGCCGTTCATCCATTCCTCAGCAAAGGACTGCTTTGAGCCTTTCTGCACCAATGCTGCGCAAGGGATGTAAGCGTGCGAACCGCGCATTGCTGCCATCTGATGTGGAAGGACCGGTCCGCAGCCACCATTCGCTCCGACTACCGGAAACTTGCCAACTTCCCGGAACCGGACGTTCGACCTTGCAGCAGCGCACCTATATTGACCCAGCTGAATCTGCTCAGGTTAGGCCGCTAATCTGAATGCCTCGACAGGCGTGCGCATGGCAAGGGCCTGATGAGGGCGGCGGTTATTGTAGAAGCTGATCCAGTCGCCGATGACGCGCATCGCGTGCTGGATGCTCTCGAAGCGGTGGCGATGCACGCACTGCTCCTTCAAGGTCCGGATGAAGCGCTCGACCATGCCGTTCTGTTGCGGGGATCGTGTCCCAACTGATGGTGTAGCTCATAGCGGGCCTCGTGCTGACTGGCGGGCCGAGCTG